>NZ_JACJQW010000033.1:0-87236 GCF_014696905.1 Nostoc sp. FACHB-190
TGCAGTTTCATTTGCAAATAATGTCGTTTTGAGCAGAACCTTATTTGCAAATAATGTGGTTTCAAAATCGCCTTGTTTGCAGTTTTAGCCCTGGATGTTTGCAGTTCGCTACAGCTAGGGCTTGCGGTACAGCTGACCAAATTGAAAGTGTAGTTTTTTTGGACTCTAACACCATCACCCACAACTGGTTTTGTAACACTAAAACATCAATTCGACCACGCAGTACTTCCTCGCCATCATTCAGTACCAAATCCACAGATGATTCTGCTTTAATCCTGAAAGGAGGATCGTAAAATCCAGACAGTGCTAGTAACGGCGACACCACTAGCAACATGACTGTTCCTTCTAACAAATCACCTTCGCCACGGTGGTATAGATATCTACGTCGTAGTATATCCAGGGAGGCTTTTTCTGCTTCAGTGATTTGGGGCAATTCAGTAGACCACTCTGGAAAAAATTGCTCTGACTCAATACGAACTAAACCAAAGCGGGCTTCTGCTTCGCTTAAACTGGTAATCGCTTCTGTGATTGCTGTTACCTGTGTCATTCTTTCTTCACTGCTGGTGTTCTCTTCTGTCCATACTTTCTTTTACTGTATCGGTTGGATTCTCTTTCGTGCTTAATCCAAATTGTATTACTGCTGATAGTAACGTGAGGATGATTGCCTTGGTTTACTTTTGTGATTGAGGTAGATAATCAGTTGATTATATGCCGTCTCCAACTGCTCTAAGCGATCGCTCATCGTCGTCAGTTCTTCTTCTAACTCATAAGTTGAGTCTGACTCTAGACGTGATTCTAGTTGAGCTACCCGTTGCGCCAACTGTTTAATATCAACATAACTATCGATATCAGCAGTGCTATCAAGCTTAATTACTAATTCATGGATTCCTTGCAACACTTCGGTTGTACGCCCCTGTCTGTGCAACCGAGACAATTCCCGTACAGCCTTTAGCAAGGGTAAGGGAACGCGAATCATCTGGCTGGTTGGTTGTTTCTGGCTTTGGTTTTGCGTTCGGGTCATAACGATATCTTACTTGATATCTAAACTGATATCGCTATTGTAGGCGCAAACTAAGGCAAACTGAGCTTAAATAGAAACACACTTTTATAATTACTGCTGTTGATATTGATATCAAACTGCCACTTTGTATTAAAAAGCTCACTATAACTATTACCAGACAGTTCATCTGTTATTAAGCTATAATATTAGATTGGCGCTGAATTTTATCTGTGTTTAACGCCTCAGTTAATTTGTTTGCTTTTAAATTTTTAATTGCTCAATAGCATAATTTGAATCAGTATGAGATTAATCAAAAAAACTGAAAAGCCAGTTATCAAAAATAAAGAAATCACCGAAGAACCTATACAGCAAAATCTTCAAATTGATCCTCCTGATATTCCTGAAATCAAAACTGATGAAAAACCAGAACTGAACATAGCTAACCAAGAAATTAACTATGTTCCTGACTACATATCTGTGCGCGATAACCCTCTAGTTCAATCAGTTGGTAATTCAGGGTGGCAAGTTTCTGATATTTGGCGAGATTTGCGAGTAGATAGTTTCTGCGATTGGTAGTTGATCGCCCCTGTAGTTCGAGGAAACCCTATGTCATTTTTTGTTCAGTTAGGGATGACAAAATTCACTAATTAATAAGTTTCGGGGACATACCAGGGTAATTCACGCAGTCACCAATTGAGCTAAATGTTTGAGGATACGCAGCACTTCGTACAATTCATTTCCAGGGTTACGCATTAAAAAACCTTTTGATAAAGCATAACGGGTTGGTTGCCCTTTTACTAATTTCACAAAAATAAACTCGCTACCTGTGGCAATCATTCCAAAACTGGGTTTGTCAGAATAAGGATTACCTAACATATAGGCGAGAATTTGTGCTAGTCCTTCTTCAATAGAAAATGAAGCTTTTTTTGATTCAATAATCATCACCCATAATTGGTCTTTTAAAACTAAAGTATCTATTCTGCCTTTAATGATTACATCTTCATCAGGTACAGCAATATCTATAGATTCCTCAGATTTTACATAAAACGGAGATAGGTAAAAATCTCCAATAAAAAGTATCGGATCTACAATTGCCATTCTCACAACATCTTCTAGCAATGGTGGATAATTGAGCAGATTTAGATAACCTGCTTTTACTTTATCTAAAAGTTGTTTCTCTAAATCTGTAAGCTCTGGTAATTCCTCTTGCCATTCACTGAAGAATTGTTCATCTAAAATTAACTTAATTCCAAAATTATCAATTAAATAACGTAAATCAATGTCTTTGGCTTGAAGTGTTTGTGTCATAAGTCTTGTGATTCAATTCATTAACCAGAGCCAAAATTAAAGCTACAGTTGTACTTAGCTGCTCTAATTGCCCCTCTAGCCTTTTTCAATTCTTCCTGACAATTGTATGTCTGGGTTTGTCCCTGTCATAGAACCGTCTCCTGCCAAACAAGCTTTTTCTGTGCTTGTTTCATTCTATTTGGTAATTGGAATGAGATCATCGTTTCGTACCCTCAGAAGGTAGTTTTTGTCCCGTACCTGTTGGTGGGCTTCACCGATGAAAAACTGATTCACGATAAATCAAGACTTTCATCTTCAAACCTTTATTCCCCAAGCGTTCCGCCTAGTTCGTTATTTTCCCCATTTAAAACGGTTGATAATGGTCGTTCTTGCTACTTCCTTCACCATCCCAATCCGTGTTGACTTATCAAGCTACTAATGTTTTTGCTTACCAGATTGTTCATCGGTTTTATTAGTAGGCATTTCATTATGCTCAATGTACTGAGTGATTAGTCTTGCTATCACATCTGTCATATTTTCTCCCCTTAGCACACAGGCGATTTCGAGTTTATTAACAAGTGATTTACTAATTTTGATTCGCTGTTGTTGCTTGAACGCCTCCTGGGATGCTACCACACTCACGCTTGTAAAAAAAAATACCAATGTTGATGGAATAAATGGTATCCAAACAGCCCATGTAGATAAGCCGATAAAACAGATTAAATACAGGATTGTAGCTCCTATACCTATAGCTAATCCTCTGTATAAAAATTGTTTGAAACGCCATGCTAGCAAACCTCCGGCCAAAGACCATCCCCAAACCCATAAGAATTCTCCCCATTCAGTCCAAACTGTCAGCAACGGTCGTTTATCCAAGACCGCACTAATAATTTGGCTAATCATGTGTGCCTGAACGATAACTCCGGGCATTTGTGCGTCTAATCTGCTGCTGAATGGGGTCGCCCAATAGTCAGGAAAATCACCTCTGGCTGTCACACCAATCAAAATAATTCGGTCTTTGATGGCGCTAGAGTTCATCGGACTCGATAAAATTTGGGTGAGTGTGACGGTTTCGGCAATTTTCTTGGTAGCGCGATAGTTGAGTAAGGTTTGACCGCTATTGGCATCAATGCCTTGATAGCCGCCACTACGAGATGATAAACGGGGAAAAATGGTATTATCTAACTGTAAATTTCCTTGGGGGGTAAATGTTGGTTGAATTCCCAAGGGTAAAAGATAACGAAATGCCAATTGTGTGCTGAACGCATAGTTAGCAGAACACAGAGATGCTGTTTCTGGGGTGAAAAACATCAAATGGCGACGCACCACTCCATCAGGATCATGAAGAAAGTCGCTGAATCCTTGCCGATTTTTGGGAATTTCTGGTGGTGGTTCAATACCTTTGGTGTTTGCTGTAGAATCACTACCTTTACACACACCAATCAAATTGTCTGTTTTTTGCAGCCGTTGGGCTAACTCTGGCAGTTCGGCGGGAAAATCACGATAAATATCTAAACCGATCACTCGCGGTTGGTATTTTTGTAATTTTATCAGTAAGGCATTCAGTGATTGATCAGACAGAGATGTTCCTGCTAAATTTTCACCTTTACGGCGTTGGTTGGCTAAATCAGCGTCGTCAATAGTTACAATTAATAGTCGCTGATCTGGGCCTTCATCGGGGCGAGATCGCATCATTTGGTCATAAGCTGCTAACTCCATAGCCTGTAGCACTCCCAACTGTCGCACCCCCAGACTCAAAAGAGTTACAACTAAGGTTGTAAAAACTACTGCTTGGGCTTTTAACAAACTCAAAGGTAATGGCAAATGTTCTTGCAGCCATTTATTATCAAAAACTTTCTTGTATATTAAGTTGCGTACACATAATCTACCGTTATCACGCCGTACAATACCTGTAAGCTTTAAGTGGGACTTGACCAACGATTGTTCTTCATCAAGAATGATATATTTTTCACTAAGTATATCCTTGTAAGTTCTTAAAACAGCGAACAAATCAGGCGACCTTTTAGTTAACATATCGCGCACAAACTGCAAGTTACTATCTTGCTTGTTTGTTAAGCTAAAAAACGCACTGTATACCACCTGATCAATTTCTCTTTCAGTCCAATTATCCTTTGCCTGTTCTTTTATAGTGCGGCAGAGACGCTGTGTTAAATAAGGATGTCCCGCTGTCCACTTCAGCACCCATTCTAAAACTTGCTGTGCTTTGTCCTTAGATAAACCCAAACCATCGGCTAAGGGTAAAGCTTCCTCAAAAGTAAAATCAGCCAAATCTACACGCTGTCCAATATTAAATGGTGTACGTTTGGCATCCCGAATTAAATCTCCTGGAGTCGCTACACCCAACAATACAAATGAAAGTCGGTGAAATTCAGAATTAGTTGCTCTAGCTACATACAAATAGCGAATTGCAATAAAAAAATCATCAGTAAAATCTAAGCTGAGGGTTGAGTCAATTTCATCCACAAAAATCACCACCCGCCCCTCTACCTCTGCCAGCAATACCTGCTCAAAAAACAACGTTAGGCGTTGTGAAACTCCTAGATGTGCATGTGCTTGCCACCAACTCACCACATCTGTATTCAGCATGAGTTGGTCTTCCAACTTCACCAAAAAACCAAAATACCACTGTTCGGCTGTGACTTGCGCCCCCAACTCTTGCAGGTCAACCACTATCGAACTAATCCCTTCCTCCGTTAGTGTTTGGGCCGTGCGTACCATCAAACTAGACTTACCCATCTGGCGGGGTGTGAGAACATAGGCAAAAGTTGCTTCCCGGCATAAATTCAGCAACTCCATATCTGCCTTGCGAGGAATATAAATTCCCCCACCAGCCTGCACAGTCCCGCCTACGGTGTAAATGTTTGCTTCAGCCACGCAGGTTCTCCCGAAAATACTCGCCATACAGTTGACAACGGGGCATCACTACTCGCCCTTCCCGACGCACTAAACCCGCACCTCGCAAACGGAAGAAAACTCGCTCATCCTCACAGGTGTTCTGGTGAATGACTTGCAGCATCCCTTGCACTAATTCAGTTTTGTTATGCAGCCGGAACAGATGGTTACGCAAATGATTTCCAAAGGGGCCATTATCAGCAGTAGCATTGGCAAACAGTTCATTGCTAGTGAGGCGTTGACTAGCAACCCAGTACAATGCCAGCCTGACTAAATAAGGATGTCCACCTAGCAATGCTATTAATTGCTGTTCTTCCTTGAAGTTGAGGGGTGAACCATGACGTTGGTTGAGGTCTGCAACCTGTTGGGTTGTAAAATCTTCTAAATCTATGACCACTCCCACATTAAAGGGTGATTGGTTGAGATTATCAATTAACTGGTAAGGTTCAGTGGATGTTACCAGTGCTAAATCTAGTTTTTTCCAGATGGGTGTCGTGGCACGGCTATTGTGCCAGCTTCTCAGCATCCCAAAGAAATCTGAACGAAATTCGCTATCAAAAACACTTTCTACTTCATCCATTGCCAACACTAAAGGCTGACCAAAATCCTTGAGAAGATATCGCCCTACATAGCGAGTACAACGTTGGCTATTACCTAATGGCATCTGCCAATACTCATCTACTTTATCTGCCATTTCTAGTTCATCAGTTAGCCAAGAGCAGAACTGGCGAAAGAATTTGTCAGCATTATTTAAAGTGGCTTTGTCGAATAATTGAAAATCTAGAAATGCTACCCGCTTACCTGCTGCAACTGCTGCATTATTAGTACGAATTAACAAGGAGCTTTTGCCCATCTGCCGTGGGCCTTTAATGGTGATAGTCACACCCTGACGCTTAATTGCTTCTAAAGCAAGTGGATCTGATGACCGTTCCACGTAAAATTTAGATTCACAGTCCATTGTTCCTTCCGGCATTTCTAGCGTAACTGGTTGTGCTGAAGGAAAAGGATGGGGCAATGGTGAGGGGTTAGTTTGGAGGATATCAGCTTTTGTTTGCACTGCACTAATACTTAACTGACCACCAGAGATCGCCTGATTTAATTCTGTAATTAGGCTTGGTGTATCCTCTTGCCCTTGCCAAAATGCCCAGTTTATATGATTTAAATAAGCACTCAAGGGATACTGAAACGGCTCTCGATATGCCAACCGCACTGGTAGAATTGCTGGTTTCCCTCCCTGTAATTGCGCTAAATTATGCGCCATTCTAATTTCTGCCTCTACCATCTCGCTATGAACTGACTGTGCTGACAAGAAGGTAATAAGAAAATCTGCTTGGCGGATTTCGGCTTCAATGCGTTCAGCCCAACGTGTCCCTACCAACATAGTTTGGTCAATAAACACCTGATGCTGCTTTGCTAGTGCCTGACAAACTTGCAGGGCAACTATTTCATCGGGATCTACATTCCGCTTATAACTGATGAATACACGTTTAGTCTGCGATACTTGCTGAGTATTGATGAGGTTATCTCGATGTTTCAGAACTGGCTTTGCTGATTCTGGGATATTCTCTAAGTCAATGGATACACAACCAAATTTGTAAGCATCCTGATAGGATCTAC
This sequence comes from Nostoc sp. FACHB-190, assembly GCF_014696905.1. NCBI lineage: Bacteria > Bacillati > Cyanobacteriota > Cyanophyceae > Nostocales > Nostocaceae > Nostoc > Nostoc sp. FACHB-190. The sequence continues at coordinate 6,818 of NZ_JACJQW010000033.1, forward strand.
CAGCACCAAGGGCATCATAAAATCCGACTGCAAACTTAATTGCTGCCATATCCCCTATTGCTTGATTCATTCCGACAACATAATCAGTATGTTGGCGAATTGCCTCTGCTTGCACTTCGCTATAGCAGGCATTTAATACTACACACTCAATCCCCTCAAATAAGGAAAACAGTGTTGATAGTGCCTCACTACTCACTGCTTGCGCTTTACCTGTGTTATCTGCCAGAGCTAATCCTTGATTTCCTCCCCCATGTCCACAAAAATGAATAATCTCAGGATTATGATCTAGGAGAGCGCGGCGTAAATCATCTGCACGTACTGCCCATTTAGTAATAATTTCAAACTGCCCCCGACTTTTGGCACGTTCTAACCCTGCCTGAATTTCTCTGACTTCTTCATCCAGGCGCAGTCTGCCAGTATCCGTAGGATTAGCCGACAAAATCAGGATTTTTTTCACAATACAGTCAATTATTGTACACAGGCTTTTTCCAAAAGCAGTTTACTACATCTACTTTAAAAATCATACATAGGAGTCAAAGACGCTATTGGCAAATTCCGAGAATACCCAAATTCAGAGGTTGGTAGTTATAAAGCGATCGCCCGTACTTGCATCTCTGGCTTAATTTCGAGATCATCTACTTTCCCACGACTATCGCAATTGGGCATCAACTGTTCAGTAAGAGTATAAAAACCATTCAAAACCTAACCAACTTTGGGTCAATCATGCTCCAAGGTGGTTGCTCTACCTGCTTACATTTAGAAATAATATTACAAAATATTATGGATTTTTACTTAATAGTTTTTGTATTTAGAAATAACCGGGATACCCCGGTAAAACTGATGCTCAGATTTCAATCGCTCTGTTAGCTTCAAGGCACGTCTAAAAGATGAATTACTTTTACAGATAATCAGGGGATAGCCAAGATAATCGCACCAGAATGACTTTTTTTGGGGCAGTTAGATCAAGATTGGGGCAAAGAGGATAAAAAGTTGAGCGATGGATCGTAAATTGGGGTATAAGGTTACGTAAAGAGCCATTATCGTTACCTAGCTTTTATGTCTGGTCGCATCGTTAAAGTCAATAATGATACTCTGCCTTCCGTGATGGATTGGTGGACTCAGCCGGATGTGTTGGCGATGTTGTTGGCCCAAAAACGCAGTCCGTCCACCCGTAGGGCCTATGACCGAGACATTAAAGATTTTTTTGCCAAGATGTTTGGGGTAGAATCGACGGCGGAATGGGTGGTACGATTTTTGGCACTGCCGGGGGCGCAAGCTTTGGGGTGGGTGGTCAAGTACAAAGCTATGCTGATTGAGCAAGGCTTATCGGAAGCCACGGTGAATCGACGGTTAGCAGCTTTACGGGCGCTGGTGCATCAAGGTCGGGTGTTGGGGGTTTGTGGTTACACCTTGGAAGATATTAAAGGTGAGACTGTGATTAAATACCGAGATACTAGTGGTGTTACTCCCCAGGAATTTAAGCAGATATTACTGTCTTGCGATCGGTCAACGGCGAAGGGGGTCAGGGATTATGCTTTGCTGCGCTTGCTTTGGGATAATGCGCTGCGGCGGGGGGAGATTGCCAAGTTAAAAATCGGGGATTTTGACCGGAAAAATAGCAAACTACTGGTTTTGGGTAAGGGAAGGGGTAGCCAACAGGAAATAATTGATTTAACTCCTAAGACTAGAGATGCGATTTGTTATTGGTTGGCGTTTCGGGGGTTGGCATCAACTAAGGATGCGTTGTTTGTGGCGTTGGATCTGAATACGCCGGGGCATCCTTTATCGGATACAGGACTTGCCAAGATGGTGAGAACACGGGCATTAAAAGCGGGGATTACTAAGCCGTTATCACCGCACCGTATTCGGCACAGTTCGATTACGGCGGCCTTGGATGCAGGGCAGAGTGTGCGGGAGGTGCAGAAGCTGAGTCGGCACATCAAGTTGGAGACGTTGATGATTTATGACGATAATCGACAGCAGCACCAGTTGAAGGTGAGTAGTGTGCTGGCAGATTTGGTTTGATGGTTGTGATTTTACCCCCTGCGTGACCAAAATTTGAACCATAACGTGGTTCAAAAATATGTTTCGCCAAAAATTGAGTGATAAAGCGATCGCCTGAAATCTGAATTTTTATTTCTCTCTCATCACGGTACGGTACAAATGAACTATTTGACCATGTTCCTTGCTGTAATTAAGTTTTGAGTTTTTTGAACTCCATTTATAGCTTTGAACTATATGTTGTCCTAGTACAGAGTGAAGTATTTCGTGACCGTTTGGCTAAATTATCGTTCAAATCACAATGGTGTCTAGTTGCCAAAGCGATCTCTCGTTGATTAGTTCTGGGTGTCACAATTATTGTTTGTCATGACTTTATATATTACTAACTATCTGATTTTCTGACGGATGTTTGTAATGAGGTTGATTAATCGCGGGACATAGATAATCAAAAGAATTATCAGTATGTTCCAATTGCATATTCCGAGGTGCATTTAAAGCAATGACTGCATCGCCTATCTTTGCACAACACTTGCAGTTACAGGCTGCTGCACCTTGAGCCAATATCTCTTTGAGATTATTAACAATTTTGATAAATCCCCTAGTATTTGCATTTTTGGGTAGTTGGTCGGCAATTTGAACTAATTGCTCAATTTCGGAACGGTGTTGCACTAAAAGAAATTGGTCAATTTGACATTTATTTCGACAAGTATCTATATCTCCAAATTCATCAGCAAACTGCTTTAATCCTGCTGCTGCATTTTGCAAATCAAGGTCAAGGGGTACAATGGCACGGGCGCAGGCGGTAGCATCATTGTTGGTATTGTTAAACTTTTTTCTGAGTAGAAGTTCAAAACGTTTGATATAAATTCCTAAAATAGCAAGGGCTTTTTCTTTATCTTGGGGACTGCTAAAGTTAAGTTGATGCGTGCTAAAAAGTTGAGGGATAAGTTGTAAAATTGCTTTGAGTTCGCTAGTTTTAAATTTATTACTCCACAGAGTAATAGCATCTCCAATATTGTTGATAGTTTCTAAGCGCAGAACAAAGTAGAAGGAAATAAGATTAATCAGATAACTGCGCTTCATCTCCATCTGAACATAGTTAGAGATATAAAGCGGTTGGTCAGTGAATTGAGATTCAAAATACTGCTTATAGACTTGTGTACCTAGTAGCAGAGAACGTAGAACTGAGGTGTCTAAAAAGTGTTGAGGAACAGATTTCTCATCCATCCAGTGTTATTCCTCATCTTCATCTGTATCTAGATTATCGTCAAGGTTTACACCGAATGGTAGGGTATCAAAACCTAAGTGTTCTAAAGTTAAAATAGCTGACTCAAATGAGGAATTGTTGATTGTTTCTTGATTCACTAGGGACGTAAGTAATTCACAAACTCCCTTGTACTGATTGGCATTGTAGTCAATCCATCTGTTTTGAAAGGCTAGTGCATCATGCAGTGCCATTACCACTTCTGTATAGGGGTCAAAAGGTAATCTATCGCGCAACTTCCGCATGGTACGTAGTAGATTGTCTACATAGACTGCGGCTATTGGTTCTCCAGAGTAAGAGGAGAGTTTTTGTAAATCTACTAAGAGAGTTTTGGTAATTTCTACTCCTGAAACTTCTAAAACAGTCTGTTCAGTATTCATTGTTTTTATTTGCTAATAAGTTCAGTTTACTCGGAGTTTATTCACATTTTATGAGGTAGATTCATGGGATGAAACCGCAGTTGAGATACCCTCTGTAGCAACCCTAGCGGCAATACCTAAGTCTACAGGTTACTTTATTTTCTAGTCTATTAATTTTATTCCTCAAGATACTCTACTACCGCCGTCAGGTCTGCCATAGCCTGATTAAATTGATTTAACATAGCTTGGGCTACTTCTGGGTCAGCGTTGACGGTTGCAAGTTTTTTCCGTACACGACGTTCTGCGTTCTGCTATAGCCGTGACAAGCCCGTATGCCGAATTGCTGATCATAACCCTATGTTGGTGAGGACAGCAATCATGAAAACCAAGCTGGTCTTGTCCACTCTATGGCGTACTATTGACATACGAACTCCGTAAGTTAGTATATTCGTTACTTACCAACTTACAGAGTTACCAACTTACAGACTAACTAAGTTACGGAGTCAGGATGTGCGTATTATTGCTATTGTGAACGGAAAGGGGGGGTCAGCTAAGACGACAACTAGCGTCAATTTAGCCGCCATCCTTGCTGAGAAATCAAAAGTATTATTGGTAGATGCAGATCCTCAAGGTTCTGCTACTTGGTGGGCAGAACGCAATGAGCGAGATTTTGAACTAGCCAAGGAAACAGATACGAATGAGTTGTTAAAACTTAAAAAGGTGAAAGGCTTTGATTTTATTATTGTGGACACTCCGCCAGCACTCCACTTTGATGCACTGAAAATTACTATCGATGCAGCTGATTTTGTTGTGCTGCCATCTCCACCAGCCCCAATGGATCTTCAGGCGCTAATTGAAACAGTACAAGCATCAATAATGCCAGCAAAAGTTCAGTTTCGAGTTTTATTAACCCGTGTTGATCCGCGTAGTTTAGGTAAGGCGCTTGATGCTCAACAAGCATTGATGCAAGGGGGTATTCCTGCATTTAACGGATTTGTTAGGGCTTATGCTGTTCATGAACAAGCTGCTCTTGATGGCATACCAATTACTCAAGTTCGGGGAAAAGTAGCTCGTGAAGCTGAAGGGGATTATCGGCGTATTGCTGATGAGCTTTTGAGAGAGGTGAATACTCATGGCTAAGGCACGTCGTCGTTTATCTGATCTCGTTCAAGAAGAAACGCAGAAAATCAGAGAGACGAACTTACAGACTTCGGAAGTTACAAAGTCCGAAAGTTTGTCAGCAAATCCGAGTGAAGCAGAAGATAAAATTACAGAACAACAGACTTCCAATGTTACAGACTTACAGACTACCGAAGTTACAGAGCTTGTAAGTCAACCTGAATCTGCAAGCGCAACAGACTCAACACCAGAAGCAGTTGCAAAACAACAGACTCGCAATATTACAGACTTACAGACTACCGAAGTTACAAAGTCCGATAGTTTATTGGAAACTCCGAGTGAGGTAGAGGATAAACTTACAGAGCAACAGGCTTCCAATGTTACAGACTTACAGACTACCGAAGTTACAAAACCTGTAAGTCAACCGGAACCTGCAAATAGAACAAACTCAAAAACAAAAGAAGTTACAGAGCAACAGACTTTCAATATTACAAACTTACAGACTTTGGAAGTTACGGAGCCTGTAAGTCAACCAGGATTCTCAAGTAGAACAGACTCAACACCAGAAGCAGTTGCAAAACAACAGACTCGCAATATTACGGACTTACAAACTTCGGAAGTTGCAGAGTCTGTTTTTTGTAAGGAAATTGCTATTAAGCGGGAGGGTGAAGAAATCAACAAAGCTACAAAGTTACAAAGTTTGAAAGATACAGACTTACAGAGTACCGAACTTCCGAAGTATTTAAAATTGGAGCGTAAGGAAACACGATTGAGACAGGATCAGATTGACGCACTCACTGATCTAACCCGTAAATTGAACAGAACAAAACGAGTTAAAGGTGGTGAAAGACTTACAGATAATACTTTGATTCGCGTTGCAGTGGATTTACTGCTGAGTAAAGCTTCGGAGCTTCAGGGTACTACAGAAGAGGAGTTACGAAGTTCATTAGGTCTGTAAGTCACAAAGTTTGTAACTTACAGACTTTGTTATTAATCTATCCCTGCCTTATGTCTGTTTACGACTGCTAATCCTCACTTCGATTGATGAGTGTGGCTAAATTATAAAATTAGTCCTAGTTGGCATTGGTTAGTTTTTGACGTAATCTTTTTCTAACAGTAGTTAACTCTTGCTAAATCTGCTTGTTGAAATTTGAAAAGCTTTTACTTGTATGCCTCTACATATAAAAGCGGTAATGAAACTCTAGCGGATCATTTTTTCCTACGTACTTTAATATTCGTCCTACCTGTCTTGCTGCTCGGATCGTGATCGGTTCTCCTCGGTCGAACTGTGTATTATTCCAGTTCATCTTTGTTAGTGCTAAAATTTCCTGTGCCAGTAGTTTTGGTGTTTCTTCTACACGTTCACACCGGAATTTTAAAGGACGTGGTACATACATTCCTGGGTAAGTAGAGAAAAAATCAATACTACCCCGTGTATATAAAACATGAGTGGAATCATCCAGACTTAGCAGTGTGCCTCGCAGAGGTGGGTATTTTCCGTAACGAAATAGCCTAGTTTTACTTCTAGAGTCAAAGCTGATAAATTCTGCTGTATCAATGCCATGTTTATCCAAAGCATCCTGAAACCCTTCAAATTCTTCAGGAATAAATCGAGAAGTTTTATGCAATACAACTCTAGCAGGTAAGGTACGATGTTCTCGACGATACATCACAAGTGCTTTAGAAAGTAAATCTGATGCGTCAGATGCTGGAAGATAAGGTTGGCGGTCATCTTTTGACAATTCAGCTTGACCTCCACGTAAAATTACTCCTTCCCCACGCTCGTTAAAAATTTGAGCTGTACTGGTTAATAATTTTGAGCGATCAAGAGTTTTATAAAAGCTAATACCTACATAGCAGGTGGTCAAATCTCGTGAATTTCTGACCAGTCGCCAGGGAGTGCCTAGAGCTTTATAATATAGTGCTGTGTATAAATTCCAAGCACGAGTAGCTTCATCCTGCATTGATTGAGTCTTATTTTTTTGGTGATTCTTACTTATCTTTGATTTGTTTTTCGCATTATAGGTTGAAGGTAAAATAATTTGCGTTGGCTTTCTTAATGCCATTGCTTTGGCTTTAAATAAATCATGAAAATCTAACTCAACTTCTTTTTGATTATCTTTATTAGGAGAAGAAGATTGATTACTACTATCAATATCCTCCCCCTGTACAAACATTTTTTCCAATAATGCTTCTGGTAATGCACATATTAAAACATCAGGGTTAGTTTTCTCATCAATATACCTTAACTCCTCAATTAAAAAATCGACTGTATCGTTAATTAGTTGATTAATATTCTGAATTTGCAAAAGTTTTTCAATGTCTTTATTTGATATAATTGCGTTTCGTCGAGAGTCTGTGCTGATAGCAGTAGGTAGATTGCTTTCTTCTCCAAAACCAGGGAAAGCAGGAAATAGATATGGTTGCTTACTGTTCTTTGCTTCAATTCCCTGCCTGGATTTTTCTAGCCAATTTTCCAGACTAGCAACTGTTTCAGATGTACCAATAATTCCTAATTTGATTTCTTTTGGGGCTGATGTACTGTCATAGTCAAGTGGTTTATAGTGCATCATCCCAAAGCGGATATCGAGATGTTGTCCACCGTTGCCAAACTCTAACTCTGGTTCTTGTAAAAATTCAATCTTCATTGTTTATTTGAAATAAAGGTAAATCATTTAAAGATTCTTTTAACAATGCAGTTGTTTCATCGTCTTCATTCCTTAACCAAATCTCATCATCAATACCAACTTCAATCTCAAATTTTTCTAAGGTTTCAAAAAACTGTAAAAATGGGTAACTTTGAAGAAATAAATCACCTTGAGCAGGGGTAATTAAATACTCAGCCCACATTATAAGTTGACCAAATACTGCCGGATTCTTTTCAATGCGTTTTATTCCTGAAAGATGATTTTGCTCAAACTTATCTCTGGTATAGCCGTCCCTTGTAAAAAAATAAGTTGGAGTGATTTCTAAAAACCAGTCAGAACCGATACGTATAAACTGTCCTTCAAAAGCAGAATGTCGGTAATAAGCTACTTGCTCAGAATTTTTCTTACAATATGCCAGAAAAACATCTCGATGTGTTTTTTTGGACAGACTATGATAATGGTATCGACGCACCGACAAGTCATTAGTAGGTTTGAAGTAATAACATTTTTTCTTTTGGTCGTAGGATAAATCCTTTTTTACTTTCTCACGCAGTGCATTATTAAGTAACCACACAAATTCCTGCTGGCGTTCAAGCCGGTTAGATAGTGACCACTCCTCTACGCCATGCTGCTCAACAGTTCCTAAATCGCAGATTTCTGTCCAAGGTGCTTGCCGTAAGTTATGAAAACTAAGTACAAAATTTTCTTTTAACAACCACTCTTGCCCTGAAGTTCGACCAATTTTCTGAAGAACTGAATAAGCTTTAGATTCATCCTCTGTTAAAGTGTAAGCAGTGTAGAGATGTTCTGAAATTTGAGATACTTTTAGCAGATTTGAGTACAATTTTTCTACTTTTGGTTTTGGCGCGAGATAAAGCCCTGAGTTTTTGGGAACAGCCAGTTTAATCAATTCATCTCTTGCATTGACATCAAAACGATTAAAACGCTTGTCAAAAATAACTTTTTTAGATTGCCGTCGCTTGGCATCATTAAAGTAATCCTTAACAGAAACCCAAAAAGCTTCTTTAGTTAAAGTTTTAACAACAATCACAATAACTGGAGCATTGCCTTGTAGCCAGTAGTCAATATCTCTTTCCTCAAATCGATACTCAAAACTGTTTTCATTTTCAGCTTGAAGAGGAGTTTTTTGAGTAGCTTTACTTTGAACTTGAAGGATACAATTTGTGACCTCGCCTGTTAGGACATCACGGATTTCAATGATGCCGTCAATACCTGCCTCTACACCTCCAGTTGGATACCAAAGGAATCCCATCTCTAGGACGACCTGTTCAATAATATTTATGCCCTGTTGTCCGATTATGTCAGATTGACCAATTTTCTTTTTAGGCACTTGGCGACTTTGCAATAGACTAAATAATACAGGTGTACCATATCATAACCGAAGAATTTACGTAAGCAAGGTATTGTATTTTTATTTTTTTAAAAAGTTTATTCTTATTTACATAAAATAAATTTTTTTAGCGTAGGGATATCATTTCGGATTAAATCAATAAAAAATTTATAAATAAATTTTTCGTCTCCTCAAATGTTATGACCTTACACCTGCTACTAAGATTAACCGTTAGGTATAGTGCATCAACTGTGAAAATTGACCCATATTGCAAAGCTAAAGTTCTGAATCAGCAAGAGATTCAACTTCTGTTCATCAAAGGTTTAACCACAGTACGTGACCGTACCGTGTGCGCCGTCATGCGATACACTGCTTGGCATGTCAGGGAATAGCCATTTTAAATCGGGAAAGAGCGGTTTATCGATCTAGCCGGGACGCATCACGGCTAAAGGTTTCGAGCGTTATCTTCATAATTAGAGGGATGAATGCTTTCTGGTGATGGGCTACAGATTATCGCAGGCGATCGCCTACTTTAATTTTGTTAAACAAGCATTTGCTCAAGTGTAAGTTTGCGTTTTTCCCAGTCAGGCATAATTGAGATGAGAAGGTCATAAAAAGCACAACTGTGGTCTGGATGTTTTAGGTGGCAGAGTTCGTGAGTTATCACGTAATCGATACCTCTAGAGGAAGCGCGAATTAAATCACGATTGAGAATAATAGTGCCATTAGCAGTCAAGCTACCCCATCGCTTAGAAAGATGGCGAATTTGTAGATTAGGACGTTCCTGCCCAAAACGCTTAAAATTAACAAAGCAGAAATCTAACCGTTCGTTGAATTTAGCTTGAGCGCGTTCCAGATACCAGTTTTCTAGAAGTTGTTGAGTGGTTTCTGTGCAGTGTGGTTGAGGAGTTTGCACATAAATATAACAACCCCTGAGCTTGACTGATGGTTGTGAATTTATTTCTACTTTTAAACGGTATTGCCTACCTAAGTAGAGATGGGTTTCTCCACTGATGTATTTCCTGGGTGGTGTGCGGGGTTCAAACTGGCTAAAATACTGTTGTTGTTTGAGAATCCAGCGTGCGTGCTTTTTAACACGTTGGTCAATCTCTTCTACTAGGGCATCAATGGGAGCTTTGACTATAACTTGTTGGTTGGGGTGAACGGAGATATCTAGAGTCTTACGCTCCAAAAAGTTGACCTCAAAGGCGATAATTTCATCGCCATAGTTGATGGTGCGGGTAGTTACGTTCATTTTGCCATTCTACGTCTTGCAATTTGCAAGGACTCTTGAATGATTGTATCCATTTGCTCATGGTCAATATCAATGTCATGTTCGTCGCGGATAACATCATAGAGGTAATCGTCGATGTCGTTCATCATATTTTTTTGGACATTCTCATTATTTATCCAATCGACAATTGTACGTTTATCAATGATATTGTAGATGGCGATCGCTGCTGATGCGCTAATAGTGTCAATCTCAGTTTGATTTTGGATGTGCTTTTCCAAAACTGGTTTAATTAAGCCATAAAACGCTAAAGCAACTGGGTTGTGTCGCAGTTCGTTTGGTTGGTTGTCAGTTTTGCGGTTAACTATAGCATCTCGAATTTCTTCAGCTTTCCGCAAATATTCCGCTTCTGAAATACGTTTAGCGCGAAAGTCATTAATAGTTTGCTGAATCAATTCTGAGAATTGTCGATAAAAAGCAGGGTCTTCCTGCATACGCTCTGTAATAGTGCGTTTAGTAGCACTGGTAATAATATCAGCGCGGGATGCAGGCTTATCTTTTTGCTGCTCTTTGATGGTTTGAAATTGTGCTTCATCAAAAATGTTGAAGGGGGCAGCGATTTGCACTACCTCGGTTGCAGAGATGTGGGTATCTAGCAGTTTTTGGATTTTTGGTTCTAAATCCCGGTAATCGACAGTTTCTTGATAACGAAGTTTAACTGCTGCTTTTAGGTTCTGAAACCGTTTTAAGTCTTTTTTATAACGGTCAATTTTCTGCTCTGGTGTTTCTAGTAAGAACTTGTCAGAAGATAAGGACATTGCTAATGTTTTAGCATACTGTGCTAACCGTTCATAAAACTCATCTCGCAATTTTTCATTGCCCAGTAATTGTTCATAAGCTTCCTCATCATGGGTATTTTGAATTTCTTTAAAAATATCCAGCAACTCGGCATAGTGTTGAGGCAGTTTACTGATTTCCTTGCGGATATTGGTGAGCGTGTCTGCCAAATCTTCTTCTTCAAAGCCTTCTAACGCGCTGTAAGCAGTCAAAGCTTTGTCCATGTCTCCTAATATCCCTGCATAATCAATGATGTAACCAAACTCTTTTTCGGCACAGGTGGCTTCATTAGAGTAGAGACGGTTAACACGAGCGATAGCCTGCAATAATGTATGTTCTTTTAATGAGCGGGTAAGGTATAAAACTGTATTTCGAGGAGCATCAAAACCAGTTAGTAACTTATCAACTACTATCAGGATTTCTGGGGTGTCACCGTTCTTAAAACTGTTAATGAGTTGCTGGTTGTACTCCCGCTCCGAACCGTAGCGTTTCATCATCTGCTGCCAGAATTTTTGCACCTCATCACTGGGTTCATCTTCTACGTCCTCATAACCTTCACGGTTATCTGGTGGTGAGATAATTACCTCAGAGGTGACATAGCCGATTTCATCCAGAAATTGTTTGTATTTTAAGGCACTCTCTTTGCCAGGGGCCACAAGTTGGGCTTTGAATCCTGTTCGTTGCCAGTTCTGTCTGTAGTGTTCACTGATGTCAAAGGCACGGCAATAAATAGTCTGCTCGGTTTTATTGAGCATGGCAGCTTGGCTGTATTTGCGCTTGAGGTCTGTCTTTTGTTGGTCGGTGAGTCCCTGACATAAACGCTCAAACCAAGTATCGATGGCTTTTTGATTGACTTGCTGCTCACTATGCCGTCCCTCGTAGAGCAATGGCACTACTGCCCCATCTTCTACGGCACGACGGATAGTATATGATGGCTCAATGATGCCACCAAATCTAGCGAAAGTATTTTTTTGCTTTTTCATGAGCGGAGTGCCAGTAAAGCCTAGATAGCACCCGTTAGGAAGAACTTGCCGCATTTTTGGGTGAAAGCTACCGTACTGGCTACGATGGCTCTCGTCTACCAGAATAAAGATGTTGGGGTCAGGGTCGGAGAATTTCCGCACTCCCAGAGCAGCAGTAAATTTGTTGATGAGGGTAGTAATAATATTGGCTTTCTTCTCCTCAATCAACTTAGCTAGGTGGCGACCAGAAATGGCTTTTACTGGCTGCATTCCACAACTAGCAAAGGTTTTTTTGATTTGGTCGTCTAAATCAACCCGGTCAGTCACAAGCACAATGCGAGGATTGAGAATATCTGGATCAAGTGCCAATGCCCGTGCCATCATTACCATAGTCAAGGATTTCCCAGACCCTTGAGTGTGCCAGATAACACCACCCTTACGCCCTCCTCGGTCATCAAATTGTTTGACGCGCTGAAGGATATTTTTGACTGCAAAGAATTGTTGATAACGGGCAACTTTTCGTACACCAGCATCAAATACGGTAAACTGGTATGCTATATCAAGCAACCGTTCTGGACGACAAAGACTGTAAAGCGTGCGGTCTTGGACGGTAATTTGTCGTGATCCTTCTGCGGCTAAGTTATCGAAGAAAGAACGTGTTGGGGCAAAATCGCTGCTAAAAAGGCGATTTTCTTGTTCGTCTTGGAGGGGAGTGTTGACGGAAATAGCAATGTCTTCTTCCGTGTCGAACTCTTCACGCCAAACTGCCCAAAACTTGGCAGAAGTACCAGTAGTAGCGTATTTTACTTCATTTTTGTTAGTTGCTAGTAGTAATTGGGTGTAGATAAACAGTTGAGGAATATATTCGTCTCGCTGGTTACGGATGCACTGAGAAACAGCTTGCTCAACTTCTATTTTTGGAGATTTGCACTCAATAACAGCAAACGGGATACCATTGACGAACAGGACAATATCTAAACGTGCTGTTTCCGTGCTATGAGTACGTTCTACGCTAAATTCGGCTGTAACATTAAAGACGTTATTTTGCCAGTTACGCCAGTCGATGTAGCGTAGGCTGTAACTTTTGGAACTGCCGTCAATAGTTTGTTCTAGGCTAGTACCGAGAGTGAGGTAGTCATAAATTTCTTCGTTGGTTTTGAGTAAGCCATCGTAACGGACATTTTTGAGGCGGAGGATGGCTTCCTGAATATTGGCTTCACTGAATTGATATTCTTGTCTTTTGAAGGTGATACGGTTGATTTCTTGCAGTTGCTTACTTAAAATGTCTTCTAATAGTACATTGCTAAGTTTCCCCCGTCGCTGACTTTTAATTTCTTCTGGGGTAAGGTAATTGTATCCCAGGTTAATCAGTAGTTGTAAGACGGGAATTTGAGATAAACATTTTTCGTCGAACTGGAATTTTGGCATTATTTTTCTGATTGGCGTAGCAAGGTTTTGAGTTCTCGCAGCATTTGACTGGTTCCGTCATCAATGGCTTTTTGCACCAGTCGGGGAATAAGTTTTGTTATCGGTAAGTCGGGAAAGGTGGGACTAAACGCAGACTCTACGTAGTTGTTGCCTTGGAGGATGTAAAGATTTAACTGATGTTTGTTGTAAATCCATATTTCAGGAACGCCCAGAGCTATGTATGCGTTGAGAGTGGTTTTTGAAGTAACATCAGATTCAATGGCTAGGTCTGGGGGAGGATAAATGTCCAAATCCATTTGAGTACATCCTTTTACCTGGCTGGCGTTTTGGATATAGAAGCAGGTATCTGGTTCTACCCCAGCGATATCTGGACGTTTAAAGGTAGTGGAGCCAAAATCTTCCCAGTTGCGTCCTTGGATTTCTAGGATTGTGGTGATAATGTAAGCAATAATGCGATGGGGACGCTCATGTAATGCTAACGGGGACATGATTTCTAGGGTTCCTCGGTAGTATGCAATGCGAGTGTGACGTTTTTCTCCTAAGTCTACGAGAAGTCGCTCAAAATCTTGCCAAGAAAGGTTATGAATGGCAATTTGGCTACCGGGAGCGAGTTCTATGGCTTGAATAGGTATAATTACTGTCATTTTTTGTTGACCTTAGCTATGCTGCTGTTTCTTCAATTTTGACGCGCCATTCTCCTGTAAGGAGTTTTTGCATGAGTCCACGTTTTTGTTCAATTAATTTAATGAGTAGCTTATTTAGAAGCTCCAGCTCATGATTCATGAAAGAAGCTGTCTTCGCTATTTCAACTTGCTGATGACGACTGGGTAGAGGAATTTTAAGACTTTTGATATTAGCTTGGTTAACGGATGGTTGAGCACCGATAGCAACAAAATCCCATAGCTTCTGTTTAAAATAGGGAGTTGTCATCCAATGATAAAGATATTCAGGCTCTACCGAAATAGCCCGAATAATCACAGTATTAGGGTTTATAGTTGCATAGCCAATATCCCTATTGACAAATGCAACTTTACCGATTGTATTTCCTGTCTTTACTAAGATAATATCTAATGGCTTGATTTTTATCTCTGGCGATTCTTCATATTTTTCAAATGATAAATATGTTGAATTGGTGAAATCTAACTTGTCATCTTTAGTGATATTTGTTCCTCCAATTACAAGAACACCGTCACTTCTGTCACTTCTCAAGTCATTGCATGTGTAACCACGCCAGCCAATTCTTCCCTTAATTTCTGCAATATTGCCTAAAGAAACAGCTTCGCAATCGTTTTTAGCAAAAATTTGTTGAATTAATTTAATCCTAAGCTTTTGCTTGGCTGTAATTAGCTTTTCTGTTTTAGCGATCGCTTCATCCCAAGTCGCCAAAATCTCAGCTATTTTCTTCTGTTCTGCAATTGGCGGGAGTATAACTATTAATTTCTCAAGGACAGATTTATTGATTTTTTTCATGCTACCGCTAGTACCAGCAGCAGATTTTTTAATATATGTAAAAGCGTACTTACTTCTTAAGTATGCAGCAAGGTAATCTATTGATACTTTTTCTGGACAAACCCTGAAACACATCATTAAATCTGGATAGGCACAATTGTCAATTTCTCCTCTAAAAAGTGCTGAACGTCCTACTTTATCAAGCGTGTTTGAACGACTTACTAGAAAGTCTCCTGGAGATAAAAAATATTTTTTAACCTTTGAATCATTTTGTGGTGCTGGTTTTTTCCGAGAAATATCTAATCCATTTTCTCCTAAAGCTCCAAGACCTAATATCCATCTACCATTAGGTTCGTCATCACAAATAGGAGAATAACCATTTTGAATTGGTTTACTAAGTAGCTGTTTTAGAGTAACTTTATCCCAATCTTTAGGAAACATCAACACCAAGCTCCTTCAAATAAACCGCCATTTTCCCCCTTACTTCAAATAATTCTGCTTCTAACTGCTCAATCTCTTGCTGCACTGCCAGAATGTCAATTTCTTCCTCCTCCTCAAACGTGTCTACATAACGAGAAATATTTAAGTTAAAATCGTTCTCCTGAATTTCCTCTAAAGATGCCACACGAGCATACTTTGGCACATTCTGCCGTTCCCGATAAACTTGAACAATTTTCTCTAAATGCTCATCTAACAGAGTATTTTGATTCTTCCCACTTTGAAAATCATTACTCCCATCAATAAACATTACATCCTGACAGTTCTCATTTACACCGCCTTTCTCCCGCGACTTATCAAACACCAAAATCGCTACTGGAATCGACGTACTCGGAAACAAATTTGCTGGTAGACCTATCACCGCATTCAATAAGTTCTCCTCAATCAACTTTTGACGAATACGCCCCTCACTTGATCCCCGGAACAGTACCCCATGCGGTGCAATTACCACTACACGCCCCTCTTTGGGTTGAGCAATTTCAATCATGTGGGTGATAAAGGCATAGTCTCCCTTAGTTTTTGGTGGCACACCCCGCCAATAGCGGTTATAAGTATCTTTCTCTGCATCCTCTGCCCCCCACTTTTCCAAAGAAAAGGGCGGATTCGCTACCACCACATTAAACTTCATTAATTTATCTAATTCCACCAAAGCTGGACTGTTAAGTGTATCGCACCACTCAATTCTGGCACCATCTTTCTTGTGCAGAAACATATTCATCCGCGCCAACGCCCAAGCACCGCCGTTTACCTCTTGCCCAAACAGCGAGTAATTATTACTACCTACCTCATTAGCAACTTCAATCAATAATGACCCAGAACCACAAGCAGGGTCACAAATTCTGTCCCCTGGCTTTGGCTGCGCCAGTTTCGCCACTAACTTAGAAATTTGCGCTGGCGTAAAAAATTCTCCCGCTTTTTTACCTGCTCCAGACGCAAACCTTTCAATTAAATAGATGTAGGCATTGCCAATAATATCTTCACCTACCCGCGAAGGACTTAAATCCAGCTTGGGATTAGCAAAGTCTTCAATCAGGTTCTTTAGTCTTCGGTTACGGTCTTTGGTCTTGCCCAAGTTCGCTTCTGAGTTAAAATCAATTTTCCGAAACACCCCATTTAGCTTGGCTTTATTCGCTGGGTGTTCTTCAATCTGCTCTAAGACTTCATTGATAATTTCGCCAATATTATCTGCATTACGTTGGTCGTAAAGGTCATAAAAACTTGCACCTTGAGGCAACACAAAGCGTTCCCGCTCCATTTTTCGCCGAATACGCTCATCGTCATCCCCGTACTGCTTCCGATACTCCTCATAGTGGTCGCGCCAAATATCGCTAATGTACTTGAGAAACAGAAACACCAAAATGTAATTCTTATACTCTGACGGGTCAATCACTCCCCGGAAAGTGTCACATGCTGCCCACAGAATGCTATTAATTTCGTCTTGCTTAATTTTGTCAGTTTCAGCCATCAGTTTAATCTCGTTACAAAATTGTTACAAAATATACATAAAATATTTGGCACAGAACATACATTTGTACCAAAATCTTTAGTTCAAATCAACCAGAGTCTTTGGAACTTGTATTTTGGTTGCTTTGCCCTACAGCTTTCTGCATTAACACTGCATCAATGTATACCTTACGCTTTTGTGCCAGTTCCTGCATGAGTTGCTGCTCACGCTGATTTAACTCTGCAACCTGCACAATTGCCTCCTGTATTGCTAATGGTGGTAGGTCTATTACTAGCTCTGCTAATGCCAACTTACTCACCATCCGTTGGCTAGTACCCTCAGCAAAACGATTAATTTGCTTCTGCCCATAGGGATGATTAAGATACCAAGCTAAATATGCTGGGTTTACATGGCTCGACTTCGCTCTAATGACTATTAGAGGTGATGCTGCTACATAAGGTTCAATTTTCTCCGTTACCAGTGCTGTAGTATTAGTAACGCCTCTAGATCGGAACAAAAGGTCATTTTGTTTTAGTAAGTGCTTTTCGCTTAAATCTTCTAACTGTAATTTGTAAACATCAGTTAAATTTAGGCGATTATAGTCATCAATATCCTTCATTTGAATTACTCCCACCGTTCCCTCTGGGTCACGCTCAACCCTTGTACGGAAGGGATAACCCATGTAAATTGATGCAATTTTCCCCAGTTTGACTTCTTGATTAGCTTCATGAGTTGACTTCAATTTGGCTTTCGTCATGGGTATTAGGACTTACTTAATAAAAAAGCGAGGCGGCGTGTTACAAAAATACTCCCTAACCCTGTGTTGCACACTTAACCAAGATGAAACTGTGCAGAGAATTTTATTGGTATTAAAATTCCTGCACAGCATCAAAGTTTATAGCCAGTCAGCCTGACCTTTAGCTACATTTTCTACCTTGGCAGGGCAGAGGTGATGCAAGGGACACCAGCGACATTCGTGTACACTGGGTGTAACAAGTGGCGTAGTTGCACTTGTCATAGTGTTAACTAACTCTGCAACTTGACGCTTAAAATCAGTTGTAATCTCTGTAGCTGGAATCTCAGAAACTTGACCTTGGTGGACTAGCTGCCCTGTGGGAATTTGGCAGATACCATGCAAACGAACAGCAGGAATCAAAGCCATATATAGCTTAACTTGAGCAATATCACTTGCCTTTAGTTCTTTCCCAGTCTTAATATCTGGCACAATTACTTCATCCCCACGCACTGCCACCATGTCGGGCTGGGCTGAAATCAGCGCACCTGCTTTTGTTTCATACCAAAAGCTGTTAGAAGCTTCTGTGTAAACAGTATAGCCCTCTGCTTTCAGTTCCTTGGCGTATTGGTTGAGAACAGCTTGGTGCTTGAGTTTGTAACCTTGGGCATCAAAGTCGTTGTCAGCTTTTGGGATAAAGTAGTTCCCCTGAGTGTGCAGCGAAAACATACACTGGCGATCGCCAGAGAGTGCTTTCGCTAACCAACTGGGATGAATGTATGTCTGCTTCCGGGAAGCTAATCCCAAACTAGTAGCAGTCAACTGCTGTGGTAGCAGCACCTGAGAGGATGATACCTCGGCTGGTTGGTTTACCTGTTGAGAATGTCCAACTGAGAGGACATCGACTTTGTTCAATGCAGTGGCATTGTTTGTCATAATAGATTTACGAAAAAAATAAAGAACATTGAGATCCTTATCTGGGATCTTTTTCTTGAAAAACAGCCATGTTGCAACTCGATTACTGGAAAAATTCCTGCATTTCGAGTTGTTCAAATTTTGGCACAACCCTATAGAGCCTGTCAACTAATTTTTTTGTTGCAATCGAGTTGCAATTTTAGATCGATTGCAAAAAGTGCAGCACTCGCCTGGATAAAATTTACAATCAATCTTCCTGGGGAGCTAAAGCTTGTTCTTTCGCCACAGCCTCAGCTATAACTTGCCGCAGCTATTCGGAACGGTTGGGCTTGTTACGCACATAACTATCTAATTGGTCTGGCAAAAGTACAGATATAGGTTTCGCACCAGATTTTACTCCTACTCCTATTGATTGAAAGCGAGTAGCAATATCATTTCTTTCCATGAGTCCATCCCAAAAATCGCTTGAGTTCGCGTTCGTATAGTTTCCGAGTGTTAGGCGCAAGGTTATTACTGCGTAAAAATTCTAATACTTTCATCCATCGGATATCAGTGGATACAGATGTTTTTGTCGCACGCGATCGCAAAAGCAGCAGTGTGAAACTAACACCCAAAATTGTATGTGACTTTAGTTGAAATTTGTCTGATTCGTCACCAGAATGTTTGTCAATCTTGGTGCTGACCCAAATCGGCTTGTTTTGGCTGCTCATTTCTTCTCCCTACACCCCACACCAACCCCTTTTGGGCTTGGGCATAAAAACTGTCCGTCATTAGCCGCCAGAAATATACACTTCACCTGGGTAAAATCATCGGTTGATTTGGTATTTTCATCCTTTAGAGGTAGAACAAAAATTTTTTCAATATGATTAGTTTGACTGTTAAATGTCAGGACTACTCTCTTAATTTTGCCTCACCGTTGGTCTACATATATGAGATTGCTTCACAAGCTAATAGAGTGTGTTGCTGCATCCCAAAGAAGGTATACATTACCACAAGTTGGCCTATTTAATTGTAAAATTTATGAGTAGCGACTGCCTAATTGCTGGCATTTTCTAGAAAATATACGGTAAAAGCTGCAATTATTATTTTTTAATTGGAGAAAAAATACTTAAATTTTTCCTTTATAAAGGATATAAATTTTACGTAAAAATACTAAGTTCAATTTGCAAACAGTGATATTATCTGCTGAAGTGAGCTTTAGCTGTTTTATAAGTACGTTTGAAACGGTCATTTTGTTAATGACCGTAGCTTTCTGTGTCTAATTTTATTTTTGTCTGTAGATTTTGAGTTCCCTATTCAGTCAATTAATTGGCTATTTCAACTTAAAAAAGCTAGTTAATATCCATAAGGTTAATAAAATCATATTTGTTAACTTTCAAGATTCAAAGGCAAAGAAAGTTGAGGTGTTTGGTATTGCTTGCGATCGCATTACTCAATCCAGACTTTTGAAAATTGCCAAAGATGAGCAATTATCTCAAATTTTTTGATTAACTTTGGCTTTTTAAATTAGGAATTCAAAATTATGAATAATACTTACATCCTCCATAACAATCTAGTTGTCCAATCTCCCTTGAGTGTCGAACCCACTATATTAGTAGCCCTAGAACAAGCTCTGGTTTTGGTACAGGAAAGATTACAAGCTTTTGCCAATGAACCAGATTTTGCTCAAAAGATGGCGATAGCTTTTGGGGAAAAAACTGAAGTTGATTTACTAAAAACAGCATGGTTGTCAGAGGATTTTAGTGTTATTCCTCAGATAGCAATCCGCAATGCAGCAGATATCAATGGTGCAAATGGGGCTTATGGCGCATTTACTAATAAAATTTACTTGTCTTGGGAGTTTTTGCAAGCGAATCAGGCAAATCCAGAGAATCTTGTTGGGTTGTTGCTAGAAGAAATTGGACATCTAGTTGATAGTGTTTTGAACAATAGTGATAGTGCTGGGGATGAGGGAGCGATTTTCTCGGCGTTAGTGCAAGGGGAAAGTCTTTCTAGTGGGCAGTTGCAGTCTTTAAAAGCAGAAGATGATCATGCTGTAATTACGCTGGATGGTCAGGCTGTTGAGATTGAACAGCAAGATTTTATCGGCACGGCAGGTAATGACAATATTACAGGAACAGCCGGAGATGATTTTATTCAAGGTTTGGGTGGTAATGATATCCTGAATGGGTTGGCAGGCAATGATACCCTCCGTGGTAGTGGCGGGGATGACCGAGTAACAGGCGGTGCAGGCAATGACATCGTAGATGGTGGCGATGGTAACGATAACTTAGGAGTTTGGTTTGACCGCGAAACCATCGAAGTCGATACATACATTGGTGGTGCAGGAACGGATAGACTCGCTTTCACTTCTGGCAGTTCAGGTTTGAGCCTCAGTTACACCGATAGCAATGGGACTGGTACATTCTCCACAGGGGGAACAGTACAGGGAGTAGAACAATTTGATTTCCAAGGTGGCGCAGGCAACGATAACATCAATGTCAGTGCTTCCAGTTATGCGGAGTTGCGTGGTGGTGGCGGCGATGACACCCTCGTTGGTGGGACGGGGAATGATGTGCTTTACGGTGAAGCAGGCAATGATACTATCATCGGAGTTAATGCCAACAGTCCCAACCCAGGAATTGGTCAACGAGATAATTTAAGCGGAGGGACGGGTAGTGATCTTTTTATCTTAGGCGATGTTGCTAACATTTACTATGACGATCGCAATACTTCTACTAATGGCAGTAATGATTACGCCATCATTACGGACTTCAATCCACTGGAAGATAAAATTCAGTTAAAAGGATCTGCCAGTGATTACCGTCTAGAAACTGCTATTAGAGTAGGTACTTCTACAAATATCTTTGTTGATAAACCAGGCGATGAACCTGATGAACTGATTGCTGTTCTGGAAAACGTTTCTGGTTTAACTTCTAGCTCTCCTGCATTTGTTTACGTTATACCTAATAGCGAATTACAATTTAGTGCCAGTAATTTTAGCGTCAATGAAAATGGGGCAACAGTAATTCCAGTAGTAATTACTCGCTCTGGAGGGAATCAAGGTGCTGTTAGTGTCACTCTTACCTCTAGTAATGGGACTGCAACTGCTCCGGCTGATTATAATAATGCTCCTGTAGTGGTCAGTTTTGCTAATGGAGAAACCAGTAAAACTGTAAATATACCTGTTATTAATGATTCTCTCCAAGAAGGAAATGAAACTATTACGCTGACTCTATCTAACCCCACAGGAGGAGCAGTTTTAGGTTCACAAAATACCGCGACGCTGACTATTATCGATGATGATGTTTTAGTGCCAGACTATGCAGGAAATTCTTTAAGTACCGCACGGGATATCAGCATTCTCAACGGTACACAAAATTTTAGTGATTATTTAGATGTAGTTGATAAAGATGATTACTATCGTTTTGAACTGCTTAAAAATAGCACATTTGACCTGACACTCAATGGTTTAAGTGCTGACGCTAATGTTGAACTACTCAACAGTGCTGGAGTAGTTATGGCTAGTTCCATTGCTAGTGGGACAAGCGCAGAAACCATTAATCAAAGTTTAAATGCAGGTGTTTACTATGTTCGCGTTTATCGTCAAAGCGGTCAAACTAACTATAACTTGAGTGTCAAAGGAACACCTATTACTACACCTTTTCAAATTAATAGTGTCACACCTGATACTGGCAGTAATGCTGGACAAGTCACACTAACTATTAGAGGAAATCAATTTACCAACGCTGCTACAGTTAGCCTCATTGCTCCCGATAATACAACTCAAACCGCAACAAATGTAATTTGGCAAAATGACACAACTTTAATAGCTACCTTCAATCTAGGAGGAGTGAGTGCGGGTGCTTATGATGTGCGAGTCACAGATACGGCAGGAACAGCAATTAAAAATGATATTTTCAAAGTTAATACTACTGGACAAGGACAGTTAGAAGCTTACCTGAGCGTTACACCAAGATTACGTCCCTGGAATATTGGAGAAGTCACTGTTACTTATAGAAATACTGGTAATACTGATATTCCCGCGCCTCTGTTTTCCATCACCTTATTATCTGACAGTAAACTGGCGAAATTTATTGGTACAGATGTTTCAAGTTTTACTAAGGGAATTGTAGGGGCTGTTAGTGGAAATGGAGGTGGTGGAGGCGGTGGATCTCTCAATCTTCCTTCTGCTATTGACCTTGAAGCAGCAGACACGGCAACTTTTTGGGGTTCCGGCAATCAAGGAGATGCTAGAACCCTCTCGCCTGGGGAAAGTGGAACTTATAAAATCTACTTCTCCCCAGCCCCTTCACTCGGTTTTAGTGGAGGTGGTGGTGGAGGCGGTGGACAGGCCGTTGGTGTTAAACCTGAACAAGCAGTAGGCGGAATCAATTTTTCTCTCAATGTAATTCCGCCAGGGAGTTCTAATAATCCCATTAATTGGAATGAGATTAAAGACAGCAATAGGCCTAGTACAATTCCTGTTGATGCTTGGGATGTAATTTATAACAACTTTATAACTGCTCTGGGCAATACAGTAGATAGTTACCAAAAAAATCTAGGGGAAAATTCTAATTATTTGGGTCAGTTAGGAGAATCGACAGATGATATTTCCCAACTGCTTGCCTTTGAATTGCAACAGGCTAATAATTCTCTGGGTAATGGCATTTTAGCCAGCGATATTGATGCTGCTGCGCCAACACCTGGTTTATCACTTACTTTTGGTCGTACTTATCCGCAACAAATCTCTTCTCGTTTTATAGTTGATGATTTTGGGCGGGGTTGGACTCATAATTGGGACATTGTAGCTACTACAGATACTAATGGCAACGTCACCATTACCAGTGGTGGTGCAGCTCGTTTCTTTGAGAAAAGGTCAGATAATAGCTATCGCTCTCAACAAGGTGATTATGGGACTCTCAAGCTTGAGTCAGGGGTGTATCGCCTGGAAGAACAGGGCGGTTTAGTGCAAGGTTTTCGGAGTGATGGACAACTGGAGTATGTTGAGGATACCAACGGAAACCGCATTACATTAGGTTATTCTGGCACTCAGTTAACCAGCTTAACTCACTCGAATGGAGATAAATTTACCCTCACCTATAACGCTCAAGGTCGCATTGATAAGCTGACAGATCAAGCTGGAAGAGTTACAACTTACACTTACGATGCTACAGGTGAAAATTTACTGAGTGTTATAGCTCCAGAGGGGACAACGAATTACACTTATCAAAGTAGCACTTCTGGTGCAAAAGCCTATGCCCTGAGTCAAATTATTTTCCCTGACAGTACAAGAACTTTCTTTGAATATGACGCTCAAGGACGGTTAGTTGGGCAAAACTTGGAAGGTAATGCAGAATCTACTACCTATATCTATGACTCCACAGGTGGTGTGACTGTAAAAGATGGTACAGGCGCAAGTACAAAAATATGGTTAAATGACCAGGGACAAATTGCTCGTTCTCAGGATGCTTTGGGACGACTCACTCAGTTTGTTTATGATGATACTGGTAATTTAACTAGAATAATTGCTCCTGAAGATACGATTTCTGCTTTTACTTATGATCTGCAAGGTAATCTCCTCGCTTCTGTAGATCCTTTAGGGCAACGGGTGGATTTTAGTTATGAACCTAATTTTAATAATTTAGCTACCGTTCGGGATCAGCGAGGAAATCTTACCGCTTATTCATACACGAATACAGGTAATTTGTCAAGCATTAGCTATGTCGATGGCAGTACAGAAACCTTCAGTTATGACGCAACAGGAAATTTGACTGTTTCTGTCAACCGTCGAGGACAGACAATTGAATACACTTATGACAATAGAGGACTGTTACTCAGCAAGAAATATCCTGACGGAACAAACGCTACATTTACTTATGACAATAGGGGTAATTTGCTCACTGCAATTGATGCCGATAGTAGCGTTTCTTATACTTACGATAATGCTGACAGATTAACAAAAGTAGTTCAAAATAATGGACGCTTTTTAGAATTGACTTATGATGCTGGCGGACGACGGACAAAAATGGTTGACCAAACTGGAGCAGTGGTTAACTACTTTTATGATGATGCTGGCAGATTATCAAAGCTGACTAACGGCAGTAATGAAACAATTATCTTTTGTACGATATAAAATCCGATTAATATTTACTTAACAATACTCTTCGATTATTTTGTATAATTTTATGTATCAATTTCGGTATTTAGAAGAGGCGCGATCGTCATACTCCGGTGTTCAAGTACCTCAAACCCTTGTTCTGGTGTTGGAAAAATTTCACTTAGTCCGCAAACCCACACAATGCAACAGCAGAAGCAACGCTCTAAGGGTTTTAGTCGATGAGTTTTGTTTTACCCAGTTAATTATCGTTGTTAGATAGCGAAGTGTTAGCGAGTCCGCGAGCGTCTAAACTCCTGTTTGACGTTCAATTGCTCTAAAGCCTGCACCATTAACGTATGCTTTTAAGCATTCTATTTTTTTCTCATCTGAGTATCCTTTTGGTGGACTGTAGACATCAATGAATTGGTGATCGCAATATGCCTGCTAGATTGGGAGAGATGCGTTCGCCCTGTCCCCTTAACTACCAGAAATCCCACTCCACTCCCTTAAAATGGGCAACACAAAGGTGATGGGCTTTCTCTGTTCCACTGTCACCCTGACGGTTGTGGTGGTTCCTGGGGAAATTTCTAACTCTGGTCCCGATGAGGATGACCATTTATAACCACTGACGGTTTTGGGGTCTAGTTTTAATTGAGCCATAGTTTCTATTTTCCCCCCTGCTTCCCCCATGATTGTTTTTACCACCTCCGGGTTTCCCACCACATAGTTAGCCCCTTCTGAGGTGACGGGGAAGGGTGTTACTTCTGTAATTTTACCGACAATCCCGCCAAATCTTGTGCGTTTGACCGTATCCGGTGTAATTAATATCTCCATGCCGGGGCGGATTTTCTTGCCATCTTCTACAGCGAAATAGGTCACACTCTTCATGTCTGTTGCTTCTCCCGTGGTTTGCAGGGTTCCTAAACGGGAACCGGGGTTTAAGTATTGTCCTCTAGTGGCGGTGAGTTCTACAATACATCCTGTGTGGGGACTTTTGATAATGCTGTTGTCTACGACTTCTTTTTGTAACCGGACAATGTTTTGCTGTATTTCCTGGATTTGATTGTTTTCGGTATTGGTGGCTTCGAGGTTGTCCTGTTCTAGTTGTTTACTACGTGTGTCTAATTTCTCTAATTCGGCGTTAATTTGGGTAATATTATTGAGGTTTTCTTGGTGTTTTTGTTGGAGTTCTGTTGATTGTACCCGCAACTGTTGCAACTGCGCTTGAATCTCCGAGATATTTTGGCGGGTTTGGCGATATTCTTGTTCTGCTTGTAACACCTGTTCTGAGGAGATTGCCCCTTGTTGTTGTAATGACTGTTGTTTTGTCAGTCGCTGTTGCAGGAGGGGGGTTAATTCCTGGGCATCTTTGAGCTTTTGCTGGAGGTTGCGACGCTGTTGTGAAATGCTATTTAACCCTTCTTTTTGGATGTGGGGTGTCAATTTTTGGGTATCTTGTAGCCGTTGTTGCAAGCTGGTGCGTTCTGCGGTGATAGCTGCGGTTTCTAGTTGGGTGCGTTGTTGGCGCACTGCTGTAGTTTTGGCTACTTGTTGTTGGAGTTGAGCGAGTTTATCCCGTTGCTGTTGCAATTGTTGCTTTTTATCCGAGGGGTCGATAATCCCCAGGATGTCGTCTTTTTTTACACATTGACTATTACGGATATTTAAGGATTGCAACTGTCCAGAGATGGGGGATTGTAGTTGTACGACGCGACGGGGATTGATGAGTACCCCTTTCCCGGTGACGGTGATGGGGATATTGCCAAAGATGCTCCAGATTACACCGAGAATTCCGAAGAAAGCTAATGCAGTCAATGGTAACCAATCTGTGGGGCTAACCACTTGCATGAGGGTGTCTAGCCGTTCTGGGGAAGATAAGCGATTGAGGGCTTGTTGACGAAAAATATGGGATTTTTTCTCAGGAGGCATTCGTTGGATTAACGAGGGATAATGACTTCACGGTGCCATAAATTTAACTTACATCATTCTCGTTTATCTTTTGACAATATCGGGAATTAATTCCCAGGAACCAACAAACACAAGGGTATGTAAACCCCTTGCTCAGGGAATTATTACCCTTGCTGTATTACCCCCAGGAATAATTTATATGTAAAACCCCAGGAAACTGATGAGGATGCGGTATAAGATTGCTGCTAAAACCCCGAAGGAGGCAATTATGAAGAAAGACTTAAAAACTTGAAAACCATGATTATGAAGTGGGTATTATCTGGTAATCAGTAACATTTTTGATAGGATGAATTGAACTAAATATATACCTCATATATACCTCCAAGTGCGTGTCAGAACTCCCACAGTCTTACAAATGGAAGCAGTCGAATGTGGTGCTGCTTCCTTAGCCATTATCCTTGCCTACTACAATCGCATTGTCCCCCTAGCGGAACTCCGCATTGAATGTGGGGTTTCCCGTGATGGTAGCAAAGCCTCTAACGTGATTCTGGCTTCTAGACGCTACGGAATGAATGCCGATGGCTTTAAGGCAGAAGATATAGAACAAATTAAAGAATTATCTCCCCCCTACATTGTCTTTTGGCAGTTCAATCACTTCTTGGTAGTGGAAGGGTGGAATAAACACTGGGTGTTTCTTAATGACCCCGCAACTGGTCCCCGCAAGATTACTTGGGAAGAATTTGACGAGGGGTTTACCGGGGTGGTGCTGGTGATGGAACCCGGTGATGATTTTGACCAAGGGGGTCGTAAACCCAGTGTGATTTTCGCCTTAACTGACCGTTTACGGGGTTCACTGGGGGCAATTTTATACAGTATTTTTGCTGGGTTTTTGCTGGTGCTGCCGGGATTAGCAATTCCTGTATTTATTCAGGTATTTGTAGACCAGGTGTTGGTGGAAAACCGCAGGGAATGGTTGCATCCTTTGATTCTGGGGATGATTATAACCACGGTATTTCAAGGACTACTCACTCTGTTACGCTTGCGGTATTTACGCAAGCTGCGGATTAAGTTAGGGGTGGGGATGTCTGCCCGTTTCCTGTGGCATATTCTGAGATTGCCTGTCAATTTTTATGCCCAAAGATATGCCGGGGAGGTGAGTAACCGCGCCAGTTTAAATAATAAAGTGGCACAGGTATTATCTGGGCAATTGGCAACCACGGTAATTGATGGGGTAATGATATTATTCTACGCGGCGGTGATGTTTGCCTATGATTGGGTACTGACTTTAATTGGTATCTGCTTTTCCACTATCAATGGCTTGGGGTTGCAGTGGGTAGCCAGACGACGGGTAGATGCAAATATGCGTTTAGTCCAGGATTGGGGGAGAGTTGCAGGGGTGAGTATTGCTGCACTCCAGAGTATAGAAACCTTGAAAGCATCGGCGTTGGAGTCGGATTTCTTTTCACGGTGGTCTGGTTATTATGCCAAAGCTGCCACTTCCCAGCAAGAGTTGGAAGTCATGAATCAAATGTTAGGGGTTTTACCTGTATTACTTACTTCCTTAACCACCATGTTTATTTTAGTGGTTGGGGGTTGGCGGGTAATAGATGGAAATCTCACCATTGGGATGTTGGTGGCGTTTCAAAGTTTGATGTTGAGTTTCCAGCAACCCGTGAATACTTTGGTAGAATTTGGGACTACCCTCCAGGAATTAGAAGGGGATTTGAATCGTTTAGATGACGTTTTGGGTAATTCTTTAGATCCAGAAGTGGAGAAGGGAAGCAGGGGAGCGGAGGAGCAGGGGGAGCAGGAGAGCAGGGGACGATGGGTGGAGACAAAGGGGACAATCCAAAATTCAAAATCTCAAATCCAAAATTTAAAGGGTTATGTAGAATTACGGAATATTACCTTTGGTTACTCCCATATAGATCCACCGTTGATTGAGAACTTCAATTTATCCTTGCAACCGGGACAACGGGTGGCTTTAGTAGGTGCAAGTGGTTCTGGGAAATCCACTCTGGCG
The DNA here is from genome assembly GCF_014696905.1 of Nostoc sp. FACHB-190. Taxonomy (NCBI): domain Bacteria; kingdom Bacillati; phylum Cyanobacteriota; class Cyanophyceae; order Nostocales; family Nostocaceae; genus Nostoc; species Nostoc sp. FACHB-190. Next base: position 35,067 of record NZ_JACJQW010000033.1, read on the forward strand.
AAACTTATCTGCGGACTTTATCAACCTTGGGAAGGGGAAATTTTCTTTGATGGAACCCACAGAAGCGAGATTCCGCGAGAGGTATTGGCGAATTCTGTGTCCTTGGTGGAACAGGATATATTTCTCTTTGGGGGTACAGTGCGGGATAATTTGACCTTATGGAATGGCACAGTCCCAGATGAAGATTTAGACCAAGCTTGTGAAGATGCGGCTATCCTGGACGCTGTAATGGCAATTCCGGGGGGATATGATGGGGAGTTGCTGGAAGGGGGAGTAAATTTAAGTGGGGGACAAAGACAACGGTTAGAAATTGCTAGGGCTTTGGTGAAGAATCCAGCAATTTTGGTGATGGATGAAGCGACATCTGCATTGGATGCCCAAACAGAAGAAATTATTGTGTCAAATCTGCGTCAACGCAAGTGTAGTTGTATTTTGGTAGCCCACCGCTTAAGTACAATTCGAGATTGCGATGAGATTATTGTGTTGTCTGGGGGGAAGGTGGTGCAACGGGGTACTCATGAGGAATTGTGGGAAGAGGGGGGAGAGTATGAGAGGTTGATTCGTTCTGAGGAAGAATGACTCAAGAGAATGGTTGTTATGTTTTACATACAGGCAGTGTTGACAAATTTTTCTGAAAAACCCAGTTTATTTTTGCGAAAAGTACATATAGTTAACTGTAATAAATTATATACTGCTATTCACCAACCTGATTTGTAACTAATTAGGAGAATATTTTCGTGAAAAATCAAATTAAATTGGTCTTCCAAAACCCCAAAACATCTGTTATTCCCTCCACTCTCTCTAAACTTTCGTTAGTGGAATTGGACAATGTTTCGGGGGGTTTCCCACCCAATGCCTACGATTGGTGTCAACCAACGCGGACTTGGGTGTTGCCAGGTACTTGTCGGAAGGGTGGACCAGGAGGTTGGGAAGCACCGTAACTTTGAGAGACGACGCTTAAGCTTAAGTCAATTTACCACAGACCGTTCCAATAAGGTCAAAAGAAGCGTTTTCTATAGCTCTATAAGTTTATAGGACTGAATTTACCTATATAGTGTGTCAGTTGCTGGGAGTGATTTCAATAACTGGCACTACCTATCAAGTCAAAACTCAACTTTGGTGGTTTGAATGGTGAGGTGGGTCAGTTTTTCTATTTGAGGCATCTTTAGAAGATGATATGCGATCGCGCAACAACGAAACTGTAGTTGTATTTTGGTATCTCACCGCTTAAGTACAATTCGGGATAGTGATGATTTTTTTGTTATCAGTAAGTAAGACAGTGCAATGGGGAACTTATGAGGAGTCATGGAAGTCAGAAGGAGATTATGAAATCTTGATTGTTTCTGAAAAAGCATAACTCAATAAAATTGAGTTTAATGCTGTATTTACAGGCATTATTAGCGAATTTATTCCAAAAATAAAGCTTTCTATTCCTAAAGATAGACATCAATGCTTGTAAAAAAAGATACAATAGTTTTGTTAACTTTATTTGCAACTGCCAACGGAGAATATTTTCGTGAAAAAGCAAATTAAATTAGTCTCGCAAAAACCCAAAACATCTGCTATTCTCTCCGACCTCACTCAACTCTCATTAGCAGAATTGGACAATCTTTCAGGTGGTTCTCTTCTTGGGGTCGGGTGTGATTGCAATGTTCCAAGTAAGATACCGTGTCCTTTTGCTTTTATATGTCCTTAAGTGCTGGGACTGCTAACCTCTGGATGTAGAGAACTGCCATCTTAGCATAATAATCAAATCAGGACTTTACCACAGACTGTTCCAATAAGGTCAAAAGAAGCGTTTTCTATATATCTATAGGTTTATAGGGCTGAATTTACCTATATAGTGTGTCAGTTACTGGCAGTGATTTCAATAACTGGCACTACCTATCAAGTCAAAATTCAACTTTGCTGCTTTGAATGGTGAGATGGGTTAGTTTTTCTATTTGAGGCATCTTTAGAAGATGATATGCGATCGCGCAACGACGAAACTGTAGTTGTATTTTGGTAGCTCACTGCTTAGATACAATTAATTCGGGGTAGTAATGAGACTATTTTGTTCTCAGTAAATAAGACAGTACAATGGGAAACTTATGAGGAGTTATAGAAGCTAGAAGGAGATTATGAAATCTTGAGGTTTTGTGAAAATATTTTCCATCCTACTTGTATCCTTAACTAATTGTATGTAGCCTAGTTTTAAATTGATATTATTTATCTGGGGTCTTACTTTTTTTAGTTTGTAGCTGTTGCCAAATTCCTAATACTAATTAACTAAATAAACTAGTCTGTTTTATATGATTTCCATATTTGCCGAAACATTGAATACTTCAGTATTAGTAGGGATAATTTTTGTTCTCACTGGTATTGCCAAGGTAATAGAACCGTGGAAATTTATCGGGCATATTTCTAAACTCAAACTTCTGCAACCCCAATCAAGTCAATTTGCAGCTTTAACATTTACTGCTGTGGAATCTGCTTTAGGAATTGCTCTGATTTTAGGGGTGTTTCCATCAATCATAATTCCTATCAACATTCTGTTATTAATTGGGCTAACAATTCTCACTTACTGGAGTACTTCTACTGGACGCACGGAGGATTGTGGCTGTTATAACGGTTGGTTAGATATCACTCCTACCCAAAGTTTAATTCTCAATTTTGTTTATATTGCCCTATTAATATTTGCTGCTGTTTTTTGCAACTATCAACCCACATTTTTATGGCAGTGGATGCTAGTATTAGCAACCCTAATTACTAGTGGTGCTTTAGCTTCTGGTTCCCTGGAATATTGGATTAAGAATCATCGCCCTTATATTGATTTATCACCAGTAAAAATTAACCATTACTGGCAACCAGAATGGTTAGGAGAAGATTCGGATTCCGAGTTAATCTCTGGTTCCCATCTGATAGTTTTTTTAAGTCCTCAATGTCCCCAATGTAAGAAATGGTTGAATGTCCTCAAGGTAGTTCACTATCGGGATGATTTACCAGATGTATTAGGAACAATTGCTTTAACTACTGTTGACGAGGGGCAAGAATTTGTTGATGGTTATGATTTGAATTATCCCATAGTGGCAATTGAACAAAAACAACATCAAAAGTTAGGAATTAGCTTTTTTCCTACTGCTATTCTCTTGGAAGATGGAGTGATTAAGGATAAATGGCTGGGAGTGATTCCAGAATATTTCATTGAGCGCATTCGTCAGGGAGATTTGAGTTATCCAACCGTGAATAAAGAAGCGCAAAAAGTTGAAAATGTTGTTAAGTCAAATTAATGTACATAACTCTTACCAGTAGCTTCTCAGTGGTAGTTGTTGGGGGCTCTTATTTTTACTTCCTCACCCCTCCCCCATGACCGAAAAAGCCCTCCGGGAACTCGCATCCATCCTCAACCCCACCAACCACATTCCCCCAGGAGAAACCTCCCTATTAATCGCTGTGGGTGCTGTGGGTAAATCCCTGGGGATAACCATCCGTCCCCCTGCTAAATCGGAAAATTCCCACACTTTAGAAGCAATAGCCCGCGCTTCTGGTTTTCGTACCCGTCGCGTCACCCTCACCCCTAATTGGTGGACAACAGATTGTGGCTCCCTCCTGGCTTTTACCAAAGACGCAAATCAACCCGTCGCCCTCTTACCCATCAAAGGGAAAAAATATGAGATACTAGATCCAGCAGAATTGACCCGTTCCCCTGTCAATCGCCACACCGCAGCCAAACTCGCACCCATTGCCTATACTTTTTATCGTCCTTTCCCAGATAGGGAAATTACTGTCTGGGATGTACTGCAATTTACGTTCAGGGGACATACGGCAGACTTGATAAAAATTATCTTAGTGGGGGTGATTGCCAGCTTATTTGGCATGGTAACACCCTTCATCACGGGTATGTTCATCGATTATGCCATTCCCGACGCAAATCGCCAATTATTAATCCAAATGGGACTGGGCTTGTTTGCTGCGAGTTTTGGGGTGATGATATTCCAACTAGCACAAAGTTTCACCATCCTCAGATTGCAAACCCAAGTCAGTTTTGATACTCAAGCTGCGATGTGGGATAGATTACTCAAACTCAAACCCGCTTTTTTCCGCCAATATTCCACGGGGGATTTACATAATCGGGTGTCCGCAATTTCCCAGATACGTGACCGTCTCAGTAGTAGTATTTTACGAACTTTGTTTATCAGTGTGTTCTCCTTGCTGAATCTGGGATTGTTGATAGTCTACAGTTTTCCCCTGGCATTGGTGGCAATGGCGATTGCGTTGGTGGCAGTAATTGTGACTACCATCTCCGGGATAATTACGAGACAGAAAATGCGCCCCTTACAACAGCTTTCTGGGGAAGTCTTTGGACTGACGGTGCAGTTAATTGGAGGAGTATCCAAACTGCGGGTAGCAGCAGCAGAGTCAGAGGCATTTGCTTGTTGGGCAAATAAATATACTCAACAGGTAAAACTGATCTTAAGTACCCAGTTGGTGGAAGATTTACTCACGGCTTTTAATGTCATCCTACCTCCAGTCAGTTCTATGGTGCTGTTTGGGTTGACTGTGGCTTTAATCGGACAATCTCAAGGACAGGGATTATCTACGGGGACATTTCTAGCATTTAACGCTGCCTTTGGCATATTTATCACCAGTGCCGCCAGGTTGAGTAATACCCTAATTGATATTCTAGAAATCACCATTTTATGGGAACGTGCCCAACCGATTTTACAGACAAAGACAGAAGTTGATGCTCACAAATACCATCCCTGTAAGCTGCATGGAGGCGTAAAATTAGACCAGGTATGCTTTCGTTATCGCCTGGATAGTCCCCTAGTTTTAGATGGTATCACCCTGGAGGCACAACCAGGGGAATTTATCGCCATTGTGGGGGTATCGGGAAGCGGAAAATCCACCATTGTCAGGTTGCTGTTGGGCTTTGAAACCCCGGAAGCGGGAACCATATTCTATGATGGCAGGGATTTGTCAGGTTTAGATATTGCCGCAGTGCGACGACAGTTGGGGGTGGTGCTGCAAAATGGGCGAATTATGAGTGGTTCGATATGGGAGAATATTGCTGGAGGTGCTATTGTCAGCCAAGAAGAGGCTTGGGAGGCATTGCAAATGGCAGGTTTAGCCGAGGATGTGCAAGCAATGCCTATGGGTATCCATACAATTATCTCCGAAGGCGGTGGCAATTTATCCGGGGGACAGCGACAGAGGTTATTTATTGCCCGTGCTTTGGTACACAAACCGCAGATATTGTTGTTTGATGAAGCCACATCTGCGTTGGATAATCGCACCCAGGGGATTGTGACTCAAAGTTTAGAACAGTTCGGGGTGACTCGTGTGGTAATTGCTCATAGATTAAGTACCATTCGTCACGCAGATCGGATTTATGTGCTGGATAGAGGGAAAGTTGTCCAGCAGGGGAGTTTTGCAGAGTTAGCGGGGGTGGAAGGGTTGTTTGCAGATTTGATGGCGCGACAGATGGTGTAGATTTGGAATTGGGAATGGTATATGCAAACCATTGGTTTTCATAATTTTCATTTGTAGCGATTGCCTTAATCCACTCTCTTTACATTTCTTTAGAGACAGCCTCTTAAAGGTTATACCTGACTTTTTAGGCAACCATCCGATTTGCATAGCTTGTTTTGCTGTCGCTCAACTCTTGCGGTGTTATTCCGGGGTTATAGCTTACTAGTGAGTCAGTCTAGTTTATCAAAGCCTCACCCAGCACTCCGAACAAGGCCGCCTAATTGCAACGAGTTCTTAAATCTTCTGAAATATTAATATCAGTTTTATATAGAAATAAATCTATGCTGTACTAGCAATAATCAATCAATTACTTATAGATTTTGGTGTTAGTAAGAAACTCAGTTAAGAAAAATTTGATAATTTCGCTCAATAGCCTTATTTATTAGGAGTTTCAGCCGCCAATGTGGATCAACTTCCTTGCGAAGTCGTGCTTCGCAGGCTGGGGCGGCTGGGGGAGAAAAAGAAAACTGCGATCGCCCTTTTATTTCGTGTAATAGGGGTTTGGTGACATCTGGGGAGAACGGTGTTTTGTACGAGTGTGAACTTTACTCTAATATGAATCGACAATTATGAATGTGGATCAGTTTGCTCACGTTCCTATACAAACTGGTCATTGAGATTCCAACAGAGCTACGAGAAGGGGTAGCGTGAAGGTAGCTGCGACCAGAGGCAAACTAAACCGTATAGTTTAAAAATGAGGAAAATTGTACTAGTATGAACACTTTATTTTCGGAGTTAATAGGATGAATTGGAGTATTTTCTTGGCTGCGCTTGGTAGTACGAGTGTGGAGTTTTTCGAGGTGGTAGCGATCGCCTATGCTGTTGGTAGTTCGGGTTATGTTAGAGAAGCCATTTGGGGTTCTATCGTCGCGTTGATAACTGTGTTGTCTGTAGCACTCGCTCTCGGCACTGAGTTACATTTATTACCATTACAACCATTGCAAATCTTAATTGGCGGGTTATTGTTGTGGTTTGGTTGGGGATGGGCGCAGAAGTCTGTACGCCGACTAGCCGCAGGAAGGCGTGCAGGTTGGATTAATGATGATGTTCTGGAAAAAGAGGGTATTGTTTTAGAACAGGAATCTGTGGGATTTAGCAAACTGAATTTCCTGATTATGACTAAAAGTGTGGCGTTGGAAGCCTTGGAAATCGTTGTGATTGTGATGACGTTGGGTTTAGCAAGCAGCGCATGGTCTGAGGCGATCACAGCTACAGGGTTAGCTTTATTATTATCTTTAGTTGTGGTAGTTTTTTTACATCAATATTTGGTGAAACTCCCAGAAGTGTTAATCAAACTGGGTGCAGGAATTATGCTCAGTGCAATGGGGACTTTTTGGTTAGGGGAAGGTATAGGAGTAGAGTTTCCTTTTGATGAGGTTTCGATTCTGATTTTGATGACTTTATATAGTCTGACAGCAGGTATTTCAGTATATTGGTTCAAAAATCAACCTGTAACATGAAAAAAATAGCTGAAGATTGCCGTTACTGCTCCGTAGTTTCTAAAGCATAACTAAGAAGACCCCATTGGCACAGCAGGTACAGTTGATGAATGTTTGCTGGTGGAAGTACCCCACCCTTGGAAAACCAATCTTTGGGAAGCAAAACCACAATTTCAACTTTGCTGCAAGTTGTAGAGACGTTAGTATCCCAGCCTATACGATACTTTAAAACTAGATTACTGGCGCTCGCTCCCGATAGGTATTGAGCCTCAAGGAGCGACCGAGCAAGTAGCTTGCGACGCATTGACTCTTGAGGAGCTTGGGAGTGCGATCGCACTCTTTGAGCCAATACCTCGCAATAGAGATTCGCAACAATGGCTGTCTCAAACCTTTATAAGTCAAACTTTTAAGTAACTAATAAAATAGAATTTCTTAATTTTTTCTTACATTGATTTCTTTTAAATTCCCCTTGAATCCATCTTGGTTTTAATAGCTGCCCCAAGGTCTTGTAATGCCGCTTCTATATTGCGGTAACTTGCTTTACCTTCATAGATAGTACCACCGAAATCATAGGCTCTAACAAAGGAGTTAATGTGTTCCCTCTCTCCAATTTCAATCCAGCCGTGTTCTTCTACAAAGCGTGAAATATAAGGTTATTTTTCTTCAAAGGTGTTGGATTTTGGCATTTGCACTTTTGAAAAACTTATTGAAATTATCGCATCTTTCCGAATTCTTTAAACCCGGATTTCTCTACAATTACTCAAGCGCGTTGCTTTCACTATGACTTTCTCTCATCACCAAATCAATTGCCGAGTCAATTAACTCAACCACCTCAGTTTCGTAGTGATAAGTTTTAAACTTAAACTTGCCTACCTGTTCCAGTTGCTTAGACGGTCGATGTCCATATTTTTCTTCATACATTTGTAGAGCTATAGTACCGATAGTTGTCATCTGTCCAGGTGTGGCAGTGAGTTTACGTTCTTGTAGTCTAGACGCAATGGTGACGGTGGTTGGTGTTGCACTTGCAACCGTTTTGGCTTTACTTAAACGCAAGAAAGTTCTGGTTAGTTCATCAATTGGTGAAATGAGTAAAGCCATTAAACCAGTAAACCGTTTTGCAGGTTTATCTGTTTCTACCGCAATCTTTAATGCTTCTGGTTGTCCAACCGCGATAAATGTCCCTTGAGCGCGAGTCATGGTAGTGTAAAGCAGTTGACGGGTTAACATTCGGTAGTTAGACATTAGCAAAGGGAAAATCACATACTGAAATTCACTGCCCTGACTCTTATGGCACGTTATACAAAATGAGTGCATGATTTGCTCAAAGTAACCAGGATAGTAATCAACAATCGTGCCTCCTTCAAATAAAATCTTCACCATTTGTTTTTTCTCATCTACTGCCATTACCTGTCCAGTCTCGCCGTTCATTACTGGCGGAACGGTATCGTAACGATTTTTAAGTTGTATCACCCTATCCCCAACTCGATACACCACCGAGCCGACAACAACTTCTGGCTGGTTACATTTTTTGGGATTAAAGATGGGCTGAAGAAGTTTATTGAGATTGTGAACACCAGCCGCCCCTTCCTTCTGGGGTGCTAACACTATTACGTTTTGATTTAAATCTACATTCTCTTTTTTCATTGAGGCGACTAATTCAACAATGCTTTTAGCTGTCTTTTCTGGTGAACTAGCTTCTAGCATGGCGCACTCTCCTACATCCATCCACGAAGGAGCCTGATTAAATTTGTCCAATGGCGGGACTGTACCAAAATTTACGTCACTAGCTGCATAGATAATTGGGCTGTCCTTTCGCTGTCGATAAATAGTTTGCAATCTTGTTGTCGGCACTATTTCAGCACAGAGCAAGTCTCGCAGCACCATTCCAGACCCAACACTCGGTAATTGGTCTGAGTCTCCTACTAACAAAATTTGTGTTGTTGCTGGTAAAGCTTTTAATAGTGAATTAAATAAGAATATGTCCACCATCGAAAATTCATCAACAATCAGCCAATCAATTGGCAGGAGATTATGCTCGTTATAGTGAAATGATTGTCCAATTCCCTGCCATTGCAGTAGACGGTGAATGGTGCTGGCGGACATTCCAGTTGATTCTTTCATTCGGTTCGCTGCTTTTCCGGTTGGTGCTGCAAGTGCTATATTCGCCCTAGTAGATACCAACCATTGCACCAAAGTTTTTAACACATAGGTTTTCCCGCGTCCTGGCCCGCCTGTGATGATACTAATAGGATGTTTAACTGCCATTAATAAAGCACTGATTTGTTCAGGACTCAAGCGTGAGAGTTCACGATGTTCTGGGGCTTCAAAGTCCGCTAACCAATGTTCCAGATGTTCGGTCGAGTAAGTTGGTTGATTAACTAAAGTTTGGATTTTTAACGCTACAGAAAGTTCAGCGCGGTAGGCGGCTCTAGCATAAACACTATTGGCTACCTCGCCATAAACTAAAGTTTGGTTCTCAACTAACTTACCAAGAATAGTATTCAAAGATTTATAGTCTGGTGTGTGGTGAGGACGCTGGAGCAAAGAGAAAGAACGCGCCAGCAAATGAGATTCAGGTAGAAAACAGTGACCCTCACTTAAAGCCTCTTTCAAGACATGGAGTAAACCTTTTTCGTAACGACTATCACTTGTAACTGGAATACCCAGAGATATTGCCAACTCATCAGCAGTTTTAAAGCCGATGCCCTCAATATCATCAATTAATTTGTAAGGATCGGTTTTGAGTACCGATGAGGTTTTATGTCCGTAATGCTCACAAATCTTTAAGGTTAACCTCAGTGACGTTCCTACCGCCAAAAGCTGGGCAATAGCTCCTCTTGTCGGATTGACTTTACTCTCTGACCAAGAAGAGGTAATTTTAGCGATTCGATATTCACCAAATCCAGGGATTTCATTTAGTCTTTCTGGATGGGCATCTAATACCAATAAGGTGTCATAGCCAAAGTAGTTAACAAGAGTTTGGGCCGTTTTTTTTCCAATTCCTCGAAAAAGTCCACTTTCTAAATACTGCTGGATTTCGCTCAAGCTTAATTCTGGAATTTTATCGACTTGAGGGAACGAAATCATCATGCACATCATCCTCCATGCAAGGACAGCATTCTTGCCTGATTAAATTGGCTATCACCTATTTGATCACATTTTTCAATAAAATATCAGCCACTAACAAAAATAAACATTTGCCAAAAGACAGATTACCGTTATCTTCAACTGTAACGGTGCAGCTAAACCAACTCACTTATGAGCCGAATCATCGCAGTTTTTCATCAGGCGGGACGTGCTGCCAAAATCTCCCTCACCCAAAACCTGGACTACTAGCACTTCCCTGACGTTAAAACTCCACTTCACACCACTCAACCACGCCGTTATAGGCAGTAACATCTTGGGTTCTCAAGTGCGGTGGCAGCGATTCATCATCAAATGTCAACGTTATCACATGAGTATCTTTGATGCTCAAAGAACATTTTCTGATCTCGCTTACTCTTGCAGTCAACCTGCTTCTTGTGCCAATCAGATACTTAACTGATAATCCTATTTTCATCTGGGCAAGTGGTATGGCCATTGGTCATCTCCTGTTTCCGCAAAAGCGCAAAAGAGAAACTATCAACCTATCTATTTAATCCATTGGGTAATATAGCCCATCTTTCTCATTAAACCGCCAAGAACGATGAATAAAGTCGCGGTCTTGTGTCCACCTCTCAAAATCTTTTTGGCTTGATGTTGCACGTTTTTCTTCGATGGTAGATGCTGTAGTGCCAAACCGCTTTGCTAAGTCTTCTGCATTGTGGGGTTGAAGCTTGACTGGCGCACTCGTCTGATAAGAGTAGCCGCCTGATTTGTTACGTGACCTTGATGTATTGATACTATTGTGCATTTGTATCAATGCCCCTTCAAATCTTGAAAGTTTGTGAGCTAGTTCTTCGAGTTTACCTTCGAGATTAGTTAATCTTTTTTCTTGCTGGTCGTTGCTACTTTCCCTCACACTTTCCTGGAAACGAAAAAACTCCTCTTCCAGTTGATACAAGCGAATTTCTACACTTACTTCTGTACCCGGTACATCGCCTAAAATCTGGTGTAGTCCTTGGATAACCAAATCTGTAGCGGTGGTTTTCCGTTCTCTTGCTGCCTTACGAAGTGCATTTGCTAATACTTTGGGCAGTTTGAAGTTAATCGATTCCCGTTCTACGTTCGCCATTTCTACACACAGTACATACCTCGGTATAGACAAAGTTTACCACTTTTATTTCTGCAAGCTTCTGCAAATAGACACTGGATTTAGAAGCAATCGCCTATATGATCTCTTAACAAATCTGTGCATTTTGCACAGGTTGAACTCGTAAGGCAGTTAAAAATGTAGATATAAATTAATTTACACTTTTGACCTGTGTATTCTCTGAGTTCAAAATGATAGGGTTTAAACTTCAAAACAATGATAGTTGTCCTGGAGAAATATTACCTCGCCCAAATCGATGGTAATAAAGATGACAGCCACTTTATATAGACAATAACAACCGCTTCTACAACGTAGAAAGAACAACAACAACAGCCCCAATTCTTGCGTTAGGGTAGAAACAACTTAATTTCCACAACGTAGAAAATGGTCAAGGTAGAATGGGCGATATCCCCTGACACGGAGTCACGATTTAGTTGTGTTTTTGACCAGCAAACCTGCCTACCTATAGAACCAATCCAAAGGTTTTTGAACTATTGTAGAAAGCGACAATTAGCACCTAACACAGTCAGTACATACGCTTATCGATTGGTAGACTTTTGGCGCTGGCTAGAATCCAAATCTCTCAACTGGTATGAGGTTGGGTTAAATGAATTGGCAGACTTTGTGAATTGGTACTTGCTAGGTGGCGAAGTTGAAGCAATATCAGAAAATGTGAGAGAAATTGTTGCCAAAAGGAGTCCTCGCACTGTCAATCAAGCAATCACCGCCATCCAAGAATTTTATACTTATCACACAATTGAAGGCAGGATTGAGGAAAAACATTTCACGAAACTAACGCATAGTTGGGGAAAACGAGGAGGCTTTCTTAGAGGAATCGCTAAAAGCAATCTACAAAAGAGTAAACGCATCAAAATAAAAGAACCAAAACTCTTTAGTGGTTGTTTACTAGATGAAGAAGTCGCAGCCTTAGCCAACGCCTGTACAACTTATCGAGACAGGTTAATTATCATGCTGCTGCGCTCAACAGGAGTGCGGCGGGGAGAACTGTTAGGATTACACCTGGAAGATGTGAAAAACTTAGATGTCAGTGGACGCATTCGGATTGTACGCAGAGAAGACAATCCTAATCGCGCAATGGCTAAAGGAAGAGAACGAGAAATCCCTATTCTTTTCCAACGGTCAGCTATTCAAGAGACATTTCATGCCTACTTATTAGAAGAATATCCGCATAGAGCCGAAACTTTGGGACATGGAATGTTATTCGTCAATTTATCAGGTAAGTGGGTAGGACAAGCGATGTCTTTAGTTCGCTTAAATAAATTATTTGACCAACTTCATAAACGAACAGGAATTAAAGCACATCCGCACTTATTTCGCCATACCTTCGCTACTAGAATGCTGCAAGATAATTATCTTGACCAATATGTACAACAGCTTTTAGGACATCGTTCAATTGTCACAACAAAAGACATTTACAGTCATGTTCTTGATGAAATGACCCTAGAGCAATACTTAAGAGAAGAAGAAAATTAATGGCAGAAGCATTTGCACTACAAGCATTACAGAAGCGAATTGCACTCTCTGAGTTAGGGAAACAGTGGATTAATGACCCTTTAATGAATCAAGATGTTTGGTCACTGTTAGAGTTAGGTTATAGCCAAGAAGAATGTCGAATTAATGGACATTATCATCTCTACTTTCACAAGTTTTCACTGCCTTGGTTAAAACATCTGACCCAACTAACCATTAAAGCCAGCGTTCTTGAGCGATATTCCCTCGGTCGTATTATTCATCGCCTTGGCTGTTTAAAGCATTTAGATCGTTTTTTATGTAAGTATGGATATACACAACCCCAATCTTTGACAGAAGCACTCCTTCATCAATTTATTAGTGAAATTAATAGCGGTAATCGTCAGAATGCGATTGCTTATGCCCTCAATCTTTGGAAAGAAGAACAGTGGCTAGAAATTCCCTTTATCCCCATCAAACTTAAACAAAATACTCCTAAAATTGAGACCATTCCAGAGGAAGTACTTTACCAAATCTACGAAAAGTTTGACTTATTCCCCCCGACAATTGAAAGACTGTTTCGCTTGCAATTGGTTTTAGGCTGCCGCATTGGAGAAATTCTCACTATGCCACGCCATAGCCTGAAACAGGAAAGTGACAAATGGTTCTTACTACGTTGGGTTGAAAAACGCCAACACTGGCGGTTTGTTCAGATTCATCCTTTAGTAGCTGAATTAGTCCAAGAACAGCAGAGATTTCTCGATGCTCAATTTGGGAGAGATTCTGAATTCGATAAACTATTTTGTACCGTTTATACTCATCATCAAAGTATTCCTTGGGCTGATAGAGAACTAGACACAACACTGTTCTATAAACCCCAAACAATTACCAGATTGAGAATTAGTAACTGGCTAATTAATTTTCGAGAAGTAGCAGACTTAAAAGACAAACATGGCAACAGATTTAAACTCACTAGCCATATGTTTCGCCGCACCAAAGCCAGCATTATGGCTCATTGTGAGGTAGAGGATGAGTATATCGCCGCCGTACTAGGTCACGGTTCCTTAGATATGCTACCTCATTATCGTCAGCGTTCGCTTATCAGGTTAGAAAAAGAAGCTAATCTCAAAGGTTATGTGGATATGTATGGTCGAGTTACTTCTTTTAAACCAAGAAAAACTAGGTATGAAAAATTAGCTAATCTCCTCAAAGTTAGTACCCCCCTGGGAGAATGTCATCGTCCTACCATGTTAGGAGATTGTCAACATCGCTATGCCTGTCTAAGTTGTCCTCATCATCGGATAACGCCCGAAGATAAATCCCAGTTAGAAGCTGACTTGAACCGCTTACAGCAAAACTATTATCAAGCTCAAAAAGATGGACAGTCAAGACGAGTAACTGAGATTACTAACTTATTAGCTTTAATCCAAAAACGTCTTGACGGTTTGTCAGAATTACAACATCTTCAAGAGCATAAAACTAATGGGTAAACGCAAGCATCCACCGATTTCAATTCACCAAACCCTTGACGGTACTTTACAAGTAAATTGGTCAGAGAACTATAATCATGAATTCGTTTGTCCCCTTTGTAATCGCGGACGATTGAGCCATTTTTATTACGACAAGACAACACTGTGTCAAATTCAATTAAGCTGTGAAGCTTGCCACAAATCCACTCCCCTCTCTTACCAACTGAGAAAGTCCCCACCCATCTCAATTCATCAAACGCTTGACGGTACTTTACAAGTAAATTGGCAAACAGATTATGCTGGCGAGTTTATTTGTCCCAACTGCAACCAGGGAAAAATTAACAATTTTCATCACTCTGAAAAACCTATTTGTAAACTGAGACTTAAATGTGATTCATGCTCTCAGATAACTAACTTAACTTGTGAAGTTCCTCAACACCCACCTATCTCAATTCACCAGACCCTTAACGGTACTTTACAAGTCAATTGGAAGACAGATTATGCTGGTGAGTTTATCTGTCCTCAGTGCAATCAGGGACAACTCAACAGATTTTCTTACTCGAAAGGATCTGTTTGTAAACTGAGATTGGGATGTGATTTTTGTCATCAAGTAACATACCTGACTGGTAAATTTAAACATTTACCAATTTCCATTCACCAAACTCTTCAAGGGACTCTATCAGTCAATTGGGCAGAACAGTATGTTGGCGAATTTATCTGTCCTCAGTGTAATCAGGGACAAATCAGCAAATTTCATTATGACGATGGACTTAGTTGTCAACTCAAACTAGGATGTAATTCTTGTTCCCTTAAAACTCTGCTTTGTTGCCAAGTTCCGCCTCAGTTTCACAGTTATCGTCAGCATTTAGTTTGTCCTAATCCCCTGTGCCATCAAATTGGCCCTAATGGACAGAAAGGGTGGATTTACGAGACCTTTGGAACCAATAGCAGCCAGAGTAATTGTCGCTGTTACTTCTGCCACATAAATTTTCACCCTCACGCCACAAGTTATGGCAGTTGGGTTGGGTATCAACAACAAGAAACTTTATTGAATTTCTGTTTTGATGATGATGTTTGGGATTTTCGCTATTTTATCAAAAACCCACCCGTGAAAATCCTTAACTTTAAGTCAATTAAACCTGAGTGGTTTCGTGTCCTAGTCAAGCAATATCTATATTCCTTACTCAAATCAGGTAAGTACTCAGCTAGTGCAAAACCGATGAATTCTCTGGTGGCTTTGCGTCAGTTTAGTCAAATTTTGAAGCAACATCATGTCCACCAACTCTCTGATATTAAGCGGGAACTAATCTTAGCCTTTCTCGACCTCAATCAAAGTAACTGTAATCGAACCATTCGAGAAAAGCTATATATCCTCAAAGATTTTTTTGATTTTTTAGGATTAGAATCTCAAAGTTTAGTTCGTCATCGAGATATTCCTAAACAGACAATTCAGGACGTGGATTGGTTGGATGAAATCACCCGTCAAGGAATTAAACAGCATCTCGATAAAATTCCTGCTCCTGTTGCTCGTCACTACTTAGTGCAAGAATTTACGGCTGCTCGTCCAGCAGATATCTGTCAAATGGCTTTTGATTGTTTAGTTGAAGAAAACGGCCAATGGTATATCAAGTTTTATCAGCATAAGGTAGAACGATGGCACAGACTACCTGCTTCTCGTGAGATTAGACGAGTTATTGAACAACAACAGCAATGGATTAGGAAAATCTTAGGCTCAGATTACCCCTATCTGTTTTGTCATTTTAGAAGTATTAAACAGAGTTCTTACCCATCATTTTCTAGCATCAAACCATTACCCAAACCCCCGCAAGTAACAGCAGATGAAAACCCAATGGTTCGTCTTATTCGTCTGTTAATAGAGCGAGAAGATATTCGTGATAGCAATGGTATTAAACCCTACTTTACAGGTAAGATTACCCGCGCTAGTCGCCTGCAAGAAGTGAGGGCTAAACATGGAATGGAAGCAGCTCAACTCTATGCTGACCACCTCAATAGTGAAACGACATTTCAGCACTATGCACCTCCCACTAGGGAGCAAGTAGCGGCAGTAGATTTACCTTTTCAGGAACTACTGCTGAATTCACAAAACCGCTTCCTCCCCTGGCAAACCTTACCTGAAAGCCTTCTCAAAAACCCGAAAGCCTACGAACTCGACCTGGAAATTTCACCTCGTCTGGTGGTCTATGGTCACTGCACCCTTGACCCCAAAACAAACTGTATCTACAACCTCTATCCCAAATGTTACGGCTGTGGTAGTTTCCGCCCCAGTACCAGTAAATTACCCCTTTATGAACAGCAATATGCTGGAGAACAAAAACGCATGGAGTCAGCTAAACAAGCTGGAGCTACCCTCGCTTATTCTGAATCCAAGGCTACCTTAGAAGCAATGGATAAATGGCTATCAGATTTGAGGAAAGTTGCTCATGACCAAGCAACATAATCGGGAAAAACAGACTGCTGTCCTTCTCTCAGCCCAACAAAAGCGAAAAGAACACAAACGTGAACAAGTATTTCGCGCTATTGAAGAGATTCAAAAAAGCGGTAAACCCTTGAATTTCCCCAATATTGCTCAAGTCGCTGGCTGTTCTATTTCCTATCTTTATAAATGGACAGAATTAACTGAATACATTCATGATTTACAGTCACAAAAAACACAGCAACTCAACTCATTAGAGTCGAAAGAACCAGGACACCATAGCCTCAAAACTCTAAGTGAAGTATTCAAGCAACGGATTCGAGAACTGTCAGATGAAAATAGAGAATTAAAGCGACAGAATGAAAACTTGAGGGGTCATGTGGCTGAAATTTTCGAGTTGAAGTCCGAATGTGAACGACTGCGAACACAAATTAAGCTGTTGACCACACCTGAATCATCCCCAAAAGTTGTTTCTTTGAACTCGGTTCCCAAGAATTCTGATAACGTCGCACTCCAGAATCCATCTCCAGAAATTACTCGCTTAATTACCGAAATGGGCATCAAAATCGGCGTTAGATTAAAACAGGAAATAGCCAAACACGAGCCAGAGAAAGTGAAGTTGGCAATATCTGCTTTCCAGCAGTACCGAAGCCATAACAGTATCAAGAATCCCGGTGCTTGCTTGCTGGCAATGATTCGTGATGAAGCTCTCCCTAATGTTCCTCAAAAGGCGATAACTCCTGTTGAGGATGAGTTTGAACGTTGGTATCGTCAGGCTATTGAGAGTGGTTTCTGTCAGGATATTCCGAAAAAATATTTACCCGTACAGCAAGGAGAAATTTTGGTTAGAGTCAGCAATGATGAATTTTTATCAGGTTATGAACTACTCTCCTGGCGAATAGCTAAAGCGAAAATGGAATTGGATGAAGATTAATCAATATCTTGACTATGAGTCAACTCTTTTATACCCTCGCTTTTCTCTTCGCTCTTGCAGCTTGTAGTAAGTTATTAACGCTGCTTGATAATCAGGGCAATCTAAATCTTTTGACTTGCCGAATCCTCGATATATAGCACTGCCCCAAGTTTTAGTGATCGTCCATTCTCCAAATAGGTTTTGGCAAAGGGTTAAGGTGTAGAATCGCGTATCTCTTTGCCACTTCGATTGAAGCCATTTGTCAAGTTGGTAGGCAATTTTTACAGTCATCTCAACCACGTTTTTGCTGCTCAGGAGCAAGAATCTGTCAACACAATGATTTTAATAATTAGGCTCTGAAGAGTGAGGTACTGAGTCAAAAATACTAGTTACATTTTGTAAATTTTTCTGTTCCCTTTTAAGGGAGTTCTCATGGGTTACGTTGTAGAAGAATTTCACCTAATTCAGTCACAGTAGGGCTTCTACGACGTGGATTCTACATAAGCCACTACATAATGGGGCAAGATTTTCTAAGCGATTATCAGCAGGATTTAGATTCCAATGATGCACCTGCAACGTGTAAGCTCGACGTTGAGATAAAGTCCAATTAGGAGTTTTTTCTCCTGGTTTTAAGCAGAGTTTATGGCATTTTTGACAACGCCAGCCTACTGATTCCTTGACCGCAGTAGCTATTTCTTTCCAGTTTTCAGGATATAGCCCTCGACTCATGCAAAATTTGATAGCTTGTTATCGCTTAAATTATCAATGATTTTATCAGTTATCGGACTTCCACAAGTATTTTGCAGAAATATCTTGGTATTACCAAATTCAGTGATGGACAGATATCCGCTTGTTGGGGTCTTGCTTTCTTACCCATACTAAGAATTTCTGCATTTGCGGTTCATTGCGAAGTTTTTCTAGGGTGTTAAGTTCCTTTGCAAGTAACTTGTTATCAAATAAGGCATGAATTTGTCGGTGACAAGCAGAACAAATATTTGCGGTGGGGCCAGGTTCTTGCTTCTTGCGTTTAGTATTTTGTCGGGCAATTAAGTGGTGGACAGTTAAGGACTCCATCTCTCTTTCACATAGTTCACAAAAGATTGTTTTTTCATACTTTTTGTTATTAGCTCAACTTATTTTATAAAATTACTAAATTTCTATTGCTTTATGTGCATAAATATAATAAATAAGTCGTATAGCCATTGTTCAACGCCATGATATTTAAAACAAAATTACAATTTATAAAATACATTTTTACTAACAAACAACTAAATAATATAATTATTAAATCTACCTAATTATATTCTCAATATTTAATTTTCATGACACGGTTCGTACATGATAAATTCGCCAAAGACTATTTAGAAGAATTATTAAAAGATTACGGAGAAGTCAAAGCATCAGAAAAAGTCTCAGGAGAGATTAAAGAGATAGATGTTTTATTTACTCCTTTCCAACAGCAAAACTCTAATTTACCAATTCTCGGTTTGCTAGGAAGACTTGCTGAACATCCTGCAATAATAGAACCATACCGTAATCCAGCTTCTCTAGATGAAATTTGTGACTGTATTCTCAAATTATTAGAGGTTAAGGCTCTTTTACGACGAGAAGCTAAAGCAAATAAAACCAAACTTCAGGACTCAGCAATTCCCCAGTTGTGGGTTTTGACTCCAACCATATCTGAAACTAGATTGTCTAGCTTTGGAACTGTACAAAAAGAAGATTGGTTATCAGGAGTACATTTTCTTCCAGATGCTTTCCGAACAGCAATTGTGGCAATACACCAACTACCGCCGACACCAGAAACTTTATGGTTAAGGCTTTTGGGTAGAGGAAGCGTACAGTCACAAGCAATTATTGAGTTGCAAGCGTTACCATTAAATCATCCATACCAGAAAGCTACACTTGAATTAGTCTACAACTTGCGCGAAAACTTGAGAGTAAATGAAGAATTAGAAGCAGATGACCAGGAGTTGATCATGCGATTAGAACCACTTTATCAAAGAGATAGAGAACAAGCCAAACAAGAGGGAAGACAAGAGGGAAGACAAGAAGGAAAGCAAGAGGGAATCAAAGAAGGAGAACAAAGCTTAATACTTCGTTTACTCAATCGTCGTCTTGGTGAAATTGATGCTTCATTAATCGAGCGAGTTCAAAAATTATCTGTTGAACAATTAGAGAATTTAGGAGAAGCATTATTAGATTTTACTACTGTTGTTGATTTAGAAAATTGGTTCAACCAGCAATCGAGATAAATATCATCAATAGATTAGTTAATTTATTACCAAGTCGGGGATAAACTCTCCGACTTTTTAAATAAAATTTGATAACATTTAAATTTTCAATTATATGGTTAGCTATCCTATTTCAGTAACACAGCGATCGCCTGCATTAAATCGGTAATGGACGGTTATTTCCCTCAGAACAAGTTATTGGTGTTGAGATTGGGCAGAACGTTCTTTATCAACTGCTTCAGCAATAACCTGCCGCAGCCATTCAGACCGATTTGGCTTATTTCGGACATAAGTATCTAAGTCTTCTGGAAGTAGCACAGAAATAGGTTTTGCACCGGATTTAACTCCTACTCCTTTTGATTGAAAGCGAGTGGCAATATCATTTCTTTCCATAAGAATGAGTCTCCTTAGATAAGTCAATTCTAACAAATCCCGTATATATATGGCAATATATTAGTTATTTTAATCATGAATTCCTGATTTTTCATATAAAAACCCATATATATATGGGATAATAAAAGAGTAAGGAATAGGAACGGAGCGCCACAAAAACTCCCGGTAACGGAACCGAACCGAAGCGTGAAATTTAAGATGTAGCGCCAAGTCCAAACCTTTTACACCAACAACAGAAAAAGCACCCCCGACTACTAATCTAAAGGTGCTTTTTCTGAGTTCTTATCACTACGAGGATTCTAACACATGAATTTGTTTTCTAACACTCTAATATTTCACTCAGAACTAGATGCTCAATTAGTTGCTGAACAGATTTATAACTACCGTCTTGAAGGTCATATTTTAACCTTCCCTTATCAAGAAAAACGAGCAGTAGAGTTAGCAATTGGTCTAGCTGGCGTTGACTTACCAATAGAAGAAGGTGCTAACTGCTTGCTCCCATTTCCCAAGCATGAACGTGAATGTCAAGATGATGATGTACCCCAGATTTATGTAGCTTGTTTATCTGCATATAACAACGGTAAACTTCACGGAATGTGGATAGACTGTACACAAGATGCTTCAGACATTCAAGATGATATTGAGTGGATGCTATCTTGGTCGCCCTGCTGTAATTATGAAGCCTGTGAAGAATGGGCAATCCATGATTTTCAAAATTGGCATGGTATCCATATTGACGAATACGAAGACATAGAAAAATTAGCCGAACTTGCTCAAATATTAGCAGAGCATGGTGAAGCCTACGCCGCTTATTATGAATATGACAGTAGTGACGCTACTGTAGAAAATTTTCAAGAGCATTACTGGGGTGAATATGAAAACGAAGAAGATTTTGTTTACAACCAACTCGAACAACAAGGATTGATTAAAAGCTTAGAAGACATGGGTATTCCTAGCTTTTACCTCAATTTATCAGCAATAGCCCGTGATTGGTTTATCGATTCTTACTATTCAGTAGAGGAAAGTTACAACAAAGTCTACGTTTTTAGTCGTCACTAATAAGATCATGGGGTAGTAGTTAACTACCCCTGACTAAATCAATTAAGGAATTTCTTCTTTCAATTGAGCAATTAAAGCTTCTGCTAATCCCAATAATGATGATTGTGGAACTAAGATGCGGATTTGATTGGCTATAGATTCACAAAATTTCTCTCCTTCTATCACAGCATCTTCTCCTTGAGATTGAATCCTCATTGCTTCTATTTGAAAAACTACTGCTTTTAGCAAAGCTAGTTTCTCTTCAGCATTTAGCCATTGAAAGGTATTACCATAACGAGATTGCAATACATACAAATAACTGTTATCCGGGACAGCAACATATCTATTTAATGGCTCAACCATAATTTTCCTACTTCTTTTTCAATGAGAAAAGCTGTCAATGATACTTTAGTTAACCATTTAACAAATTGACGTTTATCAACTTGCCAACCTGAAAACTACTCAACAAATTAACGTTTACGCTTGAAGTGATTTTGAGATGGCTGTTGGATGTAATCACTAGGAATAACCACTTTTGTTTTATCCAATCGCAAAAGATAACAGTAGCTTTTGGTGTTAGGACAGGCAATCACAGAAGGAAAGTTAACACCCAAAGCAAAACCCAAAGATATGTAAATTCCAAACGAACCCAAATAAAATAACCAACCTTTCCACCCTGAGCCAATCCAGCGTGTAAAGTAAATTAAATTGAGTTTGAATTGCTGCGATCGCTGGCTTCTAAGTTGTGCTTGTTTCTGTTCAATTTCAATCCACTTCTGAGATTCATTGAGCTTATCTAAGGCTATTTGAGTAGCTCGAATCTTGGCTTTTTCTTCAATAACTTTATGTGCCTTGACCTCAATAGTATGTTTTTCCTCGGCTATTCGGATGTTGACCCATTCTCCGATGTCGGCGGCAAGCTCATTAAAGGCGGCTGCGGCTGGAATATTGGGGAAGTCGGCTTTTTTCCCATGACCCTAGACTTAAATCCGTTTCGTAATTCCTGCCATTCTTGTTGAAATTGGGGCGATCGCATTTCCTCTAACAAAGCCTGTAGATAGAGTTTAGGTAGGCCAGACATATCTCCTTTGGCTTTCTGTCGCACCATTTCTTGAATTAACTGCCGTTCCTCCTCACCGAGTAAAGCCGTAGTTTCCCCAAGTTCATCCAGAAGTTTATCTGTATCTACATCTGCTGCCGAGTTACTTATCCCAAAATGTTGTGCAACTTCGTCTAAAGATTTATTTTGATTTTTGATTAAATCACAAGCTTCCAGGAAGCGATCGCACTGGGCTTTGTCATATTCATCCTGGTCTTGAAGTCCACAAGCTTGCAAAATAGAGAGAGATTCACCCAGCGTGATTTTCATACCAACTCGCTCTTTAACTGTAGATAACAATGCAGAGATATCTAAAGGTTCAGCAGTGACTTCATTCTTCCCAAGTTTAAATTTTTTTCCTTTAGGTTTTGGGCTATTCTCTGATTGCTGCCTCACTTCTAATTCTTGTTGGAATAGATTTGTAGCTTCTTGGTAGTTTGTGACACGCTCAGAAGTAAAGTATTGACGAACAGTATCAAAACCGGATTGGATATCTTCATCAGCATACTCATCACAATCTGGAGACAGGCCACAAGCACTGAGAGTTGCATTGACATCTTCCACAGACAGGGAATAAATATTTTGCAGAGCTTCTTTAGTGTACGGCATGATTGTTAACTCCTACTTGAATGCTTCATCTAGTAGCTCGTCGTTTTCACAACTCATTAGTGATCTCAAATCTTGCTCACCATCACTTTGATTGAGAGTAGGTAAAGATTTTGGTGTAGAACCATCGAAATTTGGCTCAAGGTCAGCATCATAATGGAAAGGATTGGTGAGTATCTCCTGATTTCCCAACTCACTCTCCAAACCAAAAACATGGGCTAAATAAATAATCTGTTGTTGCAGTTGATAGATGGCAGTTCTGGCCTTCAGTTTCAAGTCAGCATCACTGAATCTCCCAGACCACTTGCAAGCTAAAGGATGCCAAAAAGCAGCCAGCGCCCAGGTAATCATATTGTGCCGTGGGAACTCAAGCAACTTATTCTTAGGACTGAGATATTTAATCAGTGTGGCATAGGGGGAATGCTCACTAATTTGAAAGCGAAAATCGACTTGTTTAGGCATGAGTCGTCATCCTTTCAGCACTTCCACACAAGTAATAAAAGAGTCCGTAATTATCGGTAAGTCGAAATTCCAATCCATTACGGGACACATCAGCTAAAAAGTTGCGGTTGATTTGTGCCTCTAGTTCGTTACACCAGACTTTCTGGACATAAGGAAACAGATTATTTAACTCACGAGATAAATAGTGAGCAGTACCACCTGCAAATATAATTTCGTCCACATCAGAGGGGATGCGACTACGTAACCAACTAGTAAGACTAATCCAGTATTCCTCCCGCGCAGTTGTTACTGCTGATCTAATTTGAGAAAGTTCTGTATCTCGTAAACCAGGGTCTTGAACCCGTACCAAGTGAGTTAAAGCCTTGGTGCTGATTTTAGAACCAGCCTTAGAAATAGCCGCGGCCAACTTCAGGGGTTTTTGTCCAGACACTAAACGTTGTACACAGCCAACTAACTTGTTAAATCCTAAATCCTCTGTAATCCCCTGAGAAATCATACCTCTGTCCATAATCAGTACAGAAATATTGCGATAACCAATCATGATCACCGCGATTTTGCACTCCTTGAGACTAGAACCAGGAGCGCGACCTCGTGAAATTAAACCAAAACCTTCTGGACGACAAAGAAAACTTTTTAACTCAAACGAATGTTCCACTCCGCGAAAACGAAAACCAGCCAGAGCTTCAGTCACTAATTGTTCAAATAATTTGCGGTCTTCGTACTCACCATAAGGCAGCAGCACACCTAGATTGATAGTTGCACCATTAGGTAGAGATTTTTTCTGCACAAGAGCGCCCACAAGAGCCAAAGTCTTATAAAGGGCGAGTTCAAACTTCGGTTCAGAAAGTTTTAAATCTGCATAGAATCGGTCTTGGGCGAGAAACCCAACAGCCCGATACTGTCCTTTGTACTCAACCCAAGCAGAATTTTCAGGAGCCGGACTACCAACACAGCTTGACTCGTAAGCTACAAGACTAGCGACAGGAACTTGGGCAACTTCTGGTTCCATCAGTAGTAGTTCCGGCTGGAAGGATTTGAGAGTGTAGAAAATCTTGCTCAGGGACGAACCTGGGTCAAATGCAATTGTTAAATCTGCCATCGCTATTTGCTTGGCTGAAATCCTTTATTTATTAAACAACAAACTGCTAAAAAAAAGGCAAAATTAAGGAATTTTACAAAAAGGTAAATATAAGGAATTTCAATGGTAAATCAATGGCATTTCAATGGCAAATAAAAGGAATCATCCTCTCGAAAATTCCCAAAATATAGAAAATTTCGGAAATTTTTGCTAATCAGGAGAAAATAAGGTAAATCAATGGCATTACTAAGGTATTTTCAAGGTATTTGTAAGGTAAATATAAGGATTTTGCATTGAAAAACTGAATTTACCAGAGGGATTTCTCCCTCTGGACTCCCTGCCAAAAACTCTCGCACAGTACGCAAAAAAGTTTTGCCGAAAAAATCCGGTTTAATTTAAAATTTGAAAGGGAAGAACAAAGTATGTAAATGAATATTAAGTTTTGAATTATCCAGCACTACAGAAAGTAACCTTTAAGGCACTCAAGACAGAAGCACATCAGATGATGGCGATGTGTTTTTGGAAAAGTAGCTCTTATTGGAGTAGTCTTCTGCCTTCTTCACTCAAAGATTCTGCTAGTGTGGTTATTCGGGTAAGCTGTTTCAAAAAAGTCAATTGGGTAGGTTTTAACTTTTGTAAATATCATGCCCAGGCAGTAGAAGTCTTTAGAAAGCTACCAGAGACCGAACGATTTTTTTATGAGATAAAGCCAAATCATTATGCTGCATTCAAAGTTTGGTGTATTGATGAGTGCCACTTTAAAAAAGTCATCAGCGAACTCAACAATTATGCAGAAATAAAACTTGAATTTTTAGTCAGCGACCCCAGTCAAGTACCTCAATTATTCCAAGGTTTGAAACTCGAATTCTCACCCAGGAATGTACAACCATGCTGACAGGAAAAAATACCCAACCACAGCAAGCTGTACATTATTTCATGGCAGGTTACTACCAAGAAGGTAGTTCACGTTGGTCTGGTAAAGGTGCAAAAAAATTAGGATTGTCAGGAGCAGTTGAACATCAAGAAACCTTTACTCATATTGTCAATGGGCGATCTCCTGATGGTAGCCAACAACTGAGCGCCAGAAAGTTAGATTCATCACAGCGTCGGTCAGCAACTGACTTTACCTTCTCTGCGCCAAAAAGTGTTAGTCTGCAAGCATTAGTGGGTGGAGATGAGAGATTAATTACCGCCCATACATTGGCGGTACAAAAGACCCTATCGCTGATCGAAGAACGCTACAGCTACACCAGAGCGACAACGGACAAGGGACAGCAACTTATCAAGACTGACAATTTAGTAGTAGCAGAGTTTGACCACATGGAAACCAGAGAACTCGACCCACATCTGCATACTCATGCCTTAGTTATGAATATGACGCAGCTAGAAAATGGCTCATGGTACAGTCTTTTCAATGATGAGATTTTTAAAAATAAGAAATTTCTGGGTATGGTGTACCAGAACTACTTAGCAGTAGAGGTGCAGAAGTTAGGGTACGAGGTAGAAGCCTTAAAACATGGGCAGTTTGAAATTAAAGGTTTTTGCCAACAGGACTTACAAGAATTCTCCAAGCGCAGACAGCAAATATTAGATGCCGCCGGCGAAAATTCAACATGGGTAGAGCGAGAAGCAGCTTGGACTGCCACTCGCAACTTGAAGCAAAAGATTAATCCAAGTGAACTAAAAGCTAGGTGGAGAGAAGAAGCTGCGGCACTGGGAATCGAGTTTGTACAACCTCTAGAAGCACAACCAGAACTACAACCAAGATTAGTCAGCTATGAGAATTTGGATACGGCGATCGCTCACTGTTCCGAAAGAAATGTAGCCTTTACCCAGGAGGATTTGGAAAAGTTCATCCTCAACCAAGGACTAGCTACAGATGTTAGAGCTATTGAACCTTTAGTTAAAGCTAACCCTGAATTACTCAGCCTGTCTCCAGAAACCCGTGATTTTACAACCTTGGCCGCAGTCAACCGGGAACTGGCAACCATTAAACTCATGCAGTCTGGACAGGGCAAGGTCAGCCCACTCGCTGAACGAGAAGTAGTTGAACATCATTTGGCCAAAACTGCTTTAAACATTGATCAACGTCGCGCAGTAGAAGCGGCGGTCACAACAACAGACCAGTTTGTGGCATGGCAGGGGGTAGCTGGTGCTGGGAAAACTTTCGCCCTCAAGGAATTAAAAGAGATCACCACCGATTCTGGCTATACCATCAAAGGCTTTGCTCCCAGTTCAATGGCTGCCAAAGTTTTAGGTCAAGAATTAGATATCCAGGCCGAGACTGTTGCTAGATTGCTAGTTTCTGAACCGTCACCGGAAATTGAACCGAATCAAATTTGGGTTGTGGATGAAGCAGGGTTACTTAGTGCTAAAGATGCCTTTGCTCTTTTAGAACGAGCTACTCTTGAGCAAGCCAGAGTTTTGTTAGTGGGAGATACAAAGCAGTTATCAGCTGTAGAAGCAGGCAGTCCTTTTAAGTCTTTGCAACAAGCAGGAATCAAAACCATTCATTTAAATGAATCTCATAGACAACGTGCGCCAAAGTTGAAGTTAGCAGTAGACCTAATTGCTGAAGGTCGCATTGAAGAAGGTTTTGAACGCCTCGATGAAAACGGTTGTATTCATAGCGTTACAGCCGAACTTAAAATTGATACGATTGCCCGTGAATATATGACAGCCACACCCATACAACGGGCGCGAACCCTGGTACTAGCAGGCACAAACTTTGAGCGATTGGCTATCACTCAAGCGATTCGGCAACAGATGAAAGTCGAGGGTAGTTTAAGGAATGGGACAAACATCACCCAACTACAAGCCAAAGACTTAACCTCAGTACAAAAGCGTTACACTCACAACTTTGAACTGGGTGATTTGGTTATGCCCATCCGCAGTTATAAACGCCGGGGGCTGTCCAAGGGAAAACTATATGAAGTAGTAGGTAAGGATACTGACCAATTAATTCTCAAAGCAGAGGATGGGCAATACTTTCAAGTAGACACGGGATTTAACAAGGCAGTTTATCAACATCAACAGATTGAAATTGCCGAGGGCGATCGCTTACGCTGGACGAAAAACGACCGACAATTGGGACGGCGCAACGGTCAAGAGTTCGTCGTTAAAGCAATTGCAGGTGATAACGCACAAATCCAATATTTAGAAAATGGTCAAACTGAATTTATTAACCTGCAACAATCACAACATCTAGATTATGCGCTTGTCAGCACTACATATAGCAGTCAAGGTAAAACTGCTGACTCTGTACTGATTGCTACTGACAATACCATCGGACAAGAAAGCTTTTATGTTGCCGTCAGCCGTGCTAAGTATTCCCTTAAGCTTTATACAGAGGATAAATCCCAATTACTGAATTGGGCGCAACATAGTAGAGCTAAGGAAAATGCCTTGGCGCTGCTGCGGCAGAAGGAATTAATGAAGCAACGCCAGTTAGAGCAAGAGAAGGAAATAGCTGATGCGATTGTAGCTAAAACAACTACTACTCAGCAGGGAATAGAGGTAAGGGAGCGGAGGAGTGGGGGAGCTTCGGAGCAGGGGAGCGGTACCGCTTCGCTCCACCCGCAGGGTGGAGCAGAGGAGAAATCTTATACTAATTCTTCCCCTCTGCCCCCCAGCCCCTCTGCCCCGAAGCCCAATTCTTCCCCCCTGCCCCCCTGCACCCTTGCCCCTCTACCTCCTATCCCTACTCCCAAGCCAGTTATTAAGAAACCAGTTCCTAAAAAGACACAGCCGACAGTAGCATTTTGGACTCCTCTTCATGTGGGTGAAGCCTCTGAACGGCTGGATTTTGAACACTGGCAAGAATTGGTAGAAGGTAGTGCTATTCATCCTGAAATTGCCACCCTTAACTTCAAAAGTCTGCATCAGACTCTTGATTGGGAGCATGAGGCTTGGGAATATCTGATGTACAGTGAGGGGTTGCCTCGCACTAACACAGGTAAGTTATCGTCGGGAATTATGAGCAAGTATACTCATATTGAATCGGGCGGCTGGTGGTGTGATGCTGGTGTCAATCCTAAGTCTTTTGCTGACCTTCAGTCGGGGGATAAACCTGATAGAACATTGTGGGGATGCTACAAACCCAATAATCCCAGAGAAAAAGCTGATAACCCCAGCAAACTCATAAAATATGAGCATCCACCCAAAACTGAACTGAGCATTTTCCTATTAGATGTGCCAGATGATATAGCAGGGCGTATCTATGAAAAATTTGGGGTACAGCCCACCGAACGCGATCGCACCAGTGGATTCTGGTATTGTGTTTGGAAGTACAACCTACCAGTTACGATCACCGAAGGAGCCAAAAAAGCTGCCAGTCTTTTGAGCCAGGGTCATGCAGCAATTGGACTGCCTGGAATTTATGCCGGTTATCGCAGTAAGGATGCGCTTGGCGAAAAGGTGAAAGCTAGGCTCATGGATGAGTTAGCTGTTTTCGCCACACCAGAACGCGAGATGACTTTCTGCTTTGATTATGAGACGCGACTTGAGACTCAGCGAAATATAGAGATTGCGATCTCACGTACTGGTGGACTACTTGAAGAACGTGGAGCTAAAGTCAGTGTAGTGACTTTGCCAGGGCCAGATAAAGGCGTTGACGATTTAATTATGGCAGTGGGGCCATTGGCATACGAAAAAGCGTTTTATGAGGCTCTCACCCTTAAAGCATGGCGAGACCATAATAATAAACAACGGCACTCACCGCCAGC
The DNA here is from genome assembly GCF_014696905.1 of Nostoc sp. FACHB-190. Lineage (NCBI taxonomy): Bacteria > Bacillati > Cyanobacteriota > Cyanophyceae > Nostocales > Nostocaceae > Nostoc > Nostoc sp. FACHB-190. The sequence continues at coordinate 64,168 of NZ_JACJQW010000033.1, forward strand.
GCCACCCAAAAAGTTGAGTGAACAGGAACGTAAACAACGACTCCAACAGCGTTTTTCAGGTCAACTTACTCCATCAGCATTTAAGAAAGCAATCGATGAACTAACTAACCAAGAGCTACTGTATTTAGAGCAAGGTATTAAGGAATATTTTTCAGAACCAGCAGCACAAGTGCCGTCTGCAATTGATAGGCAAGCAATTGAAAGTCAAATTACTCAGCTCCAACAAAAAATTGAGAGTTTGTGGATAGAACACGCTCAACAAGAGAAAGCTATCAAAGCAATGGAGTTGATTCCACTCCATAAGTTGAGTAATAAGTATGACTTATTGCTAAATCAGCAATTAGAAACTATTAGCACTATCAAAGAATTATTTACTCAAAAACAACAACTCCAATCAAATACTAGCCAATGGGAAATCCAGGTTCAAAATCATGAAACCTGGAAGAGAGAACACAAAACTATAGAGATGAGTATTATTTATAATTTACTCAAATCTCCTCAATTACAAGAGCGTCTCACAAGCATTAAAGAGACACAAAGACAAAGGGAAAGAGAAATTCAAGCTAAATTGACTATTGACCGTCAGCCTTCACCACAACCAAGACGAGGTTTTAGGAGATAAAATTATCGTTTTAATTTTGATGATTGTGATTGAGATGGCATTTTTGGTTTCAAATAATTATGAACCACCTGTTCTACTTTGTTGAGAGATTCTACATCTTTTTCGGTCGCAGCAGTTGTTAAGTCACCTTCTATCATCACAGGTCTACCATCTTTAGATGTAATAGAAAGATTACTCCCTTGTTTATGAAAACTAAAACTTTTAGTTTCATAACTCATTGAACCATCAGAATTTGTTTTTCCAAAAAGATGCAGCATAGAATCAACACTTTTAGCAATAGCTTTACCTTTAGCCTCCATTACACTATTAGTGACTTTCTCATAATTTTGCTTAACAGCATGATTCAGTGCCGAATGTATATCTCCAACAGCTTGAGTTACTTGTTTATGTACTGTATTTACTTCTTCTGAGACTTTGCCACCAATAGCACCTAAAGCAGCTTGATGACGTTCTACACCCTGTTGAATTTCATTTTGTACTAGTCCCTTAACTTCACTAATTCCAGTTTTGACGACATCAGTTTGTGTTTTTAAATCAGACTTCACTGCTTCGATTTGCGATTGCATTTCACTTTTAAGAGACTCAATCTGACTTTCAAGTTGAGCCTTAATTTTATCCATTTTTGGGGTTAGCGCAGATTGAATTTGTGTTTTAATTGCATCTAGTTTTGGAGTTAAATTAGATTTAACTTGTTCGTACAAACCTTTTGCAGATTTTTTTACATTGCTTTCGAGTTTACCCATCCAATCTTTTAAAGATTGATTTTGTACATGAGGAGTATGACGGTTATTAACTGCCTCTAAACCTTTCTGTAACTGCTCAATTGTTTGCTGCTGTGCATCAAAAGCTGATTTGAGGTTGTTAAATTCCGCCAACAGTGCTTTAATTTCTTCTGGAGATTTTTGCTGTTGACTACTGAACCTATCAATTACTTTCTGCTGCGCTTCAACCTGACGTTGTAAAGCATCAACTTGATTTTGCAAATTCTCAATACTAACTGCTGATTGTTTCTGAGATTGAGTAACATTTGCAGCTTGGCTAGTATTTAAATTCTGAACATTCTTAGTAGCCAGTCCTAGCTTATCTGTTAAAATTTTTCCATCTTTAACATGAAATGCTTTGTCCTTACCAATCAAAATTCGGACAGAACCTTTCAAATCTTGAGGGGAATTAATAGCTTTTTTCAGATGCTCCACTAAATCTGAATTCACCAGATTTACGGATACTTCCCCATTAGGATTACCTTTATACTGAAGGTCTCTACCTACAAAAATTGATATATCTTTATTAACATCGGCTCCTTGAAACTGTCCTTTCTCTAAAACTTTTTGCAAGATATCATTGAGAATTTCTAAATAATCTTGCTGTATTTGTTTACCTTCTGATTTAATTTCATCCATGACTTTCTACCTGTAAAACAGAATTTAACAACGCAGATGGTTTAATCACTAAATCTGGTAAAACTACACCACCTAATCGATTGAGAATTTCTTGTCCCTCAATTTGGATATAAGCCCATTGATCATCAATCTGTACGGCAATAGAATTTGGATTAATATCTACTTCATCAAGCCTATAGTCTTCTAGTTTTCCATTCAAAATAAACACATGAGGACTTGGAGTATTGCCGTAATAAATTTCAATCATTTCTGGTAAATAGTTTTCAGGAAATGGTGGTTCATCCCAAAATTCAGCCGCGTTAATAATATCAATTCGATATTTACCAGCTAGTAAAGCAATATCTAGTGGTAGTTTAGCTAGAAGATTTAACTCATACTCGGAAAAATTATTCATCAATTGACTCCTAAACTTCATTTTGTAAAATACTTTCTGCTTCCGCCTTTTCTTCTACTAAAGGCAGTAATTTTTCTGCCTCTAATCTTCTAATTTCTAACTCCTCACCAGACGGTTCTCTCAAAGTTGATTTAGCAATAAATTGTTGCTGTAGTTTGTACCACCTTTCCACACTAGCCACTTCAGCATCTTTATCAGCTTGAGGGATAGAGGTTTGTTCTAAAAGCGGTATCCCAACTTCTCTACCTCTCCTGAAGCCAGGGCTAATAATTATTGCCCTACCTTCTGATAACGAGTTAAACTGATTAATTTCAAATAAGTTTCTAGTACTGTTCTGTTCAGATAAAGATGTACTTGCTCCTCCTTTTCCTCCAGAAGTCCGGGAACGTTCTTTATGGCGAATTTGTTCATTTCCTAAAAAATCACTAAATCTTTTAGCAGCGACATCATCTTGAGGATTAAAGAATATTTTGGTGGCACAACCGCCAAAAATAGCGTTAGTAATTTCTGCTGAATATGCTTTTTCAAGCTGCGAAATATTTTGCAAACCCAAGATAGAAACTAAACCATCTTCGCGGTTTTGATTCAGCCAATCTACTAGAGCCGGAAGGTACAATGTTGGTAATTCATCTAATGCTAAAACAAGCGGGTCAGTTCTTTTTTTAGCAACATTTCGACAAACTAAAAGATGCAAAATTGAAACTAAAAGTGGGGCTATGACATCTCGTTTTTCTTTGTCCATACCAAAGATGACCATCTTTCGTCCCTTCAAGTCCAAAGGAATATTGGTTGTTCCACAAAACGCAGATAAGGTTGATGGAGTCATAAAACGAGTAAACAACCCACTGGTTGTACCAATAATGCTGGAGGCGGTTTCAGGGCTACCAGCTACAGATAAGAATTGGTCAAAAGCCACTTTCACCCAAGGATTTAAGTCTGCTTGTTGGATGCGTTCAATCAGCCTGGGTAAACTGAGAATTTGGTGGCACATCATGATGTCAGGAAAACAAGTACCCCGTGCCAGCATAAAAATAGCTTGTGCCAACTGGTCGCCGGCGTTAGCAAAAAACCCACTATCAGAGGAGTCCCCACTTGTTAACTTAAAATTACGGTTAAGGACGATCGCTAACTGACGAGCCATTTCCGCATCAGTCGGACTGCGAAGAAAATCCAGAGGATTGGCTACACATGACTCAGGAAAACCAGGGGACAGGATTGTTACTTCATAACCACGCTCTATTGCATACCCGGCCAGCTTAGGTGCTTGCCCTTTGGCTTCTGCTGTTGCTGACTCCTGATGAGCATATTTGAAATCGTAGACGATCGTTGGCAGTCCCTGGTCAATGGCAGAGCGTAGCAGGGGGTTAATTATAGAAAAGGTTTTACCTGAACCTCCTCCGCCACATACAAAAACACCACGTTGAACATCTGGTAGGTAGAGCCGGCTTTTATCTTCTGGAATATTGGTAATGCGTTTGTTGCCAACAACTTGAAAATTAATACCTTCGGGTGTACCAATGTACAAAGCTACTCTGTTATGTCTGCGTTTAGTAATCTGCTGGCAAGCCAATTTACGGGCTGCGGTTTTTTCTCTAGTACCTGCCCACCTTGCCCGTGCTAGTTTACTAGATCCACCTCTGCCTTCTAAAGATTTAGCTAATACTAAAGCGCCAATAGATACAAGCAGTGCTAAACCCATCGGGGAATAGAAAGCAGTTTTTAAATTGCTGGGAATAATCTGGCTGCTAATATCTTGTTGTGTCTGGGTTTTGACAGTAACCATTACTGTGTCCCCACAATTACTAGCTCATTTTCCTTCACAGGTATCCAGGGTATGGGGCCGATGAAGTAAGGGGTACAGGTTTTACCTACAAAAGGAATATTCGCGCAGATCCTCAAAAATAAACCGAAATCTGCTGTACCTTTTGATTCATTGACTTTTGTTAACACCACCTTAAAAGCAGAACCGTAAACTAGTCTGCCTGTAGGTTCTTTACCATCGTTCACCTTACCTAGTAGTCCAAATCCGCCTTTGACCTTTTGAGAAGAACCAGAAGCCCAACGTTTACCGTAGAGTTCCCCTTGTTGACCTGCTAAATCGCCTAACTCCATGTACGCACATTCATGATTGGCTTCGCAAGCTACAGGAATAGTTACATTACTACGGTTGATACTGCCAGATATAAAGTAGTTTGAGCCAACTGTTTTATCTCCGTTTTCCGGTGTTCCTAATACTAACGATGCAATCCCGATTACACTAAACTCTGTATTAATAGGCTGAGGCATTTTATCAAATGGCACTTTATTTAGCCCTGGAACCTGATTAATAAAACTCTGCTGCCAGCCTGAAAATCTTGCTAATTGTGTTTGAGTCAGTCCAGGCACGGAGTTGATAGGATATCGGCTCAGGTCAAGTTTACCTAGTGGGGTATTAGCTAATCTTGGATTGGATCGTAAGACTTGGGCGATTGTACCGCTTGCAGCAATTTCAAAATGATTTTTATCAGTTATATTTGATTTTGTTGCACCTGCAAATAATGATTTAGGAGTTTTATTACTGTTAGCAACTTGAGCAAATAAATCGTAAATAGGTGGAACTTGACTAATATCAAGATTACCTAATGCAGGAATTGCTTTAACTAAGCTTTTGGGAGTTTGCCACTGGAGCAATCCCAAATCTTTAAGTGTCAGTGCAGAATCAATTGCTACTATTGTTGATATACGTTTTAAGCTGAAAGAACCCATTTTAAAAGCATCTTCTACATCTCCCAACATGACTATCGAATCTATTTTTTGTCCAGCCGACCAAGAACGGGAAGGATTATAACCAAATCTGTCAATTAAATCTGATGAAATATTAAGATATCCAGGCTGTTGAACTGGTGCTAAGTTATCCCAAGTTATCTTTGACCAGTCGGGTATTTTAACTTCATACTGGGCTAAAGTACGAGTCTCGGTTGGCGTTTGAGCTTGTGTTTTAATTGATATAGCGGCTATTAAAGCTGTTGAAGCTACTAACAATAATTTTTTCAGCTTCAGCATTTATCTACCCCTGTTTATTAACTGTTCAAATAATGCAGGTGGGACACCAGATAAAGAAATTGCCTCATTTTGACTTTTACCTCGTCGTAGTAGCCGAATAGCATCTTGAAACTTTTTCCAAGTAGTTGAATAAGGCTTAATCTCTCGATTAGAAACAGCTGTTGCTAATCCATAAGCCAAAGCATTGGCATCGTTTCTGGGAATTGAATTGCCACCAGTTACAGGCTTGGACAAGGCTACGGTAGTAGTTGAATTATTTGCAACGTTTACAGTTCTTGGCGGCAGGGAGTTATCGGTCAATAACTTTTCTTCCTGGCGGCTTCTCGTATTCTCTTGCCTTGTCGCTACTGTTCTTCGTTGAGAAACTGGCTTGGTTATTGCTGGTTTTTTTGTTACAGGGTCTGTCAATTGTTGAGTAGCTGGCTGTCTTGTTACTAATTGAGGTCTTGTTCTGGCGGTAGTTAATGTTGGTTGCCTTAAAACAGGTGACGGTCTTTGAGAGTCAGGCTGAATAATTAAACTTGTATAAGATGGCTGTCCTTTAGCTGGAATTAACTTAAATTGATATTGTTTTTGGCCATCAGCACTACTCGTGAGAATAGTAATTTGAGTACTGCCATCATCACTAGAAGTCAAATGTGGAAAGTTAATCGGTTTAATTTGTCTTAAAAATAAAACTGTTGCTCCTCCAGTTCCACAGTTTTCATCATTTGATGTCCCCTGTTGGCATAACTTACCATTGGAAGTTAGAGAAAAATGAGTTGGATCTCCCAGCCAAACTTGCTTGATAATCTCACCAGTAGACATAAAGTTAATTGTCAGGCCATAGCCTTGCCAAATTTTTAAATCAAGTCCTGTCGAGTTATTGCCTTGAGCATCTTGGGAATAAACATTTCTCGCGGCTGGTAATGCTAGTAATTGCCCAGCATTTAGTGCTAATGCTGTGGCCAGTAAAAAAACTAAATTTTTCATATCAATATCGATTGATTTACAAAAACTTGTACTTGCTTGCCTGCTTCAATTACAAACACTTGTTGCTGTCTTTCTAAGCTTTGTAATTGCTGTTCATTAGAAGTTTTCATTCTTCCTAGAATCTCGTTAAGGCTGCCTTCTGTAAAACCTGCTATTAAATTCTTGTCACCATTGCTTGTACTGGTCGTAGTTACCCCATTTGAGCTAATAGAAGTTTCGTTGTTAGCTCGATTTTGAATTTCGGCTGCTTTCGATAAGCCAGACAGCAGTGATGCCATAAGCGAATTACCTAAATTACTTCCACCTTTACGAGATTCAGCTTTTAGTAGATTGCCACTTTTACCTAATATCAAAACTGAATTTGGTGGTAGTTGTTTTTCTTGAGTTTTACCATCAATATTGACTAGTGCAGAAACTGCCGTCATCTGCGCTATTTCTGAATTAGTTGGATTGAGAACAGCGACGACATAAGACCCTTTGGGTAAAACTTCGGAACCATCAAAACTTTTTAAAGGTTGCGATAGCCTAATTAAACAGTTTTGTCTTTGCTGATCATTAACACTGCTACCCATCCAAGCAATGGGAGTTTCCATGACACCAGCAGCACGAGTCCCTACCAAAACCTGCTTACCATCGGAATTAGTTGGTAAGGATTGGGGTAAATCTTGATTTTGACTAACAGCACTTGCTGGTCTGATGCCTGTACCTCCCTCTACTTTTGCATTTGCTAAATTCAGTTCTTCATTGTTTAACTGTTCATTGCCAGAATCACCAGAAGAGTAATTGCCCACATTGGCTACTGCTAACCATTCCTGCATTGGGTCTTTGGGGGCAGTTCTAACTGAAGGTAGTGGGGGTAAATTTCTGGCAGTTGTATTTACAGGTAAAGGTTTAGGGGATGATTTAGGCACAGGCGCAGGCTGCCTAATTGGAGAAGGATTGTCTGCCACTCGGTAGTTTCGATGAGTCCTAATAACCGGAGTAGGCGGTGGTGGTGGCGCTTGATATGTTATGGTTGGGCGCGTTGGTGCTGGTTGTGTCTTGACAATAGGTTTTGAAATAATTGTGGGAGTAGGTAAAACTGACACTGGTTCGCCATTGTTTTTGCCAATGGCTTGTAACTCACCTTTTTGACTAGTGAGAGCCATCACAGTCTTCATATCTGCATCTTCATCTTTTGCAGTTTTACTATCATCAGGCTGAATTTTTTTAGTATTTTCTTGAGTTTGATTATTAGTAGAAGAGTTGAAAGCATCTGTAATTGTGCCAACCATTGCCCCAAAACTCATCACCAACAACAAAACTCCACCAGAAATTGTCAACCCTTTCAATAAAGGGTGTGCAGCTACGGGACGAGTAGTTACAATTTCTTCTGGCTCTGGTTTTTGGGAATCGTCTGTTGATGATGTGGATAATCTTGTTGAATCATTTTTTACTTCTGCTCCATTCATCTGAGCAAATTCTTGCCGATAATTGTTAGTTTCGGTAGTAACTTGAGAATTTTCTGTAACTTGATTTGCCATAAAGCTACCTTCCCAAATCTAAATCTTGGATACGATAAATCTCCATTCCGGCTTTTCGAGCGTTGTAAGCTGCTATCTGCTGTACGGAGGGATTATTAGGTAAAGGTGGTGTATTTATTGCTCTGATAAATATGGTTTTATTAAAAGAAATTGCATTACCTAATTGGTCTTTACCTTTGAAAACTACTAAATTAGCAACCATATCTAATTGCCATTTTCCTGGTTCTATTTTTTGAGGGTTGGATAGATAACGTACTAGTAAAGCTGATTGAGTATCACCAGTGAATACATTAGATGGGGTTAAAGCTGCGATTTCTCTTAAGAAACTTGCTCTAAAATCTTCTGACAATGAAAATCCCGCACTCCAAGTATTTGTTGTTAACTTTTTATCAGCTACTTGTATTCCTGGATCTAGTTTTAATTCTCTGGGATTCAGAGTTTCATCTGATGATTTTGGAATTGCATTCCAACTCATCAGATTCATCATGGTACGCCCAGCGAAATCCATAATCGCTTGGTCGGTTCGGTCTTTTTCTCCGAAAGTAACTGCTCTAATAGAAGTGCCATCTTGTAGTTCAACTAAGGTTGGTTTTTTATTAGATATTTGGCTGATTTGGCTGGAATTAACTAAGGTTATTAAAAATATAAATATTAAAATTATAAATTGTCCCATTGATAACAATGGTGAGAAGTTTATTTCTTTTTTATCTAGTAATCTCATCTGAATATCCTCCCAGAGATTAACCTAGCACTACTTGAAAAACAAGAAAAAGCGGCCATTCCTGCACCAGCACCCATTGCCACTGCCAAAATTGGAGATAAAATTGCTTCTACTAGCTGCAAGAATAAAGGATTGTTATTACTAGCATTCACTATTGCACTAGCAGCAATTCCACAAACTATTGAGTGCGACATTAGTACTAAAGTTAGGGCTAACCATCCTGATACCCAGGCATAAATTGGCTTACCTCCAAACGGAAATAGTGAAAGTACTAAGAATATAGGAGCAACGTAGGCATTTAATAAAAATGCTACTTGCACAACGTATTGGAAGGCTGCTTGTAAACCACTAAATATAATCCATGATAGGGCTTGCACCATTGAGTTAATAGTTTGACCTGCTATATCTAAAGGATTCCAGCTATTTGAATAAGAAGATAATCCGTATTTATTTTTGTATTCTTGAGCTTTTTGTTCGGCTTGATTTATTTTTTCTTCTTTACATTTCTCTCGCGGATTTATTGGATTTCCTTGGTCATCTTTACCAGTTTTAGGTTTCTGCTCACACTCTTGCAGTTGTGTTTGTACTGAAATAGTAAAAGCCTGATCCATATTTGTGGTACGAATAGCATCTCTTAAAGTAATACCATCTCGCGTAATACTTAATAATTTATCGTTCAGATTGATGGCTGTATTACGAAACATGAGAGAGGTAGCAGCAAGTAGTTGGCCATTATTCACTGTCAGCATCAAACAGACTAATAATGGATATACCATCTCATTTAAAACTTCATTGCTAAACCCTTCCTGAGTTAATCGTGAATACCAATTTATCGACCAGAAAGATACAAAAACGACACCACATAAAGCAGATATAGCAACTACTGCTTTATAAATTTCACTTTGATTATTAACTAAATCCTGCCAGTCTTGATTAAATGAGGATACAACCAGACGAGAGCCATTAATAGCGCCATCGACTATATCATCAGCGTTTGTATCTCCAGTCGCTTCTAGTAAATATAAAAAGTTAATTGGATGAATTAGCATTACTCTTTTCCCAAAAACTATCAGCGAATGCTGCTGCACCTAAAATTTGTTTAGCACTAGAATTATTATTAGCTTGTTCTTGTCTTGCTTGTTCATCTAGCCTACTTGAAATATCACTTAAATTTATATTTGCGGCTGATAATGCTCTTGTTTGTTTTTGTGATTCACTATGAAGTGATTTAGTGATAATTGTTGTCTGCAAATTTTGCACTGCCATCTTTTTTAAAATATCTTGAGTAATGACATCAGTTTGCACTTTATCAGCTTTATCAGAGGAAGATTCCAGGGCTTCATTACTCATTTCACCTTCTTGAAATTGAGTTTTTTGACCTTCTCTACCTAGAACTGATTGTGAAAGTCCATAAGTATAAGCTTGATGTAATCTTCTTTGAGCATCATCCCCTTGAGTTTGAGAATCAGTTTCAACTAAATCAGTATCTTGGTTTTGAATAATCACCTTAATATTCCTACCTGCTTTTAATGGATCAGGTATGCCTAAATCTCCCTTTGTCGAATTGATAGGATCATCTACATCTTCTTTATCTTTATTTGAATCTTTTTCTTGACCAAATTCTTGACCATACAGCTTAATGTATTGCTGCAAACTGGTAATAACTTGTTGAAATTGCTCTAGAAAGGAAGACTTAGCTGTTGCTGGTAAGGCCGAGAATAAAATAAATGTGAAAACTAAAGTGCTAAAAATTGCTAAACGGCGGTAGATAGGGAGTAATATCAATTGGCTGTGTAGTTTCATATAAATTATCCAATGGAACAGTAAAAGAATTAGGAGAACAGGCAGATTTAACTTCTGCTTTTTGACCCAATATTTTTTTACCAGTAACTAGTAATGGTTCTGGAGGATATTTATCAGTTTGCCTAGATAATCTTGTAAATAAACTACCTTCATATCTGGGACTCTTAGGTATTAAAGCTCCTGGTTTATCGTACAACAATATATATTCTTTATCAGCTTGAAAATTAGTTGTAATCCCAGGCTTTTCTAGTTGAAATGTTAGTGGCTTCTGGGTTTTACTTGCATAGTATGCGGCTTTTAAAAATCTATCTCCCTTTACATATTGTTCAGCAAAGTCTAAACGCTGCTGGCACATTTCTTCTTTCTCCACAATATACTTTTCATGTTGCTCTTTCTGCCATTTCCAAAATGTAAATGATGCTAATGAGGTAACAACTCCTAAAATAGCCAGCAAAACTTTATATTGTGCAAATCCAGTAGCAATTTCTAGCTTTTTCATAAAGGCTTTCCTTGCTTAATGCAATCCACATAATATTTAGAAAACTCAGAAACCCATTTGAACTTATTTGGATACATTGCTTTAAATCGATCACGGGCTGCTTGTTCTTCTCGACTATTGGCAACTAATGCCAAAATTGGGTAAGCAGGGTAGTAACGACAGCGAATGTATTTGTTGTTGTAATCAAGCAACCACAGCGTATATAGCTGTTTAATGTTGGGGCGGAAGCTTTCATTTGAATCAATAATTGGCTTGGGTATTCCTAAATGCTCACAAAAGCTCTTTGCAGCCCCAGGCACGATTCGCCCAATCAACCGACAGGGCATATTCTGCAAGATTTGCTCCCCAGCTTCGGAATTAGCGATCGAAAGAATGTCTTGACCTGCCAATATGACTCGACAGCCTGATTTTCGGGCAGTGGCACATTTGCGGCCTACCAAACGTGATAGGGCAGGGAACCGCAACAAAACACTCGATTCATCCATGAAGAACACACTATTTGGTGCTGATAGGGATTGGCGGGATGCAGCGATGTATGCAGACATCCCAAACACCTCAGCATCTTTACTTGACTGCAAATTGGTCAAAGCAAAGGTGATTAGCTTGGCATCAGTATCAAAAGTAGACGGACGACAGATTGCACTTCCAATACTGCTATTTTTCCAATACTGAAAGCGTAGCCGAATGTAGTTCAGCGATCGCTCAACTGTTTCATCTTCATAACCCAGGCTGATATGTTCTTTGGTAAAAAAATGCTCCATATCTGCCAAGGTCGGGGTATTATCCCAAGCAATTGAACCCAATCCTGCTTTCTTTGCTTCAGCAAAGCGTTTTTGGATGTCAGGGTCATCGTAAAAGGCTTTTGTTCCTAGTGGAATTAAAGATTCAATTGTTTGGGATAAAAATCCATCAAAGGATTGCGACCCCAAAACTAACTGAAGAACAATCAAGTTCACATCGTTTCTATGGGCTTTAGCTCGTTCTTCTCGTTGCTCTGGAGGAATTTTTGATAAGTCCAATGTCTGGACTAAATTGTTAGACTCTTTGGAAATATCAAAGTAAAAGCCATTGTGATAGGGTGTGTAATCCCCAAATGTACCTGTACCATCATCATTGGGCAAGTCAATCATCAGAACGCTCATATTTTGAGCTTGACACTCGGCAATGATGGAAGCTACTAGTACTGATTTACCTGAACCAGTTGTACCTAAAATTAGAAGGTTTTTGGTTTTTGATAGGTCAATTTTGATTGGTGAATCACTCTCATCGGCGATTAATTCAAAACCCTGATCATCTGCGGAGTTATTCTGAACTATATTAGTTAGTCCTAAAACTTCACTAGTAAAGAAGGTTAAGCGCCGATTATACGGACGCATCAGAATTGGTTCTTGTCTAACAAGCAAAGTTTGCAGCCAAACTAACCAAGCATATTCATATTCACGGGTAAGCTCTGTAGGTTGTGAAACGTAACCAGAAATTAATCGACAAGCATCATCAATTTCCTCTGGTGTATCTCGATAAACTAGAACTACCAAGCTCAAATTTAGCGGGATGTCTCCTGTGTAAAGTTGTCGTTGTGCTTCTACTGAACGTTCAACATTGATTTGAGCAGAAACATCAATTGATTTTTTCTGTTGCACATTTATATCTAACGCTCTGGAGCGTTTTGTAATCATCTGTTGAGCAGCACGAGTAATGCCTCTGTCAGCTGGTGAAAATTCTGTGATTACCTCCACATCAAAAATATTGTTCCGTGAAAATAAATCCCAAAGAAAGCGAATTTGATGTTTAGTAGAAGCAAAAATTTCTGGTTTGCGTGTGAGTACAATTACTCCAACATACTTATTATCTTCTCCTTTCGGTAAACCAATCCATCGCTTATCTGCAAATGGTACACCGTTGTTTAAAATAATTGAGCTTAGATGAGGTTGATTGATGATTTCAATTGGTTTATCAAATAAAGCTTTCTCATCAATTTCTTCTCTCAAACCTTGTTCATCAAATACCAAGGTATGCGGAATAATCACCTCTTTAGCTCCGATATTTTTACAAAGGTCTGTCCATAAATCTTTATCTGATTTAGGCTGAGGATTTAACCCCATTTGGGCTAGAATCTGCTGATATCTTAATGAAGCTTCAATTCCTTTGGTTAAAATCTGTGTAAATCGCTTTTTGGTAATTTGGTTAACTCCTGAATCTGTAAATCGTCTTTGGATAAAGTTGGTAAGTTTCAGTAAAAACTTATCTACTGGATCTGAGGTTTCTAATGCCTCATAAGTAACTGTGAATGACCAAAAGATATTCAGCTTGATATTTTTACGCGCTCTCTCATGGATTAGTTTTTGAGTCCGGGCTAGTCTCCCCCAATCTAAAAATTCACACTCTAAAGAAGCTGAGTTATTCAGACGCTGCATTAAATATTCTTCACTGTCACTATGGTCGCAAAAAGAACTCCATCTAAAAGTGACTTTTTCACCTTGAGGAATTTCTTTACAACCATTTTCAAAGGCTTGAGCAATGGCTGATATTTCCTGTTCTGAGTTGAACAAGGGATGAATCCCAGTGCAGTCATAACCAAAAATTAATTGCAGCGTGTTACTATTTTCAGTCAGATTTTTTTTACTAAGTAGATAAGCTCCTATTAAATATGAATCTTTCTTGAGTCTGACTATAGTAGTTAAATCCAGCCAATCTTCAAAAGGATTGAGGGTTTTAGGTTTGGATGAGCGAGTCAGTTTAACTCTTCTAGTTCCAACTTTTTTCTTGTGTTGTGGAGACGTATATGTAGCATATCCTCGCGTCCATTTCGGCACAATTGGGTAAATCTTTGACCAGTATAAGTATGGTTTGTCTCCTGATAAGAATGCAACTGATAAACTTGCCCAAAATGCAAAGCCTAAGCTCCAGAAGATATCTAAGCCTAAAATTAGGTATAACAGTCCAAAAATTAGAGAAAATCCACCAGCAAATATAACAAACTGTCTGCCTGTAAAGGGGCCAAATTTTGGACTTTCACCTAAACTCTGGTTAACTTTTTTAATCTCTTCTTTCATAGAGCATTAATCAAGAATTCAGGAGACAGAAAGGGGTGACTAACTTGCCAACGAAAATAATACTCCCTACCAAATATAAAATTTAGTAGCTTTTGATCAGCAATAATTTGAATTCTACTTCAAGAATTTCGAGGTAAAATTCAGCGTGAGCTAATTTTGTCTTGACGATTAGCGACTATATACATTTATTCGGAATTTTGACTTGATTTTTCAATTAATTACAAGTTGCATTATTACCGAAAAGTAGTGATTGAAATACTACAATCAATATCACTGAAATAAATGTGAATATTGGTTGCTGAATAACATTACTCACTTCTTCCCCACGACCATACGCGGCCACACCTTGATAGATAGAAAAACAGAAATATCCGAATAGGACAATAGTCAGGGAAGTAAATAAAATCAATGGCAGATTTGTCAAGACTGCATTATTAACAGTGCTACCAGATGAGGCACTAGTAATTACACATTCCATTGCTTTTTGAGCATTAGAGAATATTGAATCTGCTCTTGCTACCCTTGCTTGTAAAGCAATTAATAGCGTGGTAGCAACTGAAACAAGTTGCCAGCGAACTTTAAAAAACATTGCAATTAAGGTTTTTTCAGCTTGATTTCTTAATCTTATATTCCCTCTCTTAGCAGATGCCAATATAGGTGTTTTGGCATTAATTGAAGTCAAAAAAAGTTTTTTACCTTGCATAAGTAAAGACTAGTAAAGTTGCTTAACTGTCCCTTACTCTCTCGATTCCAATTACTAGAAATACATCTTCTTTACTAACAAGCCTATTTAATTTATTCAGGGACAATAAAAAACTTTAGTACAAGTACTTTTAGTCAAACTACTTTAGCAAAGATAATTGACATTTCTCTATATTTTTTTACTATTAAATTGCTGCTGTACTAAAAGTTTACTACTGTGATTAGTTGACAAAATAATTTATTTATGGTGTTAGAAGTATTTTTATTTTTCTATCTTAGAATAAATTTAATTATAAATATATTTATCTACTTTTATTACTTTGTCTTACCCAAAATCAAATATTACTTTTTGAAATTTTTTAGCCAGTTATTGCAGCTAAAAGACTCATTTTGTGATAATGATGCCCCTGTTTGGGGCTAAATTATATTGTTTTAAAACAAAAAGATAATTAAACATCCATTTGGTGATAATTATACACTTATTGATGAGTTCGTTGCACTTTCGCTGCACATTTTTACTCTCATTTTTCTAAATGGGGCAAATTATTTTGATTTAATTTTTATTAATTGTTTGAATTACAAGTACAAGATGATGTAGTTAGATATTTGTTCATGGAAAATGTCTAACTGACACAAGAATATAATTCGCCTCAACTGCTAATTTGATTTCCTTACCAGAAATCAGTTATGTTTTCTTTGTTTTAATCGTTCTGCCATCTCTAGAGCATTGGGGTTAGCCGCCAGCCATTGCTGCGCTTCCTGCTGTAAAATCAGTGACGGGGACTCTAACATCAACAGGCGCATTGCCAGCTGTTCCAGCTTTATTCGCTCCTGGGGCTTTAAGGATATGTTTTCTGTGATGCAGTATACTTTCACCCAATGGCGTGCTTGAGTACTTGCCTGTAGTTTCAAGCGAATGCTTTGACGATAGTCTTCTGGAGTAAAAATTTCTTCTACTTCAGGCTGGCTATAAGCTTCCATTTGTGTGATGGACTGGGAATTTTCAGAGCCAGTATCTAGTTGTGTAAAAGTTGGTGCAGATGTTTCAGTTCTCAGGGTACAGCTATCAGGTGGGGTAATGTTTTTGGCTGACCTAGCTATCGGGAAACTGGTCTCAATTTTGTGTACTACACTCGTACTATCAGTGGAAGACAGGTTTTCCGTGTTTGATAAGTCTTGCTTATTGTCATTTTTGGCGACGCTGGGCAGAACTAAACATTGGATTTGCTTATGATTCAAGTCATTTAAGACTTTTAAACAATCTGAAGAATTACAGCTGATCAAAGAATTAGAAATGACCAATGATTTATCTAATTGATTAAGTTCAGCTATTGGCGTTGCTGGTGGCAACGCTTTTGCTGAACTTAAGTACAAAACCTTCATGTATTGGGGGGGTGTGTAAACTAGGGCTGTTTGTAGCTGTGTTGCTTGTAGAGTCTGGGTTTCAGGATTGGGGTCTTCTAACCAAGGGTCTGGCTGTTGGGGGTATTTTTCTGCTGTTAAATTCGCTGTGTCGCTCTCTGGGCAATCGTTTACAGGCTGTTTTGTTTCTGCTTTTTCTTGGTGGTCAGGATGCCATAGGGGTAGGTAAATCGGCTTATGCAGGGTTGTCTGGCTTACTCCTTTGCCATACTGGGCTTTTGATGCTGCTATGATTGCCATTGCGCGATCGCTTGTTCTTTCGGGTAATTGTTCTGTGGCTTTTAGCTGTAGCACAATGGAACGAATTCGCTCTATTGTCTGTTGCTGCCTTTGTTCGTTGGGGTGTAGGGAGATGATTTTGTTATTATCTACTGTGCCAAATTGTTCTTTATAGCTGTTTACCCGTTGGGGGGAGCCTGGGTAGGGGGTGTAAAATCCTTCACAGCATCTTGCCCATTCTCTGGCTCGTTGCTCGATTTCGTGTTGGTGGCGACACCATTCTGTATATCCTGGTGATTGGCAGGCTGTGATGATGATGTAGTCTACTAGGGCTTGTCCGCTTAATTGGCGAAAGACTACGCCGTAACAGCCAATGTCTTTGAGAAGGTCGTTGGTCTGCCCGTGTCCTGTCCACCCTTCACTGATTCTTTCTTCTAGGTCATGTCTCCATTGGTCGATGGCGCTGCGCTGACGGTAGGGAAATCTGATGACTTTTTGAAATTTGGCTAGGGCGATGGCTTCTGTTAATGCTGAGTAGTCTTGTCCTGCTGCTGACCAGTCGGCGGCATCCATTAGGTCTTCTACGTCGTCTGACCAAGGTTCTAAGATGTCATCTAGTATGTATGACCCTGCTTGTAAGGGTAGGCGGTGGGCGTTAAAGCTGCTGGGCCTGCCTTGACTGTATACTTTGCAGTTGGGGAATATTTCTAGTTCTCCTCCTTTGATTTTGAATCCTGCTGCTTCTAGGGTTTGCTTGAGGGTGCTGGCTAGGAGAAATGAGGGTTGTTTTTCTTCTAAGAAATAATATATGTGCAGTCCGCCACTTTCGCTTGATTGTATGGGGACTGGTCGGCATAAGCCGATTTCTTCTAGGCAGCCTAGTAGTTGCTTGTATTTTAAGAGGTTGTTGGCGGGGTGTAGTTTGCTTTTGCGGTCGATGTCTATTAGCAGGTAGCTGGTTTGTTTGTCAAAGCGCAGTCCTAGTAATACGCTTTGGTCAAGGTACTGCTGCCACAAGTTTCTGGGCTGTAGGGGATAGCGGTTTTCTGTCTGCCAATGTGGGCGTTCTCCAACTTTTGGGGTGGGGGCGAAGATGAATCCCCATCCGTGATTGAAGTGTGATAGAAACCTTTGCCCTATTGGGTCTAATGGCTGGGGTATCTGTTGTGCTGTTTTTCTTACATTCGCTTGTCTCATTTCTTTCTCCGATGATGATGATTGGGTTCATCGGAGCTACCCACATTTTTCTTGGATTTAAGTTTTGGGTGTAGTGAAGATTATTCTGCTATCCCCTAATTCCTATCCCTATTTCAAGCATTGATTAGCTGTACTTTATTCAAATGTCACCTACGACTACAAACCAAAAATTTTCCATTTACTCAAAAATTAATTTTCTTGGTGAAAAGGCTGAAATTCTTAGTCTGAAGCTCTCATAGTTAGTTTTTGAGGGTTGATGCCACCTGATTTAAGTTGCACTAATTTTGCCTTTATGACGCAGACATTGTTAAATTGATATTGCTTTTAAATATTTTTTGACGGTTAGTTGCTAACCGCTAAACGTATGTCTGGCGTGTGGGCAGCTGACCGATTTCTTTAGTTAGTTACGTACCAAAGCTAATTAAACAATTAAGTAATGCTTAATTAGCTTTATGAGTAAAGCCAGCAGAAATCAGCCTTATATGACATTTCAAGAAATAAAAACGCTGCTTTTGACTTAAAAAACCTATATTCACGACTTTCTCCTCATCTACGAGGCATCTAGCCGTCCAATCATCCTCAATTATTTTTGGCTCAATAGCTTTGACCAATACTCCGCTTTAATTCAGAGTGGGGATAAATTGTAGGGGTAGATGCTTTTTTTAAGATTTGTTCAAAAAAAAGCATGAAGTATCCCGCCCTGTGTGCTAATATTGCCAACAGGGATAGATTGAATGAACGAGTAGTGAGTCCTCGTTAGTCTGGAACAACTTGGTGTTTTGACCGGCAAGTCTTTATCGCACCAACACTGTTCTGCAACGACTCACATTAATTCTGACTATCTGAATATGCTGTTTTGGTCGTTACTACCTCCTTTGTAAAGACTAATGCAGTTCTACGTGCAGACTTACTCTCGCTAGAGTAGCATGAAAAGCGGCTCGACCGTATAAAAACAGATTTGTCTGTCTGGTCTTGTAGGCTGACAAACGCTCAAGCAGAAATTTAAACAATTACTACATACAAAAAGCGATCGCTTCTTGACTGGAGTAGTCGCTTTTTTAAATAGCTCCACTAAAATGTTAAGTATTTTTAAGTAAGTATTATCCATACTGCAATCAACCTATTTCTTGTATCTACGTCTTTTTAAGACATGACTTAATTTTTTTTGTCGGTTAATCGCTCTTTTAAGAGTTGATTTACAGCCGCATTAGAACTAATCATTTGCTATTCTGTGTTTTTTCAGAGCTTCAACGATTTTATTTAAATTGGCTTGACAAAAACTTAACACCTGGGGAAGTTATTTATCTTTACTTTTGTGTTGCTGGTCAACATAATTCTTCATAAATTCAGTGATTACTTGGCTCATAGTCAGTCCCTGAGTGGCACAAACACCCTTGAATTGATTCCTTAAGTCTCCAGGGACAAAAACTCTAAGTTCCACTGTGTCATTTTCTTTTCCCTTTTTATTCAAGTTATTACCTCCAACATATCCAATATATCCATCTTTGTACGTTTGTTAGGTATATCACAATCTTATGTTTTATTAAGTCATAGATAAATACATCCAATTAATCCATTACATCCATTACATCCATTAGACGCTATACTGCGTTTAGTGGATGTAAAACAAACAGACCACAACTGAACTTTAAAACTACTAAGTTGTCAATAATTCTGAAGTAAGCACAACTCGAAAGCGTCAGTGAGAGTTTATCAGACGAATTAGTACAAGTGAGACAAGACTTCACAACAATCGACATAGCTACCAGGAAGGTTAGCAACAGCCAAAAACGGCTGCTACTAGCTTTATTAGGAGATTGCAAGTGATCAATATTTACTGTGCAGATATCGGTAACTACAGTAGCATCACCGCTCTCAAAGGTGAAAAACCTCGCGTGATGCGCTCAGTCTTCCAAGACGTAACTTATACCAGCGCCAGAGATTACGATACGGACGAGTCCCCGTCTGTCAAACTGGATAACAAAGTTTTAGTCCTTGGAGACCGCGCCACCAAGCAAAAAAACTCACAGACAGCAGCAGAGAGGGGTAAACAGCTTCCAGAGTTTTTCAAACCTTTCACTCTAGCAGGGCTAAGGCAAGATTTTGATGGAGTTGTCCGGTTTCTTATCCCAGAACATTCTCAATGGGAAGAAGACACTATCAAAAGAACTTTAGTCGCAGATCATCAAATCACTGTCAACGGCACAAACTACCGACACCGAATCAAAAACGTTGAGTTTTATCTTGAGACAGACGTGGCTGTTGCCAACGCTTATAAAACTGGCAAGCTCGACATGGAAGGTGACACTCTCGCTATTGACATTGGTGGTGGTACAACCAACTATGTCATCATGTCCCCTTCCTTGGAAGTTCTCACTCGTCGTTCAATTCCCAAGGTGGGCGGTGTCTCTCTAGCTAACGACATTATCAATAGTGACTTAATGCAGAGTTACGCCAAGCGCGATAACGTTGCTTTTAAAGTGGCCAAAATGATGGACGCGATCGCAGATGGTTCTCTCATCTACGGGCGTAAGTATGATTTTTCCTCAGTCTTTCCAGGACTTCTAGAAAACTGGTTCAACAACCTGATAGACAGCATAACCACAGCCGCCAATGACTATCTTGCAGATACAACCAACATCATGCTAATTGGTGGGTGCGCTAATTTAGTCCGTCAAAAGCTGAGTGCTAAACAAGGCTTTTACATTCCTGTCAATCCACAACTATCAAATATTCAAGCACTCTTGGCTATGTGAAATGCAAGTACGTTTAGCAGATCAAGTTGCCAGTAAAGTTGAGGGAGTCCGCCTTTCACTGAACTATTCCAAGCTAAGTGACACCGTAAATCTGCTACTGGACGCAATCAGACATCAATGGCATTTGAAACTGTCATCTTTGCCCCAAACTGGGACAATTAACCCCAAAGTCAGACTGAATGAACGTCATCAAGCCTGGGTGTCCCAATATGCAACCGAAAGAGGAATTAGCGTTGCATCTGCCACCAATCTCTTGATTAGTGAATATTTAGCAGGCAATACGATAAATGTTCTGCCCCAAGCTTCAAAAAATCCGGTAGAAAATCTCACACCAACTCCACAACTATCTCCACCAGAACCAACGACCGAAAAACTGAAAGGTCAAACATTAATTAGGAATCTCAAACTATGAATCAGAAGCGTGTTGTTTTGGATGAAAAGTATGTACCCAAAGCTGAAGAGATTATTAATCAGACAGGAATTCATACCTTTTCACAACTATTTACCATTCTGTTGGTGAACTACGGTGATACTCTTGTTCGTTCTTTAAAAGGTGGGAGTGACAACTAATGCAAAATCTCTTTCGCATCTATGACTCAACATTATTGACTGAAGCAGACGTTTATCAAATCGATAGAACTTTATACCGATACCTTTTCCAAACAGGCACAATCAAAGCTCCACAGTTTATCTTCCGGCCTCTTTCTGGACAGCGAAAGAAGGCTGACCTCAAGCTAAATCATAAAGCTTTGACTACTCGTTGTTATGCCGTAGAAGGTTTATCTACAAACAGTTCTGTCATTAACCAACAATCACTGCAATTGTCCTTATTTTGAGGTGAATATGACTCGGCAATCACTATCTCAATTGGCACTACAAGCCCAACAATTGCTTACACAAATTGATCAACACCCACAATACCAAGCTTGGCAAATTGATTGTGATGTCACGTTGGGTGATGTTCGTCAGTTTTTCAATACCTTGCAATCTGAATGTCAAATCAAAGGCGATCGCACCCACTAACGCCAATCAGTAATGCGAATCGCCTGTCAACAGCACCAGGTATCAATATAAAGGATTTTACAAGATGAGCGATAACATCTTCTTTGAAGCCTTGAACGCGCTAATTAACAATGGATGCCCCCAAGAATTAGCACACTCAGCCGCTTCCATTGTGGCTAATGATGATCCATCCAAACCAGATTTAGGCAGAACTCCTGAAGACCAGCAGATTATTCAACAGGTGCTGCCATATTTGCAGAAGCAGACTTGGAACTCAACAGGAGTTTATGACGATTATCAAACCATTGATGAAACACCGCATCCCCTGGCTCATGGGCAGTTTTTAGCTAATTTAGGCGGATTAGTCCCTGACCACCTCATTTTTGCATTGGCAGAGGGTGAGGATTACCCGTTTGGGGTCATGCAGGAATTGGGCATTGATCCGGATGTGATTGAACGGGCTGAATCCATCCAGTCCAGATTGGGTGAGATGAATTATTGGGGTGAATAGCCATGAAGGTTTTGATTATATGGCTGCTGCGAATTCTGCCTGATGAGTTAGTGGAAGAAATCAATGCTGTCAGTCTGGATGAGTTGGTTGAAGAAAGGCAGAGGGCAGAGGGCAGAGGGCAGAAGGAGCAATTAGTGGTAGGTCTAAATCCCCCACTAATTAAAGACAACCAAATTGTTCGCGCAGCTTTTCGTAGAGAAGATTTAGTAAGGGTCTTAAACCCAGATGGGCAAGGCAAAAAGGCAATACTGAAACTTAATTTTTCCCTTCTGCCTCCTGCCTTCTGCCTTGTTCGCTTATTTGGGCAGAGGAGCAAACATGAGTAAAACAGTAAAACTCAAGCTGGATGCACCCGTCACATACGCTGCTTTACAGTCTTTAACCAACATCAGCCAAGAAACTATATTCCAAGCACTCGACGGCAACGAGACAGCGGCCGCAGAGGTGGCAGATTTCAGAATCAAACAAACTCAACGCGCTCAAAATGCCAAAGCAGTATTTGGCAACTTAAATCAAGGGTTACAAGCAACTGAGGCAGTTATGGCAGAAGAAACCCAGTTTCTCACCGCCGCAGGTGCAAGTATCAACAAAATGGCTGATGGTTGGTCAAAAGTCAGAGTCAGCGATGCGCGTTTGGGCTATAACCTACAGGAAAAAGTTATTGCATCTGACAAGCAACTAGCCCAAGAACAGTTCCGGCACGGACGGACGCTCAACCTACTTGGTGAATCGCACCGTGCAACGCTCAGAGTTATTGAGATTGACGCTTCTAAGGCACAATCTCAGGTTTGGCAGCAGGTAAAGGACAAACAGCAAGGACTGTCACCCGCAGATCGAGCCAAAGAAACTCTCAAGGATATTCACAGACATGGTTCTAACGCCATGCGCTCTGTGAAAGGTTTTTTTAGACGATTGATTGACTAACAAGTAAATACCCAGGAGCAAGCCTGGGTATAACTCCTTACAAGGTTTGGCCAATGCTAACCAGAAATCAAAAAACGCCAATTTATTTTGATGCTGAGATTGTTGACGATTCTTCCACCTCCGTCACTGGAGATGAATACGACTCCCAACTCTTACAACAGGCGATCGCCGAAACTGACAGTTCTATCACTATATGTAGCGAACTGCAAACATCCAGGGCTAAAACTGCAAACAAGGCGATTTTGAAACCACATTATTTGCAAATAAGGTTCTGCTCAAAACGACATTATTTGCAAATGAAACTGCA
>NZ_JACJQW010000034.1:0-84361 GCF_014696905.1 Nostoc sp. FACHB-190
CATTCCTTGTTCTCTAGAGAACAAGGAATGTTAGTAAGGACTATTTAAATCCTCTTGTATATGGATACCTTTGAGGAAGTTTTCATCTGCTTCATGTTATCTTATAACCTCTTGTATAGGGATAATGAAATTAGATCGGAAGTATGAGCGCACTTTAATGCCATGTATAACTGTCCTGTATAGGGATATAAATGTGCTTTCTGCTTATATGCACTGTTTAAACCATTTGTATAGGGATAATTAGTCTCATTGCCAGAGTATAATTGATCTGTAAATCAGTGTCAATCTTATTTTTTGACAAGAATATATTAATCAATAGTAGATTTATATGTTATAAACCGACTTGTATAGGGATAGTTAGGCTATAATAAAGGAAATCAAGGCTTTATGACTATATTAACCCCCTTGTATACAGACGTGGGACAGGTGGAGATGGGCTATTCTGTGTTCTCTGGGAACAAGGAATGTAAAAAAGGACTATATTAATGCTCTTGTATATGGATGCTGCTGGCTATTCTCTCGTGCCTCCCTACAACCTCTTGTATAGGGACATCTCTGCTTATACCCTGTTGTATACCTATGCTCTATCCCTCTTGTCTAGGTATATCCCCATATTTACCCTAATGTATAGGCATAGCTTCACCGTCTTGTACAGAGATATCTGCATTCCTACTCTCTTGTCTAGAGATTATTTGTATACTTTACCTATTGTATAGGGATATCTCTATTTATATCCTTTTGTATATCCATTCCTTATTCCTCTTGTTTAGGCATATCTGCATACTTACCCTAATGTATAGGCATGGCTTCACCTTTTTGTACAGTGATATCTGCATTCATACCCTCTTGTATTGGCATCTTGACAGGCGATCGCTACGACCGCCGCAGGCATCGCGTCCATTTTTCTTACCCTCTTGTATACCCATGCTGAGGTTAACGTTTAACATCTATGCACATTTCCATTAGTACAGTGATACCAATACAGGCGATCGCTAACGTTAACTTTACCCTCTTATTTACCCATAACAAAGGCTAACACTTATTATCTATATACAAGCTTGTACAGGCATAGAGTGATCACTAGTCTTTTAAGTTATGCCTCATTAGTTTCTGACGGCATAACTTTTTTTAGCGCAATTTCTATTTCTTGTATGTCTGTATTAATTGCTTCTAAACGCTTATGATTATTCCATTCTTGATATGCTTCTGTGACCATTTCATCAGTTGGTAGCCCTGTGCTACTTCCCACTCTACCTATGTGCTGATGGCACGTATACTCCGGGTTTTTGACTCTCTT
The DNA here is from genome assembly GCF_014696905.1 of Nostoc sp. FACHB-190. Classification (NCBI taxonomy): domain Bacteria; kingdom Bacillati; phylum Cyanobacteriota; class Cyanophyceae; order Nostocales; family Nostocaceae; genus Nostoc; species Nostoc sp. FACHB-190. Next base: position 1,298 of record NZ_JACJQW010000034.1, read on the forward strand.
CACAATCCCTTTCAACGATTCCTTCGGGTTGCGTTTAAAAATCGGTTCATTGGACTGCCACTTCGCATACTGATACTAATAAACATCACCATCTTTTTTATACTGCTTATACACTAGATATTCATGTATCCATGCCCCCGGTGGCGACATTGGTTGTCTGGCTACTTTCCGCCGTATTTCCTTCAGCTTTTGAAGCTTTTCGATGATTTGGTCTATGTGATCGCTACTCATGGCAACTGCTAAACTTATGCCTTATTAGTTTACATCGGCATAACTCTCACAGACACACACGCGCAGTGATTCCTGCCTTACCCTCTTGTATACCTATGTCAAGCCTACTGTCACTATTTTCTATAACAAACGTTTGATATAAATTGCTCACCTTAGTATTTTTAGGCGATCCCATTCATTCCTAACTGTTCTTACCCTCTTCAGATTTGCAACCATTGCTGTTGATATGGCTTGTAAATTCTTTGGGCTAATTGTAGGCGTAAAGCTACAGATTGCAAGCTTTAGACCCTTAACGACATTATTTTGTCACAACGACAAATAAAAAGTCACTGTACAGTACGCATGAAAATTTGTTGTTAAATGCGGAATTTAATTCTGTTTCGTTGTAGTTATTTAATTTACTTTTTATAATTGGGCTTCTATCCTAAGATATAAATTTTAAATTTTTACTTTATTACATAGACTTTATTAACTCGTCATGCAAATATATTTTTATCTTTAATAAGGCTGTTGTTGAAAGTGGTTACAAGTGAAGCAAATGCCTCAAAAAGAAACTTTGGATAGTAGAAAAAACATTTGGTTGAATCAGTATCCTCATCTTAATAAGGATTATAAATATCTCCAGACATGAGCTGCCCTGCCATATATGCCTTTATGGCTCGTATTATGCTACGTCGTTTAGTCGCGTAAAGATTTACTTTATAAACAGTTTCTTGAAAATCTGAGGAGAAGTTTTATTTATGTCACAGTCAAACCAAAATAATATGGAAGATAATATCGTTCCAGTAAATAACGAAGAGATTGTTCAATTTAATCAGGCCAGTAATAACATACTACTAACAGCATCAGCCGGATTAGCTTTGCAGGGGGTGCTTGTCAGTGCAAACGAAGAAGAAATTTTGCAACCAAGATTTAATCTGATCGCAGTCCAAGGAAATATATCTTTAACTCAGCCATTACATCAAAGTATTGACAAAACAGAAGAATTTCAATCACAATTTCAAGAAAATATTTTTAAGAAAGGTGTAGAAAAGTTTGGAACTAGTATTAAAGCATCAGCTGAAGGGAGTAGCTTATTCCAGGGACTCCTGAATGCTAGTGCTTCTTTTTCATTAGATAAAGAAGCAGAAAATCTTACTGAGAGAAAACAGAAAATTGAAAGTAGTTACTACTCTAAAGTTCAATATGTAGTTGTCCCCACTGCCGCTTTTACTCTTAATCCTAATCAGATTCGACTAGATAGTAATGCCTTAGAAGAATTAAAGAAAATAGATAAAATTTTACGTAATCCTGAATCTGAGTATATAGCAAGTCAGGCTTGTCAAACTTTTCTCAAAAATTATGGTTCTCATGCTTTATTAGGAATTGTTACATTTGGTAGTATTTCATTGATTTCTGCTTCCTCTAGGAATTTTTTATCTTCTGAAGAACAGAACATTCGAGATATGATTACTAGCAAAATCAATACTCACTTTCAACTAGGATTTACTGGAATAGGTGGCGGCGAACTGGAGACAAATCATAATCGTAGTGCTGACAGTCAATCCATCTATAAGCAGGAAAGTATAGAATCTGGAATTAAATTAGAGAAAATTCAAATAGGTGGTCTAAAGCTAGAACAATCGGCCGTTATTGATAGAGATTATAAGCGCATTATTGCCATTTGGGAAATTATTTGTCGTCACCACATAAATGAATTTCAAAATACACAAAAATTAACAGAAATTCTTCATAATGAATGGATAAGTATTAGTGGACTAAGAAGTAAATTTCGCTATTTTTTTGATGAAGTATCTAATATTAATAACAAAATTGATAATCTGCTAAATCAACAGATTCCCTTATGGATTCAACAGCGAAATCTTAGTTCAGAAAAATTAAATTATCTCGTCAGATTTAGAAAAGAAATCGAAACAAAAACAAATAGTAATCAATACTGGACGCAGGAGATATTATCAGCACAAATATTTCGGCAATACTTGTTTGATGTCAGATATAACAACTCAGATAGTATAGAAATTAAGGATTTAATGCGCCAAATTCTGACTTCAGAAGATACGTTAGCAATGTCTAGAGAAGATTATTCTCAACTTAAAGATATTTTTAGATGGCTAAATGAACAGTCAGAAAATATAGGCTATCCTTTTCAAGAAGATATTAATGATGTTAATGAGCTTCTTAATAAAATCTCTAATCTCATTAGACTGATTTTACAAGAAAATGCTCCCACGCGAGAAATTAGAAAAAAACAAGCGTCTCAGTATTTAGCTTTAGCCATCAATAGCCTAAGTTTAAAACTTAGAAAAAAAGATCCACTTAGCGAATTAAGTTTGTTAAGCTTACTATTTACTTTGGGTTATATACCTGATTTCAAGATATTTAATCAATTACTGGAGATTGAAGACTATCAAAAAATAGAAAAGTTATTAAAAGAAGATAAAGAGCATCCATTAGGGATAGAAGCAAAAAACTATAACACTGAGAAAAGAGAAGCCTATATAGTCTTAAGACTTTTGACTTCAGATATTTTGCAGTTAGAAAAAGAAAAGACAATAGACTTTATTGAACAAAGTGTACTACCAAATTTACAATCAGAATCTATCATAAATATTCTAAAGAGATATAACGTTGGCTTATCTTTTGAGTGTATAGATGCTGTAGGAGAATTGCAAAATATCATTAATTATATTTCAAATGATAGAAACGTAGAGAAAGGTTGGCAAGATTTTATTAAAATTAATGAAAACTTACCGCTAAAAACTATTATATCTTCAGATGAAAAACCTTCTGCTGAAGTTCAAGAAATTCTCGAAAGCTTGGGGTTAACAAAATATTATCCTGGGAAATTAGGTAGAGAAGAAGTTTACTCAATTACAGAATATTCATTAGAACAAAATACTCCTGTAACTACAGAGCAACTAGCAACGCACTTTTTAAGCAACCTTATATCGTTTAATTATGAAGGGCGCAAACTAAAAATTGCGTCAGCAAATAAATCAACGAATGAATCAGAGCAAACATTACTAGGAGTTCGCTTTGGGCGACGCAAGAAACAAGAGCAAGAAACATCTAACGTGTACCCACTTGATGTTGTGGCAGCTACATTTTTATGTTGTAATGCAATTATTCGACAGGATTTAGTTCAAAGACTCTGGGGTTGTAAATTGGCAATTCCCTTAGTTATTCAAGAAGATAAAAGTAAAGCACCAAAGTTCTTTCTTTGGGCAATACGTTCCCTAATAATGAAGTGGAAAACATTGCAAGGGGAAGAAATCAAGAGTGAAGAACGTGGAATATTTGATTACTGCATTGAAACAGTAAGTTTTATTCGATTCAATAATTCAGAATTTTCTAAATCATCCCTATTAAACTGGGTTATTAGTGAAAATGAACCAGACAAGTCTCATCCAATTTTTTTCCATAGAAATTCTGAAGGTTCTACAAATAATCGGCAACTAGCTGAAGGCATGATAGAAGTTGCTTGGTATTTACCTAAAGGTTCTAAAGAAGATATTTTTGAAGATATTCTTTCATTTACTAATCTTCGTGGTGATGCACGCAATTATCCTGTACAATTAGAACTAATTAAGCAAGTTTCATCAAAAATCGTCATTTTATCTTCAGCCAAAGAACTACTTGAAAAAGAAGCAAAAGTTGTTCAAGATTTTATCGCAGCTAAGAAGACAGTGATTATTCTATTAACTGATAAAATAATTACAAATGAGGATGAATTAAATATTGAGAATTTCCAAAATAGTTTTTCAAACTCTATTGACGAACAGCTTTTAATTTTAGATATTGAAAACAAAAATTCACCGGATATCAGAGATGAAATCAGAAAAGTTTTAAATTTAATTAAAATTGAAAATAACTCTAAAATGAGTCTTGGAAATCTTGCTCAGACAATGCAGCAATTAGGCATTAATGTTGATATAGATGAGCTAGAGGAAAATTGCCAGCAAGGCATTCGCAAAGCAGAAGAAATTTTGCATATTATCCGAAATCATGAGCAAGATAGACGAGATAAGCGCAAAGCTGAATTATTACCTTTGCAGGGCAAAGATTGGGCTGAATGGGCTGAAGCTGACAAGGAAATTCATCGACAAGAGAACATTGGGGAAGAAAAGGTAAATAAATACGCAGAAAAACAAGAACTACGCAAAATAAAAAGTCGGGAACGGCAATTTAGGCTCGTTAAAAATGGGCTTCCAAAAGTGATGAATTCTTTTATTAATGTACTTTTGAATGAGCCTCCCTCAGTTCTAGAGTATTTTGTAAGGTCATTAAAGCTGGGACTAGATGAACTTTCTAGAGAAGAACTGCCTGGTTTATATGATGAGTATGGCAAACGTATGAAAGAAATTCAGGAAGCCAAAACTCCAGAAGAAAAAGCAGTTATTAACCGAGACCTAGAAAAGCTGGATCAAAGAATTTTAGCCCAATCTTTTGGTTTAGAGCATTTACTGCGAGAGATGGGGCAAATTTATTCGGCAGTAAATGAATGTCTAGCGCGTGAAAAAGAGAAACGAGAATTATCCGAGTCAGATATACAAATACTATCAACTTTGTTACAACGTTTGCCACAAGTTGCAGCAAATTTACTCTTGAGCGGGTATCCAATTGAAATCATGGATGGAGATGTTAGCTCCGTTCCATTTGTTTGGGTTGAGGCGGTTCTAGAAGAATTAAATCAAATACTGAAGGAACGAGAAAAACAAGATAACTTGCGAGTTTTTGTGCTGTCAGCAATGGGAATCCAAAGCTCTGGTAAATCTACTTTGTTGAATACCATGTTTGGACTACAATTTGCGGTGAGTGCTGGCCGCTGTACAAAAGGAGTTTACCTGCAACCAGTGAAATTAGAGCAGAAATTACGCGAAAAGCTTAACGTTGATTATATTTTTGTGGTAGATACAGAAGGTTTGAAATCTCCTGAACTTTCCTCTGGTTCAACTCGTAAACATGACAATGAGCTTTCTACATTTGTCATTGGATTGAGTAATCTCGCATTAATTAAGCTACCAGGAGAAAATAATACTTATTTACAGGAAATGTTACCTATTTCTGTTCATGCTTTTTTAAGAATGGAAGAGGTAAATTTACATCCTAAGACTAAAATTGTTCATCGTAATGTTGATAAATCATCACAAGAAAAATTAAATACTCAAAGTCGTATTCTCAACGAAAATCTTGACAAATATACAAGGATAGCCTGTGAGTTTCAGGGTAAAAAAGTTCAAACATTTAAAGAATTGATTGATTTTAATCTTACTGAAGATGTAGAATACTTACCTTCTTTATACGAAGGTGATGATTCCAGAAATGCAGTAATTCCTAATTATAGTAAAGAGGTTAATGGATTAAAAAGGAAAATATTATATGGAGTAGATTTAAGTAGCAAATTATCAATAAATAGCTTTTATAAGCATTTGCAGAATCTTTGGGAAGCGGTGAAAAAAGACGATTTCGTGTATGAATTTAAAAATACAATTGAGACTCAAGCAAGAGGAGAGTTAGATAAATTTTGGAGTCAAAGAGATCGTGAATTTCGTAGCCAAGTGACAGAATTTATCTTAAATTCACATACTAGAATAATGAATTGTGGTGATGAGGATGAATTATTTAAAGTTGTTGAAGATTTAAAGGGTAATTTATCAGATAAAATCGATAAAATCTTCTTGGAACAAGAGGAAAGCCTTAAACATTTTTTCAAAAAATCAAAGGGAATGTACGAAGACTCTATGCAGCAATGGGAACAAAACACATTTGCTAGACTTAGAGATTTAAGTGATAAATTAAAAAGACAAAATAATCAACAAATTGAAAACTATCATAACAGTAAACAAGCTGAACTTACTGTTGATAGAGAAGTTCTGAATTACGAAAAGAGAATTACTGAAAGTATACGTTTATTCGTACAGATAGAAAAAGAAAAAATCGACCAGAGACAAGTTCTTTCTTTGTCAGAAGAGAAGCTACAAGAATTATTTGAATCTCAATGGTTGATTTGGATGAATGATCTAAGAAATCACTACAGAAATCCTCTCAAAGCAGCGAATGTAGAAAGGGATGCTCAAGAAGCTTTAAGGCAATCATATTCAGATAGATGGAGTTCTATTAGTGAGAAAATACTCAAAGGTCAAGAACTAAGAAATTATGATTTCAAAGATTTTTCTGTTAAGGAAAATCATTATCAATGGGACTTGCTTCAAGCTGCAAAAAATTCTGCAATAGGGTTAACGAAGGGTTCAATACCAAAAGACAAAGAGCAGGAAGTTTTAAGAGAGATTGAAAAACTGAAACATCATTTATTTGAGGATGTAAAGAATATTCTTCAAGAAAAAGAAGATAATTTACAACCATATAATGAAAGTTATATCGGAGAGATACTGAGACACATCGAAAGTAGAATAGATGAAAAATATGAAGAAATTTTTAAAAATATTTCTTTCCGGCTGACTCAAAATTTAGAAATTGATTTAGTCATAGCAATATGTGGTCATGCAATTAAACGTTTAGAAAGATTAGATCAGAAATGTAGGGAAAAGCAGAATCCAATTATTAAGCTAGAAAAAAATAAAGATTATTACTTTCAGCTTTTTAAGGTTAATTTTGACAAGCAAAATTTAGCCAGCACGATTGTTTCTGTACTGTGTGAGATTATCATACAAGGAATTAGTGAAAAAATAGAAGAAGGATTGGCATCTGAAATCGGTAATAAGATGTACAGTGTAACTCATGTCAAAATCATCAATAATAAAAAATCTTTAATAGCAAGCATTTTAATTTCTTTGGCTGAGAAGGGAGATATATACTCTTATTATACCTATATTCACGACCCTGAGCGAAGCATAAAAGACTGGTTATCTACTTATTTTGAGGAATTTAATGCTAGAGACAAAGGGGTTAAAGGTGTAATAGAAGACAAAATCAAACAATTAATGGAGATGGCTAAACATTTTATCGAATCGACAAATCAATATATTGAAAGCAGAGATGAAAATTCGCTTTCTATTACTGATTGGATAAATAAATTTAGTGAATTAACAAAAGAGCATCTGATTATCAAGAATATTGACAGGATTGAAATTTTAGCTTCTAATTTTGATGGTGATTTCGATTTTCAATATCTTCAAGATGAACTTATCCAAGAATTAGAGAATAATAAATCACGATTATCTAATGAATTAGGTAGATTTTATAATTCGGTAGCAAATGAATATACGACCTTAAAAAATAAGGTTGTAGACGAAATAATTGCGTCACGAATTGGTTGTTTACAAAGTTGTCCATTCTGTGGGGAAATATGTATTAGTGGTATGGATGGTCATGATGGAAGTCATGAAACTCATTATCATCGGCCACAAGGTTTAACTGGCTACCGTCCTGTTTCTGGAGAACCTAAACTAGTTACAGAAAATTGCCAACAACTTGTGTATGGTGATTCTAAATTTGCAAATAGTGATACGAATTGGGAATACAAACCCTACAAAGATTATCGGCAAGTAAATAATTACTATGCTTCTTGGAAAATTGTTGGTGATGCCACGCTAGAATCTGGAAGTTACTGGAAATGGTTTATGATAACTTATGCTGATGAGCTTGCACTATTATACGAGGCAAAAAAACCAGATTTTCCAACTTCTTGGAATTCATTAACTAAGGAAAAAGTAATCGATGAGTTGCGTAAGCTAATCGAGAACTAATTGGCATTGATCACACGCACCACATTTAAGCGCAACTTGTTATGAGTGAGAAGCTTCCAATGCAAATATTTCATAGCAAATAGCTGAATTTTTCATGAATTGTTGCTATACTCCGTAATCCAAGTTTCAGACTTTAATGAGTAAGTTATATATATCTGTCTGAAATTCCGAATTGATGTGAATAATTGAATTCTCTATTTTTTAAATTTTTTAGGAGAAATACTCTTATGGGATACTTAACTGTGATTAGTGAAACTGGTTTCCCTCATTCTGCGTGCCTATTTGAGTATTGGGGAGAAAGACATTGGCGTGGATTCAAGCCTAAAGCTCACAAAACACCTTTTTGGGCTGGATATGTAGATACATCTGACAGGAGTAGTTTTATTAAAAACTCAGTTAAATTTGAAATTATTGATGAAATTTTAGAGCGAGTTAGACAAGACATAGAAACTAAATATAATAAGCAATTTTATCAAGCTGCACTGGGCCCTGATTGCATCAATTTATCAGTAGATGCCGCTAGTTTGTGTGGCTTAAAGACTCCACCTCCACCAAATGTTAGTCCAGATAATCTGGTGATAAATCTAGCTCGGCTGAATTCAAATCTTGTAATCAAGGATTACTAATTATTGTGATTTTACCCCCGTATAACCAAATTTTGAACCCTAACGCGACCAGAAGTGCCACTTAAAGGAAAAGCTTGCCGAACCCATAACCTAACTAGCTTTACAGTAAATATACACTCTCCAAAAACTTAAAAAGTGTAGTAAAGCCTTACGCAGTAAGGATGCAAGCTAATTTGGTCACGAACCAAAAATGGCGATCACTACTCATGGCTACTGCAAAAGTTATGCAATATTAGTTTATTACGGCATAACTTTCAACGACACACAGGCGCGGTGATCTCTCACATTTTGCTCTACCCTTTTATACATCTATGTTCAGATTTGTCATTTACATAACTATACAATTCCTTTAGTATAGTTATCGTGGAGCAGACGATCGCTACACCATATTTAACCCATCAGGTACAAGCTCGACTAAATTTATAGCCTGATCAATTTTTATCCCTGGCTTACGATTATCGTATGGGTTTAATTCATGCTTGGCGTTGTGGTCATCTAATCGAGTTTGGTAATTCTCCAAAATTTTCTTGATGGTCGCTGGCTTGCTACCTGTGAGTGTTTGTATTGCAGTTTGGTTAATATGCCATTTCTGATTTCTTTCAGTGCAGTTATTGTTATGAACTTCTAAGGCATAGATAGCGCGGCGTGTAAGTTCATCAGCCCTACCAGGATGGGTTTTGTATTTTTCGCTCATCAGTTCTGCGGTAAGCACTGAGCTTAAGTCTTCATCAGCTAACTTGACTTTACCCGTTACAGTCTTGGCATAAACTTGGCAAGCTTTTCTGACAAACTCAGCCAGTGACATACCAGAGTAGGCGATCGCGTCTTCTACAACTTTTTGGGTATCCGCATCTAATTCCAACTGTGCAATATTCATAGTTTCTAATGAGGGTACTGTAGTTGTAGCTTCTGGTTGTAAAGTAGTCTGCTCTGTCGGCTCTGGTTGTGTTGCTTGTTCTGTCTGTTCTGTCTGTTCTGGTTGCTCAAAACTGGCTTTATAAGCAACTCTTGCTTCATCTCCGATAATATCCCAGCGATCGCGGTTGCTAGTGGCATACCACAGAGCTAAATGTTCCCAGTGAGGAGCTTTACCGCGTGGCTTAGTGTGGTAATATCCTGGCTTTGGCTTACTTGAGTTAGGAAACTTTTCGTTAATTGCTTTTGCAAAGGCTGTTCTAGGTCTTTTCAGGCTGTTATCACTGGTTATAGCTGTTCTAATTGGTTCCCAGTATTTGAGTGTTATTTCTCTAATAGCTTGTTCATCCTTGACACCTTTTAACTGGTTCGCGGCAATGCTACCTAGCCTAGATGCCCAAACCTCATTACTTTCTCTTTCTAATTTTTCAATCTCACTCATAATAGATGTGTGATTAAACTCACCATATCCCTATACTAAGCCTCTTGTAATATAACGTCAAGACGTTTAGTATAGGGATTTAGCAAATTTTGGTGAGGCTTCCAGGCTTAATTTCATAACGCTTGTAACTGTTGATTGTGGTTTCATCTCGGTCAATTAAAATTCGTTCTGCGTAGTCGATAAAGTCATAAGAATCAATGCCAGCATTAACTACACAAGCTCTAAAATAAGCGGCTCTAAATTTGTGATATGTACGCTCATCTTCTGGAAAAATATCAAATTCTTTACAATGTTGATTAAGTGTTTTTGAAAAACGTCTGTTTACCCGTTCCGGGTCTTCATCTTTTGGAAATCGTTTACCTTTTTTATCAAGCCAGTCCAGAGCATGACATACTAAATCAGAATTAATTAATGTGGGTATTTCAAATACTACTTCTTTAATCGGTAAAGCTTTCTCACCTATTTTTACACGTCTAGATTTACCTTTTAATTGTCCTTTAAAAGCTACTGTATAATCATTAATTTTTTCAAAACTGGCTGATAAATGAACTTCGCCCATACGACGACCAGTAGCCAAAGCAATAGAACAACTCACATCCATCCAATTAGCATCATTACCATTTTTGATGTCAGTTAGTACAGTATGAGCAAATTTGAGAGAGTTATTTAAATCAATTTCTATCCGGTTTTCTGGCTGTCTACGCTCGGTTACTTTTTCTCTATACTGTTCTGATTGGGAAGCTTTATAAGGTGCAAAATGCTCTGACAATGCTCGACCAAAATTAGTAATTATCGTATTTACTGCACTATGTAAAGCTTCATCTTTTATAGAAGTTTTGATTGAATTTTTAAGTGCTTTTTTAATTGCTGTAATTTGTCTGAGACAAGTACCATAAGTTTTTAATGCCTCTGGCTTTTCATCTGGATATGTGACTTTCAATAATCTAATTTCTTCAGTTGCTAACTTTTTCCATCCAGGTATCTTACCTACACCATTTTTACGCTCTGTTTGTTTGCGGTAGGGTGCTAAAGCTTCAAACTTTGGCATTAGATAACTTACGCGCTCATCCACAAAGCTGTTTTCTAGCTCATTCTGTGTCTTCAATTCCCTGCTCATACCAATTCCTTACTTATTAATATTTCCATATTAAAGTAAACAAGGACTATACACAAGGGTTTATATATAGATAAATCACCTAAAAGCTGGATTATTACACTAGCTATCCCTATACAAAGTATCTTATTAGTTTTTCTAAATCCTTTAGTATAACGATGCAATTATTCATGGTAAGGCAGTGTGAGGATTTCTCCAACAAGGCATTAATGGTTACACCTGCTCTAATTGCTCTTTTCTAGTACAGCTTATTATCAATAACTAGTTCTAAATAATATAACTAGTCATATAAGCTATTTCAATAATACTAGTTATTGATTTATTTAACTGGTTCTTTTAAAATAGAACTAGTTAAGCAAAACGGGATTTTACCTGCCTTACATAAAAAGGATATCTGTATGCTAGTTCTACTTATTCCTAAAAACCAAGCTCACACTAAATCTAATAGCTACTTCGACGGTGAATTTGATGCTGCTATTGGCTTACCTCCTCAAAGCTACTCAGGTGACTACTGGCAAGGCTATTTAAACAAAGTTACCGAAACAGGTAACACAGCTTTCTAATTTTACAAAGGGAGGCTGAAACCTCCCTAATCTCCTGAGTAATCAAAAAAATTCCATATATGCTGAATTCATCACAACAAAAACTTTTTTCTTTACTAATTTATTACCCTAATCTTCAACATCTAGCTCAACTTCCTCCAGAAATTTGCGAAGTGCTTTGTGAGTTAGCATTGGCATTACGTACAGGAGGCTTTGATGCAATTCAAGCATCAGTAAAGCTTAAAAAACTGGCAGAAATGACTCATGAAGAAATCTTGTATGCTTTTGAAGTTTACCGTCAAAAACAAATAGACAAAAATTAAGTAATTCGGCAGAGTTAAACAAATTTAAGATTATCAATGTAGGTTAGATATGCTACGTAAGTTAGAAGAACTATCTAATTCTGAACTCATCCAACTATTTGAATCAGCTACAATATTCGATGATGAAGGTGATTTAATGGATGAACTTGAAAATTTTACTAAAGAAAGATTTGGAAAATGTTTTACTATACAAGTTGATGTCTCTGTTCATGATATTTACCGAGAATTAGCTAGAAGATTTGTCAACCACTTGAAAAGTAATAATTTGTAACTGAGATTTTCAAAATACTTATATCAGTTCTAAATTAGAATTATTTAATTTAGAACTGTTTACTATTAATAATTAAAATAATCAAAGTCTAAAAAATTTGTTTAACTGTGGATAAAACCGAAATTAAAATATTTTTTGATTTATATTTATGTGATTTTCTCTTAACAATCCAGTTCATTTAAAAATTATTTTTGATTAATGAATATTACCAACTAATAACATCATTAATTAATTTACCCTTGTGCCGCTTATTATGATACTGTCCTAAACTATATTTATTATTGTGATCGCTGACTAAAGTTTGATGACGATTAATCCAATCAGCTATAACTTGGCCATTGGCTCCTGATAACTCTCTTAAAGTTACATTTCCGATATACCATCTCTCATCATTACTAGATGCTACATTATCGTTGTAGTTAGCGATCGCCTGAAAAACTCTCTTGAGTTTTTCCTCCACTGCTGGCCTAGCTTTCATCTTGCGTAATTCTTCACTGGGTACACTTTGCCAGTCCTTCTCTTCTTCTTTAGGTTGTGGTGGCTGTGATTTGGTTATACCTTGGGTTGTTAATGGGAACTGACCATCTTCCAATTTTTTTAACAGTACTGTTACTAAATTTTCCAGATGTTCTACTCTCGCAACTAATTGATTAGGTTGTGACTCAACTAGTTCTTTTGCTTCTGTTTGTGGCATTGCCTGTCTCTGCTGTAATTGTTGTTCTAACTGACTAATTCTGTTCTGCGCTTCTAACAAATTGCGCTGTAAGTTAATAACTTCTTCCCCAGACATGACTAATTTGCTTACTGCTTCTTGTTGAGTACGCATCGACCAAAGTTTTTGTAATTCTTTGAGTTTTTCTAAATCTGATTCATAAGCTTTAATGCTAACAAGTTTTTCTTTTTGCATTTCCATTAATGGTACTGGTTTGGTGACGTAACTCATATTTGACTTTCTCCTAGTTCTACATTAAAAGAACTAGTTTCTCAAGTCAATAACCAGTTATGATATCACCCGAAACCAGTAATTAACTCTATAACTAGTTTTCTTAAGGCACTTGCTAAGAAACTAGACTCATCTGTTTAACTGTTGAAGTTTCCAGGTACTCTGGTTTGAGTTTGAAGAAGCAAATACACCATCTCGCGCTTTGCACTCGTTCAATGCCATGCGGCTGCTTGTTGTCGAAGCTGATGCAATCTCCTTCCTCAAGCCAGTATGACTCTAGGAGCCGCACATTCTGACAACCAGAAATAAAAAATCGCGCTCGACCCATCACGTTTATCTGTGCTGCCCCCGAAGCGTAAGCTGGAGAGTCACGGTGTACCTTAATTTGCGTCCCGGCTGGGTAAAACAAAACTAGTGCTTGATGAAAATTCGGCAACAATTTCTCTCCTAATTCCTCAATAACAAACGAACCAGGATACAACCCAGGTTCGATTAACTTAACCTCAGCCTTGTTTCCCGACTTCGCACTAGTAAGACTAACGAACCGCCGCAGATGCAACTCCAAACGACCATCAGCGTATTTTGAAACAGACGGAAACATCTGATTTTTAATCCACTTGCACCAATCCTGAATCTGGGCTAACTCTTGCCCCTCCAGTTTCCCAAGGCTCGTAATCAAATTGGGAGATTCGGATTTAGCTGTTACAAACTCCTGATTTTCTTTAACTTTAGCGATCGCCGTAGTATTGACCAATGACGGTACAAGACGTTGCCGATAAAACTCATGCTGCAAAGAAGACAGAACACTTAAAACTCCTAATTCTGACCATTCGCCTAAATCTTCACCGTGCAGAGATACCCGATAATATCCACAAGGGGTGCGATCGCACTGCACCGGATAACCCGACGAATGACATTTTTCAATCAGCGACAACACCAGGGGCGAATATATCGCAGAGTGGTTGATTGTTGCACCTTGTATAAAGTTGAGTTGTGGTGTTGAAGAAATTTCAACTTCCCCGCCCCATAGCTGGGGCAAGTGCTTTTGTAATACTTCCTCTGCAACAAGATGCCGATGGCAGAAATCGCTACTCTTTTCAAAACAGCACAGCGTCATATCTTGTGGATTAGACTGCTGTTTGTTTACCCACAACTGGATCAACTGTTGCCGAGAATCCAAAATTTTTCTGAACTCCCTCTTATATTCTGACTGCGCGGCGATATCTTTGGCTGAAGATTTCCACCAACGTAACAATTCAGAAGTTGGAGCGAATAGGGGTAAGTGCTTACCTTTCCAATTGGGGGGAGGATTCAGCGAAATAGAAACAGCTTCTCCCTTAATTTGACCTGCATAATACGAGGTGAATATAGGCATATTAAAAGTTCCATAAAGCTATTATTTGCTGATACAAGCTAGTGAAAAATGAACTAAAACGCAATTGGTTAAGCGAAATTTGTACAGAAAAATTAAGTACAAAAGCGTAGTAGCTCACATATTAATTTCAGGTGTTGATAGAAACTTTTTTGAATGCAATAATCTTGCATGATTTTTCTGCTTTTTCAGCTTTCTTTCTAGCTGTCGAGCTTCTTGTAAAGTCTCTGTTGCCCAGACTCGTACAACTTAAAAAAATATTCCTCTATCCCTGGCAGCACGGGTAAAAGCTGCGGCTGTCCCTTGTTTATGCTGTTTTAGACGTTTATTCAGATTAGCGCAAGAACCAAGATAATATCTAGCCGAATGTTTTTTTGTACCTAAAGGTGCGGATAGTTTCAGTAGATAGCAGCAAGGCTGTTTCATGCTCCGTTACTTTCTGTGCTTTGAGATTGAGCAGATTTAAAGTTTTCAATGGCCTCTTGAATTTCACCCAATGAATTAATTACATCCAACAAATTAAAATCGTTGGAAATGGTAAATTCTTCAGTGGCTTCTATATCTGTATATTCCTGCCTAGCTTGCAACATTCTTAGGATTATTTCTATGGCTCTAAGAATTATCTGAATTTCCTCTATGCTTAAACTTTGAGTCATCTTTACAACTCCATTGATTTTCTACTAATGTCCGAATATTTATTGCTAACACAAATAAATTCTTGAAGAAATTGAAGCGATTTTTCTTCAAATTTTTAACAATTAATAAAATCTGGTTAACTTACTCAGTTTTTAATTGTTCTTGTGATTGTGTCACTGGTTGACTAGTCAATCTTCCTGTTATTATTCCTAGACTCAACAATCCTAAGAGACATAACAGAATTAATTGAACTGGCAGTTCATCAAAAGTGAAAACATGAATGTCATATTTGGCAATTGCATATCTTACCATTGCCATTTGCAAAGGGTTAAAGTCAAACCATTCGCGGCTTTTGACTAAGCCTTTAACCTGACAATGTTTAAACTGATTGTGCAATTGTGTCTCGACTTCTGCCATGTCTTGAACGTAAACAGTAGTGAGAATTTTAATGTTGCATGGTGGCTGATTGGCGTGAAAATTTTCTAATCTTAGTTGAGGATTTCGAGATAAACCAATTTTGCAACGACGCAGGTAGAAACCAGGGATTAAACCGTGATAACCTTCTGCCTCCATTAAATAAATGTATCCTGGCTCATGATCATTTCTAGGCTGATATCCATTGCTAAAGTAGGAAGATTCCATACCTATGCCTCCAGCCAGTTTTTACCACAGTCACGACATGAATAACGCTGTTTACTCCCAGATCGACCGTTCTTCTTAATGTTCTGGCTTTGGCATTGGGGGCAAGTTGTAGGTGTATCAATTAAAGGATTCTGCCTAAGCCTTGCTATTTGAACTTTTGACTCTTGATAAGCAGTTAAATCAATGTCAATAGTATCGAAGTAGGGTAACTGGTAAAACACTGGTGAACGGTCAGCCACTACCATAGCTACTCTAAATTCTCTGGCTGTATCGCAAATAGTTTCATTTTGTTCTTCAATCTCTAATTCAAGCTGTTCCAGTGTGGCTAGAGCTTTTTCTACTGTTGATTTTGAGTAAAACCTTTCACCATATTGAGTCAGAAATGTTCTGATACTTACAGGGTCAATATAAACGTTGGTCAGCATTTTTTGGTCATCAATTGTCAGTCCTTTCGTACTGGCAACCATCCCAGATTGACCCATAATAATGACACCCATATTAATGTGACCGCCATCTTTGAGGACTTGCTTAAACTGTTTACCGCCATCACTTCCAACGGTATCAATAGCATTATCAAACTCGTCACAAACCCAGATGTAGCCCACAGAATCCTTATACTGTAAATTGGTAGTAGACTTGCGAAAGTTGTATTCATCAGCCAAGCCCTTAAACCCTTTACTGGCACTTTGCCAACTTAGACAGAAGTCTAAATCATTGGAGTTTTTGACGCTAATTCCTGCCAATGGATTACAAAAACCAAACTCTGTAAATTCCAGTTTTTTACCATTGGGAGTGTTGCCGTTTAAGAAGCCACGCTTTAGTAGATGTGACATTAAAACTAAGACTGTGGGAGTTTTACCCGCGCCTGGCTCCCCGACAATTCGCCACCTAATCGGCTGAGAGAGTAGATAGTTTATAAAATCTTGCTGACTACGGTACAGACTACCTTTATCAGCTTTTCTTACTGGCCTATCCTTGCGGAACTTCACTACAAGGCAATCAGTGAAAGCCAGCTTCTTAGCAGACTCAATGCTGTAAATACCTAAATTTCTGGTTATTTCTGATGAGCAATCTTTGATTAATTTGGCGAGGGCATGGGGTGAAATTGACCGACTATAACAGTAGCCAGCTGTTATTACTCCGTCAGTCTCCTCTATGCCCGTAACTAAAAGAGGTATTTGTTTTTGAAACCATAGCCAAGAGGCGATCGCGTTTGCTATCCGTCCGTTGGCATCAAAACCAAACTCACCATAAACGGGTTCCAGTATATCCCCTTGCAGTTCCCGTTGCAGTTGGGCTATGCGCTCGTTGAGTAGTTCAATTTGCTCTAGATAGTTTTGACGTTCAGAAGCGATCGCCTTGCTGACTTCATCTAAGTTTTGGTTGTAACCACTGGCTAAACTTTTGATAATTTCAGCTTTGGAGGTATGACCATGAGCTACCTTCTCACCCCAATTTTGCAGCCGTCTAAACAACTGCATTGCTTCAGAGGTAATAGAATCATGCTCAAAGTAAATTTTCTCTAACTCGGTTTGTTTAGCCAGTTGAAAGCGTTTGTTAGCTTCTATATCAACCTGAGATTGAAAATTAGCTTCCCATTGCTCAATCTCAGTTTCTAAATACTCAATTTGTTGTTTATCTTTCTGGGATTGGGTAAAAATTTGAGTCAGTTTAGCTTGATATTCTTCTAATCTAGAATTTAAGTGAGCAACCATTACACTACTTTCAATCTTGGCATGACCTAACGAATTGATAGTTTTTCTGGCTTCTTTTAGCTCATCTTTTAAACCTTCTAATTGATGCACTAGTATATTTAATTGAGCTTTGGAATCTTCATATTTATTGATTACACTGTGAAGGTTATCGCTGGCACTTTTGGCAACTTTAGCAGCCTTTCTCAGCTCTTTTTGTAGCTTGGCATCAGCAACTAAGTAAGTGACAAAACCACCACAAATCGCACCTAAGCCGAAATACAGCGAAATCATTTTGCTTACTCCTCAGTTTTTTTAAAGTAGTAAATTAAACTACTTTCAATCCCCAAAAATGTATCGATATCATTTGGGTATCCATAGCGCAAAACATATAATTTACCTAACTCTGTTGCCCAATTTTCTGAATCACTATCTACCTCATAATGAATTTGATTCATTGAAAATTTTAATTAATCAACCTCATCTGGCAACAAATTCTCAAGATATCTGTTAGTAGTTTTTTTCATTTTTTCACCTCTAGATAATCGCCTAATTGAGCTTTAAAACTAGATAATTTACCTTCAGTTTCAACAGTTTTTAATCTTGATTCCTCAGCTTTGATTTCTGCCTGTTTTAGTTTTTGACTGAGTTCATCTTTGCTATGAACTGCGATGTTATTTTCTGTAACTGTACGAACCTTAGACACATCTAAAGTCACAGATTTTTGGTCAGTGACCTCTTTTTGATTAAGATAATCAAGGTAATTACCCTTAACTTTCTCAAGCTCTGTAGCTGCCTGGATGCCAGCACCAAAAGCTTTAGCGTGTTTACCCACTACGGTAAACTTCTCGCGTGTGAGGTCGAATGCTGCCCCGGTGAGTTTTAACGCTCGTGTCGCGCCCTCGTAAATTTTCATCCCCTTATCTAATTGGGCTTCTGTGGCTTGGGGTAGACTCTCAGGAGGATTAAGCGGGTCAGCGATGTGATAGTTGCTTGGGTGAAATGCTGGAATCATCGCTGGGAGCATTTCAGGGGTAACAGTCAGTAAACCAGGGATGCGGCTATCTATGGTCACAGCAACGGTATTCGGGCTAGTAGTGGTTGCACCCGTTGTGCTTTTGCCTCTAGCAAGTTTTTCAGCTACGGCTTGAGCAGCTGCTTTAGTGGTGTCGATTTTAGCCATTGTTCAAGAACTTTCTCGCGTTAATTAGTGATTGATAGCGAATTTCTAGTTGGCGAAATGCTTTGTCTATGTCGCTAAATTCCTGCGCTAATTGCTCATCTAGGTCGTATTTTTCTAATACTTCGTTGAGTTCACCCTCATCAGTTTTAGCGTTTTCAATTTGGCGATTTAAGTCATCATTCATGGTTAAGATTGAGGTGTATCTGATGCTCAAGCTCTCAATTTTTTTGAGAGCTTAAACCCTGATATCTATTCGTTAAAACCTTCGAGTCTGGATACATCTAAGTCAGTAGTCGAGTATTGGAGCGTATTGAAAAATTGACAAACATCTCCAATAGTCACATCACAGTCAAAGCGCAAAATTTTAAACTGTGGGTGTTGTCGAATTTGAGTGAGTAGTTGCTGTGACTGTGCAATCAGTTCTGGCAGTGGTTGAGTATTCATGTTGCACTCAATAAATAAACTTAAAAATTTTCTCTAGTAGTCCGTTCAAAAGGTCAAAGGGCAACAGTAAGACATTGGTCGTCATACAATAAGGTTCTTTCCCAGTTCGTTGATAATCTCATCAATTTCTTGGTGTAAGTTGGTTTCATCTGGTGTGACTTCTACAGGTTGTTTACGCAAGCTGGTTAAATCTCTAATCGCTCCCAGATACTCTTGTTTTTGATACTGCCAGTTTTGGTTGATGGCTTCTGTTAACTCGCTTTGGCGAATAGCCAAGTTATTAATGATCAACTGATTTTTAACTTGAGAGATCGCATCTACAGCCGCTATCTCCTCACTGGCTTGTTTGGCTAACTGCTCAACTAAAGATAAGCCAGTATTGGGTATTGGGGATTGGCTAGGATTGGTTATCTGTTGCTGTGGGGGACGGGGTACATATAAGGTGTTTTGTGGCTTTTCTGTGGCTGTTTGTGATGCTTGCAGTGTATGCGTTTCAGGGCTTTCTAAATTTTCGCTATGTGCTGGCAACTGTGGCTGTATGGAAGTTTTGATTTTCTTTGCAACTGCCTCAAAATCTAGCATTGGTAAGGCTTTCACTGTGTCGAAGTCATCCGGGCGAATGTCTATCAATGCCAGTCTTAGGTCTTGTTCATTGGTTCCTAATTGGTTAACAGCATCTTGAATGCTAATTGTGTTTTGTACTGGTGTGGGCTTTGATTTAGCTGTGCGTGGCATGATTTACGCTCCCTTTTTTAATTGGATTTGCTGGAATGCCTGTTGATAGCGATAGCGACTAAAATCGTGCTGATTTTTCAAGATGTACCCTTTTACCCGTTCAGAACGTCTAAGCTGTGCCATAAGCCGCCCTACACGACTTAAAACCCAGGCTTGGTAAGGGCTTAGGGGCGATTCTCTGTCAATAGTTCCGTCATAGGCTTTGGGGTAAGCATTACGAAATGACTCAATACGCCAGAATGCTATGTTTTCCCAAGTGCAAAGGGTGGAACGAGCTACACCCAACAAATTGGCCAAATGTGTTTTGGTCGCTGGAAATTCAATGAATAAATCTAAATCGGTGGAATGCTTACAGCGTCTAGGTTTCATGGGTCATACAGCAATAAACATGAATTAATAGTTAATTAGCTAATCATCGATAAATTAAGCAGCACAATATAGCGTCAAATCGCTAAACCCCTTGCAGTACTTTTCTTTGGGGTACTAGTCGGACACTAATTAGTAGCTGGTTGCTGATCGATTGCTGATAAATTCATGTTAGCATCTATTTAGCAGCTTTAAATATTCTATATGGAATATTTTTGGAAGATAGCATAGAAAAGTATCCAAAAGGCTTCTACTAAGCTGCTTTACAGAAGCTAAAGAGTAAAATTGAGGTATGATGTGACTCAAAATATATATAAGTCTGTGAGTAAAAAATTTTCAGTAACCGTACCGGATTATGTGTTTGAAGATTTAGAGTTATTAGCCCAAATCCAAGGCAGGCCAACAGCTACATTGGCTGCATTTCTACTTGAAGTAGCAATGAGACAAGCAAGAGAACGTGGTGAACTGCCCCCAAAAGAACAGACCCAAGAAAAAACAGCATGACAGAAACACCGCAACAAAGAGTCAGCAGCCTGGAATTACTTACAGGTACAATCGGCACTAGCCAAGTAGCGATCGCTCAAATTCTCACCGTCCAGGCAGAACACACCCAAATATTGAATGCTCATACAGCAGATTTAGCAGAACTAAAAAATGATGTTCGTGAAATCTTGCGGATACTGCGAGATCGCAATGGTGGCAGTGGGTTATGAGGTTCGACCGTTCATGTAGGGTGAACAGTAATAGCTACCACATCCTCTAATACCACCTAATGTAACTAAATGTTACTCACCATCTTTCTTACTTGTCGTAGCCAGGGAAGGGAAAAACATGAAAGATGTTTTACTCAGCTTTATTAAAGACTATGTAGCTAAACCTGAATCCAGTCAGAGCAAAGAAACAGCATGACCAACACACCAGAACAACCAAGCCGCCTAGACCGTATCGAATCCACGCTAGAGCGTATTGCAAATCAACAGGCAACTACTAATGTGATTTTGGCAGAATTAGCCCAACGACAAAACAACACCCAAGAACAGCTAGATAGTTTACTCAGTACAGCACAGAATATTTTTACTAGAGATGCAATTCTCAATGATGTGTTACTTGAATTACGAGAAAATACAGAAGTACTACAAAGAAATTTTGAACAACATCAACTAAATTTTGATGAGAATCAGCGCACTAATAACGCGGCGTTAAACCAGCTTGGGGCAATTTTATTACAGCTAACCAGAATTGACCCACAGAATTAGGCTCGACCGCACATCTATGGTGAACAGTAATGGCTACCGCATCCTCTACTACCACCTAATGTAACTAAATATCAAGACAGGCGATCGCGCTTGATGATTAAGGCAACAACATTGATACCGATTCGTAAATTTATCCCAATTTTCACTGCGATCGCTGATCGCCAAAATGATTGAAGCGGGAAGATGAAACAGGAGAACGAAAAGACGGTATGAGCAAAACGACTACTAAAGGCAATAAATTATGATTCAAGCCTTACGTAAACTAGTAACCTTTGAAGATTTTGCAGCGTGGCGACCTGAAGGCACAAGATATGAATTACATGACGGCGTGATTGTTGAAATGGCACAACCAACGGGCGACCATGAAGATGTTGTAGGTTTTTTAGCACTAGAAATATCTGCTGATATCAAGCGTTTAAATTTACCTTATTACATCCCAAAAACTGTATTAGTCAAACCACCTGAAGGTGAATCAGCTTATTCACCAGACATATTAATCATCAATCGACAAAATTTGGTGAATGAGCCTTTATGGAAAAAGGAATCGACTGTATCTCAGTTTGCATCTATTCCATTAGTTGTTGAAGTTGTTAGCAGTAATTGGCGAGATGATTACTACAAAAAATTAGCTGATTATGAAGCTATAGGTATTCCTGAATATTGGATTATAGATTATGCCGCTATAGGCGCTAGAAAGTTTATCGGCAATCCTAAACTGCCTACTATATCCATTTATCAATTAATCGATGGTGAGTACCAAGTTGCTCAATTTAGAGGCAGTGATCGCATCGAATCTCTAACTTTTCCCGAATTGGCTCTGACGGCTGAACAGATTTTTCAATCTGCCAGCCCACTAACATAGGTTCGACTGCACACAAGAGTGTGAACAGTAATTGCTCCTACTACCCTTGCTCCCAGCTTATGTAACTAATTTTTACGCATTCCATTTCTTACTTTTTCTTGATTCGGTAAACATTTGTCAACTCACGCGATCGCAATTCTTAATATGGAAAATTTACAGGATAACACTACCGAGCAGCAATCAAACCTTAGCTTAGAGTCCTTGGGTATTGCTGACTCTTTTAAGACTCTTTTAGGAAATTTTCATTGGCGCACAGATTACATCAAATTCTGTGAGGTTTTAGGGTACACCCCCGACCAATGGGCAGAGGACAAATATCGGCGGTTTCAGGAATTAGTGGATTCTTTGAATCAATTTGACTCACAGACAGTCGCTAAGATGCTGGAGGCTGGTAAGTAAAAATGCTTAAAATCTTCAGCAAGCTGACCAAAAATGGAAATCCTAAATCTTGGTGCGATCGCAACGGTGGCAGTGGCTTGTAATGATGAAAAATATACAATCCAACTTCATCAGCCAAAAACTACTCGGTTATACGCCGATTCCATTGCCAAGAGTGAAGAATCGGAGAAAACAAGCGACGACGTATCAAAAATTTTTCTTTGACAGAGATATGAAGAGTGATAACCTATTTACATCGGTTTTTCACCAAGCTGATACCAACCTATATCAAAAGGAGGATGAGCTAGGCAAACAGTAATATTCAGGCAATCAAATTTAAGGGGGCCGTTAGACAAAAAGATAGGCGAAACGACTTTGCGAGGGTCAGGAAACCTAATCTTGATGACTAATAAAGGCTTACGAATCTAGAGGACTTTACTGGACTCCACCATGCTCCACCATGACTCCACCCTTGAGGCAATGTTACCACAAGGGGCGGTCAACTATGCCCTTTTTTTTGTGTTCTCAAAAAAAAGTGCATCAAATTGTTACAAAATTCCCTAAATGTGGTCATTTACCAATGCTAAATTTCACAAATCCAACTATCTTCATAAGTAAATTTAAAGATAGTTCTTTGACTTATAAAAATAAGTTAATACTCACTTCCATTAACCCCAGAAGCAACAGGCCAGAAGAACACGAAGATACAGAGTTGCAAAGGGAAAAGAACTTGCAGAAAATTCTTTGCTACTCTCTGGCCCCTTTAAGTCATGCTTGGCATCAGAAGTCTATTAGAACTACCCAAAGTCAAGTATGGGGATTCGTACAACAAGTTTTAGGAATTAATAACACAGCAAAACCGCCGTCATCTGTGAATATATCTGACGGTCAGTTGCATTTTGAAAATCAAAATAGCAAAGAGGAAATCGGTTAGCTACCCATCAGCAGACATCATCTGCTCAAAAAGTAGCAAACCGCATATTATAGCAATTTGAGTGTAACAATGTCTGCATAGTGTGGGCAAATTAGCATAGTTAAAACCTCATTGGTTTTAGCAAGAGCTAGTGTCGCCCGAAATCCGGGTAATGGGAGTCATACCATTTCACGAAAAATCTGCTCCAGATGCAAACTCTGAAAGCTTTGCTGCATCTTGGTTTTTGAATTGCGAACTTGTACTGAGCGCAGCCGAAGTATTGCGAATTGCAAATTGGTATCAGACCCAACACCCGATAAAACTGGGTAGCTCCGATGAACGCAAACATTATCGGAGTATACGAAAGTGCTACAAGAGAAAACAATTGAAATTAATGGTAACGAGTGCTTAGAAGTTAGAGCGATCGCAACAAAGGGGGCCAAACTATGACCTCCTTAGAGCAGTTCGACATTAGAAATTTTATAGATCGGCTGACCCCCAAAAAAGGTAAGCACCGTTATGTGTGTCCGGTGTGCGAAGGCAGCTTGACAATTGACCCAAAAAGCGGCAAATATCACTGTTGGGGGCAGGAATGCGCGAATTCTGATATCAGAGAAGCTATTCGCCCTTGGGCAGAAGTAATAGGTGAAACTGTCCTACACCCTCCTTATATCAATAAAAAACTTAAGCGTGTAGAACAAACGCCAAAATTACCAGCTGCTGCACCAATACCAAAAGGTGAGATCGCACTCTCCACGTTACCGCATCCAGTTAGCCCACCGAAGAGAGTGGCCAGAGGTAGAAATTTTGAAATCATCTACCCATATTCTCCTAATCAGTGGGTGCTGAGAATTGAAAAGTCAGACGGCAGTAAAATAACAATTCCTCACCACCGCACTGCTGATGGTGAAATAGCAAAAGGCAAGGGAGAGCAAGCTTGGCATCCTTACCGCATTGATGAAATACGCTCCTTTGGCGCAGGCAAATGGGTATTAGGGAATGAGGGTGAGAAGTGCGTTGACATTACTCGTTCGGTTCTTAAAAGAGTGAGTTTCACTTTCCAGGGTGGTAGCTGGTCTGATGAATTGCTGTTGGTGGGGCTGCAAGAAATTAAAGATTGTGGCGTTGTTGGTGTTGTGTATTTCCCCGACAATGACGAACCGGGGCGGAAAAAGGCTCAAAAGTTGGCAATTGCAGCAGCTAAGATTCAGCTTCCTTTTATTGTAATTGACCCATTAAGATTATGGCCGCAGTGTCCTCCTGGTGGTGACATTGCTGATTGGGTTGCAGCAAAAGTAATACCAAACAATGAGTTACTTCAAGCACTCAATACTGAAATAGCACTTTGCAAGGATGCCATAGTAGTTACAAATGAAGTTGCTCCAGAAACAGAAGATTTTTGGCAAAAAGACCCGAAAGCCCAATATGAAATTCAACGTCAGCATATTGCTAAGTTTAACTTGACGCGGACTGCCCAAATCAGCATTGAAAATGGGTTTCTCCCTTCAATTCAACTTCAAAGTATACCACCGGGAATCATTGGTATAAAAGGTGATTGGGGTATAGGTAAGAGCTTTTTGCTAAGTGCTTGGTGTCGGCAGTGGCCACATAAAATTATTCAAGTCGCTCATTTAAATGCCTTACTTTCTAACACTGCTCCTAAGTTTGATTGCTTCCATCATCACGAATTAAAAGATTTACAATTAGGTGTAACATCTGCTCCTAGATTAGCTATTACAGATATCTCTTTAGCTGCCATGTTTGACCCCCCTCGATGGACTAAAGACGAACCATTTATCTTAATTCTGGATGAAATAGAGCAGGTTTTGAGGTCAATCCAAACTAATAGTAACCTCAAAGGTACACTAAGAGTAAAAGCCCGAATAAAACTAGAATGGCTGATAAGAAATGCTGTTTATGTCATTGGTAGCGACCGTGATTTATGTGATGAAACTTTAAACTACATTGAACAAGTACGCGGTGATAATCATCCGGCTTTTATTATTTACCACAAAGGAAAAAAAGGAATTAACCGTCAACCAATAATATTTAACTGTAACAAATATAAAGATGAGGTGCTAACCAAATTAATTGATGCTGCCAAAGCTGGTCATAACATCATCATACCTTGTGAGAATAAAACAGATTTATTAGCCATTGAGCAGCAATTATTAGAAGGAGGAATACCCGATAAATCTATGTTTTTCGCTCATGGGGATAACAGTAATGAGCCAGGAATTAAAGAATTAATTCAAAAAGCTGATGAAATTTATCCAGATTATCAAATACTAGGTTACACGATGACAATGGGAACAGCATTAAGTTTTGAGATGTCCCACTTTGAAAAATGTTATGCTTTCTTCTCTGGTGATGTTTTAAGTGCTTCAGATCAAGCGCAAATGCTTTTTCGTTATCGTCTTGAATGTGAAATCACAGTTTGGATAAATCCCAAATGTAGAAGATTAGAAATTAACCAGGATATTTTACTTTCAGATTTATTGAAAAATGTGCAAGATACTGATAAATTAATTGCATCAATTGACCAAATAGGCCCCTTAATAGAACAGGGAATTTTACCGACTGCTAAAGGTGACATTAGCCCTGACGATCTGCCCTGGATTCAACACAAGCTAGGCATTATTGCTCGTGCGAATGCCAGTAAAGCAAATCCCTCCTCTACGCTACATGATTTATTGGTTGATGCTGGTTTTACCTTGAAAATTGAGTCAAACGACCATGACCAACCAATGACTACTGATGAGGGCAACTTTTATCTAGAACAGAAAAAACAAATTAAATCAGCCCAAGATCGGGCGATCGCACAGTCCCAAATGATGAGCGAGGCAGAATTTATGAAAGCCATGATTAACAGTGGCAACCTCAACCGCGCAGAACGTAACCGACTGGAAAAAACACGGCTGCACCGGGACACTGGGCTGGAGATTACAGAGGATATTGTCAAATTGCAACGCACTAAGAACCTGACTCGCGGTGCAAAAATGCTCAAAATCTTGCTTGGTGACGAGCAGACAGCTGTAGCTTACGACCTCACAGATCGCCAATATAACCCAGATATCGGCGACCAGAGTTTTTATGCAGCAAAGCGGCAATTACTTCATGAGTTAGGTATTCCTGAAATCATCGAGAAACTGGTTCAAGGATGGAGGTACACCAATAATTCTTCGGAAGTTGTGGCAGTGGCAGACCTAGCACGAGAGCATAGATACAGTATTAAACGTTTACTAGGATTTACAGTTTCGTTAGAGAAAAGCGAGAATGGAGCGTTTAAAGTCAGCAATAGTGCAATACTTGGGTCAATTCTAGATACCCTATGTATTGAGCGCGAAAGTACAAAAACTCGCAAAAAAGGTCATGTTTATCAGCTAAATCGCCAGCATTGGGAAATGCTACAAGCAATCATGGCTCACATAGACAAGCTGGCCCCAACGCCAACTTTGGCAGGAGTCATAGAAAAAGCACAAGCAGCAGCTGTTCAAAACAGTGATTTACATCAAGAACATCTGACACAACCCTCAACAGCACCAACTCCAGAAGTTCTCTCAACTGTGTCACCATCAGCATTTGATAGCGTTCCACACCCTCATAGTATTTCTTATATATATAAAAATCACTTGGGTATGGAACACCCAATAAAGCCTGACAATCATGAGTCGCTTCATCATAACGAAATACAGACAGGCAATCAATCAAAGCTGTGGACTGGGTTAAAGCTGAAATTACAGCAAGGTCTAGAAGATGCAGGGGAATTTTATCAACAGCTAGTTGACAAAATCGGGGAGAGTGTCGGCGTGGCTGAGGGTGAGCCGTTTTGGAATGGATACTTGGGGCAGTGGCAGGTGGCTGTTAATTTTGTAAATGGGTGTAAATCTGTGATGTGCGATTGGTTAGTTACTGCCGCAGGCTAAAAATGCAGTTAAGTCATGAACTGCCATTGCTTATCTTGTGAAGGGAGACAATTACAAATGAACTGAATCGTCTTGAGTTAAATTTCAAATTCTAATTAGAATACGAAATTAACCACGAGCTAATTACAACTAAATTGTCTTGAGGTATTTAGGTTGATTAAGAACTGCTACTGCCGTTTGATTTGAGCAGTCACCTTGATATAACTTAGACGCACTCTTTTTAAAGAGCAGCGTTGCAGATGGTAAGCCACATTAAAATGAATACTTGAGATAGTAAAAATTAATGCTGGTAATAGATGCAAAACTGTTATTTATGATTGCTTGATAGTGACTATTTGACTTTAAAATTCAGAAAATTATTACTGTATTTTTTAAAAAGTTTAGCAAATATTTCTTAGCAAGTATAAGTAAACAATATTTTAAAAAATTATTCATAGAAATAATGAATGTTATTTAAACTTTGGATCAAATATAGAAATGATAGTTTATCTGAAAAATTGATAAAATAAAAATAAGAATTTTACCACCCAAAAATATAATGTTTCATCTCAATTATCGCGCTCAGATATTTTCAGAGATTGAAGCTTTGTACAACATTCTAAAAGCTACTAATTTCTCTTCATATTATGCGGATCTTTCTACTAATCACTTAGTAGATTGGGCGAATAAACAGTTAAGCCGTGCTACTCGTCTAGTAGGTTTAGTGGTTCGGCATGGATTGAGTGATGATGCAGTTACAGCCAATATTAAAAAAACAGTGCAGCTATTAAATCAAATTTCCTGCCAGCTTAGTTACTATCTACCTACTCTTGCTCAGAAAGCAGACGAATTAAACCAAGCTGCCATGAAGTTACTTAAATATGGTGATAGCGTACAGCTTGAACTATTTGATGTTGGTCAATTTGTCAGTGAGGATAGTACCCCAGTTTTACCAAATATTGTAGCTTGGTTCAAACGGAATGCTGCTCAATGGGTGCATGAAGCAGTGGATAAATATCATCGTCAGAGTTCAGTTAATTATCAGCAACTTGAACTGAATTTGTCTGTGTCTCTAAAGTCTGAAGAAATAATACAAGTAGCAATTTCTGATAAGTTACTAGTTTCTCTTGAAACATTAACCCTTCGTGTAGCTCGAAAAGTTTGCCGCGATTTGCACCTTCCTCAAAAGATAGGGGGTAAAGACTGCTCTTTGAAGGAACTTAAAACGGCGATTCGAGCAAAGATTCAAAACCAGTTTGAGGAAGTAGAATCAGTTTTTAGGCAGCTTGCTCTGGCTTGATTTAAGTCCCAATATGATAAATAAATCCTCCGCCGCCACCGATCGTTTGGCTCATCATTTAAAACAATCTAAGATAACAGCGAAAGTCCACTTTGAAATAGACTATCAATAGTTTCTTTGTCTCTGAGAATAACACCTAATTCATCCCTATAGGTTAGGCTGGGGTCAGCTCTAAATGATAAAAAGTTAAAGCTTGTCACTATGCCAAACTTATCATCACATACAATAATTTTACGGTGAGTATTTTTTACTTTATCAAACTTAAAATTTTTATATTTGCTTGCTAAATCTTCTAATTGTTTAATAGCAAATGGATCATTTTGCTGACCCCAGCCACTTTTTTGTTTAATTCCGTATAAAATATATACTTGACATTCTCTAACTAATGTATCTTCTAATTTCGCTAGAAAATTAATATCAACCACATTACTGCGTATCCAAGGAGAGATTATCATTATTCGATTTTTAGCTTCTTTTAAAGCTTTGAACAGATAGTTACGATGCTCTGAAGTGTGAATTATCTCTGAAATCTTGCTTTGAGTTTTTATCTCCTTAAGTTGTTTACTCAGGGTTTCCCTTTGCTCATTAATTGAGTGAATTTGATTATCTGTAAATGAATCGGTTTCATTAAGAGCATTAATTTTTATAGTGAGTCGTTCTACGGCTTGAATATCATCTTTAAAAACACCTTTAATTACTTCATTATTTGAATTTTCTATTTCTGCTTTCTCTTCATTATTAGTTATATCAAAGCGCAGTATATCATTAAGTACTTTTTGACCTTGAGCATATAGTTGTTCTATAGTTTTTCTGTAGTCTACCTGAATAGAATCTCTTGAAAAAGTTTCATATCCTACTTCAGTATCATCTGGATGATTTTTATAAAAAACTAAAATGACTTCATGCCATTGTGTATAAATTTTTTCAATATTATTGACTTGTATTAGTTCAACTCGATTTTGCCTACTTAATGTCCCTAAAGCTTTTTCAATTTCTTCATAGTAATTAATAACATCCTCTACTTTACCTTTCCTGGGTTTAGGAATTTCTGCCTTTAATAAGTAGGCATCATTATTGCCTACTTTTTTGAATTGAAAGTAATCATATAGCTTTCCATTTAAAGCATCTATATAAAATGTTTCTGTCTCAGAAACAGTATCCAATACTGTCTGTCTTTCAAGAGCATCTAGTGCTATTTCCGTCGCTCTGAAATTTTCTTCTTTTGTTACAAGATTTTTTGAGATTAACCCCGATAACACTTTCTCTACAAAATGGTCATCTACACCTAAAAAATTAGATATTTGATTTTGGTTTACTAACCCGTTTGTAATACATTTAATAACAAACTCTTCTTGAAGCTCTAAATTTCTATTAGATAAATAAGTCAAATCAAGTATAACTACATAAAAAGGATACCCAATTTTTTTGTAATCAATCACTACAGCTTCAGGAAGTGAGTGATATTTTCTGATTTTATTTTGAAAATCGATAGTTAAATCAGACATTGTTGTAGGTAGATATATTAAATTATAAATTGACTAGATGCTAATCTTTCACAAGCTTTTGGGTTACTATCAATATATTCAATTAGTGGTTTGAAAGGATTAGGAAGCCTGCTTGGAGTTCTACCTTCATAAGCCATCACATCATTGCCTACTATAATTAGTAGCTGTTTAGCGCGAGATAAAGCTACATTCAAGCGTCTGTCATCGGAAGTAAATCCTAGTTGCTTTCGTTGATTACTTCTTACTAAATCGTAAATAATGATGTCACATTCTCTTCCTTGAAAGGCATCAACTGTGTGCATGGCTATATGAATATTTTTCCACAAACTTTTATTTTGAGGTGCAACTGTTGCCTCTAGTGTACTTATTTGTGAAGCATAGCCCGCTATGACACCAACTTCTTTATACAAATTGCTAGACTGACAATTCTGCTGAATCTTATCCAAAATAGCCTTGATGAGATTGGCATTATAACTATTGCTGTAACTATTTCCACTTTTTCTTTCTTTTGATTTTTCGATGCTGACATCGCTTGTTGATATCCAGTAGACGCTTTTATTAAATTGGCTTAACTGGTGCTGTTTGGTATTTGGCTCAACAAGCTCACTTTTAACCTGCCTGTCATAAAATAATGTACTAACTAGATTCCCGATATCCGGGTGCATCCTGTACTGATGGTTGAGTGTTATTTTCTTTGTCTTTGGTAATTCTTCATATAGATATTCAAAAAGGCTTATCTCCAGTGCGCGTTTTTCAATATCTTTTTCACTTAGTACCCGGTTTTGTAAATCTCTATCAATGATTGGTGGTAACTGTTTATGGTCGCCGACCAATATTATTTTCTTGCCCCTTGCCATTGGTACAAAAGTTTCTGGAGCAGTAGAACGACCAGCCTCGTCAACAATCACCCAATCAAACTTCAAATCTTTGAGATTAGCAATACCTAAGCAGGTAGCACCAACTACGTTGACACCATCTAAAAATATTGATACTAAATCTATTTGTTTTCGTTTTAGCCTTTCATTCCATTCTTCTTTTAACTTTCTTAAGTTAAAAAAGTTTTTGTAGTGTTCATTATTATCGCCTAGAACAGCCTGCAACCGCCTATACTCTTCATCTATCCAATAAGATAGTAACTTTTTCTCTGGATATTCTATACCAAACTTTTCTACATAATCTTTAATTCTTCCTAATATTTTTTCTTCTAATAACAGCTTTTCATATATAAACTCGCAAGCTAGATCAGCAGCCTGTTGCGAAGAGGTATTTAGGGGAGAGATAACTAACTCGGAATTAAAGCCTTTTATTGCTTCGTTAATCTGTTCTGTTAGATGCTTGACTTGCTCAAGTAGAGTTTTCAAAGATTCAATATCTGCAATTTTCTTTACACCCAAAAGTAGTTCTAGATGCTGGTTTTCATATTCTTGCCAATGAGCAAATGATTTTGTTCTGATTGATTCCTGCCAGTTAATAATTGCTTTTTCTATTTCAAATTGTCTAGCTTCATCTTCAATCTTTTCTTCTCTACCAATCCTCAAAACTCTAACATCTATAGAATCAAGCTTGAGAGTAGAGAGCCTAGTTAATACATTATCTACAGCAATATTAGATTGAGAAGAAATCAAAATTTTATCATTTGGGTATCTACGTAATATTTGTAATACTATTTCTGTAATTACCGAAGTTTTCCCCGTTCCTGGAGGGCCTTGGATTAAAAATATATCCTCAGTAGCTAAGGCTTTACATACAGATTGCTGTTGTGAAATATCAAGTTGTTCATTAAAAAATTGATTGATAAGTAGGGGTTCTACAGGTAGCGAGTTACCAGGGTCAGATATAACTTTGCATAAAGTAGTATTTTCCGAATCACCATACCTAATTGCCCTCAGAGCCTTTCTTCTACGCCCTATTTCAGATTCCTGCGCTTTAAAATCAGTTTCTATTCTCCCTTTTTCTAATAGGGATTCAAATATATCAGGGTTACAAAAATCCCCAATGCTGATATGTAATGTTACAACCATTTCTCCATTTTTGGATTTATCTCCATCGATTATGTCTCCTACAGAAAACTGACTTTCACGATACGGAGGTGATTGTCTTTTGACTGAAATAGTTACAGGTAATGGTGGTGATGTAATTTGTTCAAATTCATCTAAAGATATAGGATTGCTTAAATTGACAATTAATCGTTGATTATCTCTATCATATTCAACTTTGGAATAAGCAAAACTCTGCTTTCTTTCACTAATTATCTTCTCTTCTATTTCAATAACACTTTGCCATCGGCTAAATGTATTATCTACTCCTTTGTTACTTTCAACTTCATTTTTGACTTCTTGTTCTTTCTGTAAAATTTGGTTTACTAAATCACTTAAGTCATTTTTTCTTCTTGGAGTACCTTCTACTTCGACAATTGGAGCAACTTTTACCAATACACCATTTTCAAATAGTCTTTCTGACTGTTGAGGATTAACAAAATTATTCTCTTTGTATAAAACAATTTCGTTAGGGGTGTCTAGATTTATAAACCCCCAATAGGTATAAGCTTGTGATTCTACACCAATTTCAACCGTTAATTTATTTTGTTGTTCTTGTTTACGGCTTTTGATAATGGAAATTAAATCGGAATTATTTTTTAGTCTAGATTCTATATGCCTTTTTACTTTTAAAGACAGCCCATCATATTTGTTTGAATTGGATATCTCATCCTTTAATTTCCGAGTCACACTGAATAAAATAGTTAACTTGTCAGATATATCATCTTTTATTCTAGTAAGAGCTACCCTAATTTCATCAATCTTGGGTCTGTTATCCCGAATTACATCTGTTGCTTTTATTAAAACCTCTATCAGTGAGTCTCTTAGGTTACTATTAATATTCAAATTTGCTACGGCAGAATTATAAAGTATTTCTTTATTCTGCTCTTCTCTAAAATCAATTTTAGCTTCATTGGTAGATAATAAATATAAAAATGTCATAGCTAAAGAATATATATCAGAATCCCTATATACACCCTTTAGTTGGATCTGTTCAGGTGCAGCAAATAGCGGTGTATGATAGCTTCTAATAGTATTAGTCAGAATAGTAGTTGTAATAATAGAGATACCAAAATCTAAAATTTTTGCTAATGGTTGTTCATTATTTTCTACAACCATAATATTATCTGGCTTAATATCCCTGTGGATTACATCTTTAGCATGAGCATGGCTTACAGCATCAAGAATTTGTAAGAATAAATCTATTTTTGTTTTTATATCAACTCCATTGTCAAAATAGTTATTAATATTTTCTCCTTCTAAATACTCCAAAACTAAATAAACAATATTATGCGACGTTTCATAGCCATCTTCAATAAATTTAACTATACTTGGATGATTTAAACGCTTTAGAGTTTGAGTTTCTCTTTCTAAAAGTTTTAGAGCATTCTTATCAGCAGTAGAAATTGTCTTGATTGCATACCGTTCATTTGTTTTTAGCTTTTTGGCTAGATATACAATTCCACTACCTCCCTCACCCAGTAGAGCTTTTATATCGTATTTACCACCAACTACTTCATTAAGTATTCCAGAACTCATATAAGGCCTTTCGATAATTCAATATTATTGGATGGTAGATTATTAAAAATAACTGACACCCCAACAAAAAACACTCTCAACAGTGTAATGAATGAAAACATCTGTTGATAGTTCTTTGTGAGTCAGACAAAAATCTACTGACTGGTTGATAGGATTGTATGCTTATTTACTTATATCACACTTACAAAAAACGTCACCAAACTTGGTAAATCCCTAACTTACCTCTAATAAGGGATTTGTGTTTAAAGTATAACTTTTAATTAGTATTATTTTTGACCCCGATCGCAACTTCCTAAATTAAACCTACACTCATATCAAAGTGCGGTGTTGCACAGGTTGGCGAAGCCCAGCCATACCTTGGAAGCAAAATAACTAAACTATGAGCATTAATCCTGAAGAAAATGACTTACACCCTCTCCCTTGCTCCTCTGCTCCTGGATCGGTCTAAACTGCAAATTAGGTGCTAAAAAGCTTACTTTCAACGACGGTAGTGTCTGAGATTCAGAGAACTCGCTTCATCTTCACCTGCGTGTAGGTAGTTATCAAGCGTAATTTTGCCACTGGAATGTCCTAGTGTTTTTGTAATGACATGAATCGGGGTATGTTTGGCGGCGTGGGTAGCATGAGAATGGCGTAGCCAGTGGGGGGAGGGAATGCGTGATAACCCAGCGCCCTGGGCAATGGATTTAATAATTCGGCGGATATGACGCTCACCTACTGGCTTATTGGTTTTTTGACTAATAAATACAGGTTCAGTTTTATCCTTGGGGCGCTGTCGGTTGGCGAGTAAATATTGATACAGTTCGGTGGGAAGTAGTACGTCGCGTTCCTTATCCCCTTTCCCGACTACCTTGATATAAGGTAATCCCGACTGGTTAAGGTAAACACTACTCCATGTGAGTGTTGCCACTTCCCCAACCCGAAATCCACCACAATAAAAAAGTTCAAATACTAATTGATTGCGTTGAGCCAGAATTTTCTTGTGTTGTGTTTTCGCTTGACTGACTGCAAGTAGTGCCGCATCGCTCATCATCTCGATTTCAGTTTCACTCAGCGTCCGCTCCTTAATTTTTTTACGTTCGGTAGGAACTTTCAGGAGCATTGCACTGTTGGTTCGCAAATATCCAACATCACATCCATAGCGCAAAAAACTTTTGAGTGAAGCCAGCCGCCGCCTAACGCTGGCACGGGCAATTTGTCCAAGATTTTCTTGCTTTAGCAAAAAAGCTTTATATCCATCTACATCTTCTTTAGTAACAGTGTGCAAATTTAAATCGTCAAGGTCGGGGTAATCAGTACCCAATTTGTACTGCACAAAGTGCATGACATCGTTGCGATAAGCCCGCTCAGTTTGCACAGATTCACGAGAACCCAACCAACTAGAAAACAACTCGCTCGTGTTAGAAGCACTGGTGATTTTTGGCGGAACCGTAGCCCGTACAACAGCATCAACCGTCGCCTGAATAAAAGCTAACTGCTCCGGTGACAATTGCGCTATGGCATCGCTCAGTTGGGTATGCCCTACTGTCTCGACTTGTGCCAAGTCCATCACCACTCACCTCAATAAATTTACACACAGCACGAGCGCACAAATAAATGTCCGATAAATGTCCGATAAGTTCTGTTCCCGGACATCTTACTCACCATTCTACATCTTTGTTTGACGCGGATTCGCCCTACCCCAAGGGATACGTCAAGACAGAGGATTGTTAAGTTATGTTGCAATGCTTTTCGCTACTGGCAATGCTATCCCGGATTTCTGAAAGAAAAGGTGTAATCAAAGTTACGAGCGTGATCTGGACTGCTTGCTTCTACAGATGATAACTGGTTTGTATCTCCCACTAGTAGTCTGCCAAGAGAACTTTGTGTGGTGGCTGGCTTCGGGGCAGGGAGCAGGGAGCGGAGGGGAAAGATTCTCCCCCTTGCGCCCTGCCCCCTGCACAAGAGCTAGTTCTACACGGCAATTTTGTGTTGGTGAACTACTAACAGCACTCTGGCTTGCTCAAGATTAGCTCGTTCTAAAGTGGTAAACTTTGTCTATACCAAGGTATGTACTGTGTGTAGAAATGGCAAGAGCTGAACGCGAATCAATTAACTTCAAACTCCCCAAAGTATTAGCAAATGCACTTCGCCTAGCAGCAAGAGAACGGAAAACCACCGCCACAGATTTGGTTATCCAAGGGCTACACCATATTTTAGGAGACGTACCGGGTACAGAAGAAAGTGTAGAAATTCGCTTGTATCAACTGGAAGAAGAGTTTTTTCGTTTCCAGGAAAGTGTGAGGGAAAGTAGCAACGACCAGCAAGAAAAAAGATTAACTAATCTCGAAGGTAAACTCGAAGAACTAGCTCACAAACTTTCACGATTTGAAGGGGCATTGATACAGATGCACAATAGTATCAATACATCAAGGTCACGTAACAAATCAGGCGGCTACACCTATCAGACGAGTGCGCCAGTCAAGCTTCAACCCCACAATGCAGAAGACTTAGCAAAGCGGTTTGGTACTACAGCATCTACCATCGAAGAAAAACGTGCAACATCAAGCCAAAAAGATTTTGAGAGGTGGACACAAGACCGCGACTTTACCAAACGTTCTTGGCGGTTTAATGAGAAAGACAAGCTGTATTACCCAGTTGATTAAGTATTAAATGAGTGAAGTACAAACCCTGCCATTCGAGCGAGCGCCCAAATCATATCTCATATCCTGGAGACAATGACTGTGTATGATGCAGTCCACTAGATTGCTTTACTTGTTACTGTTATCTACTTTGCCTTCAATTACTTCCTGAATATTTGGAGAAACATTAGACAGAAAATCGTAGCCAGTGAGTTGTTCTATTTGATCAACACTGACTTTATAAGCCCTCCAGTCATTATTTAATTCTGGCTCATTGGGAATATTGACTGCAATGACACGAGTATTAGCAGTAATACCATTAATTCCAGAACCAGGATGATCTAGTACGACAACAATCTTCCAAGTTGATTGAGGAATAACCACCTTACCTTTGAGTGGTTGATCTCGACTACCACTAGGCCCTGCAATGATGTAAAGCTCCTGACCTTGACTGACGAGTTCTCGACAATAGTCTTCTAAATTGCCCCATGTATTTCTATTATTATCAGGGGTCTGAGGCATCATATTTGTCATCAGGAACGTAGCCGCATTATCCTCTGTTGTTTTAGTGCGGTCTGCTGAAGGTGCGATGTGACCACGGTCATAACCAGAGCCAGAATACATAGAAGGAGTTACCCGTAACCAACCATTCGGCAATGTTTGATCCGGACGGAAGTTATCTTGGCGTTCGGCGTTTCCTAGCCATGAAGAATTAAGCTGCCAAGCGACCCAGTTGGCTGTTCCCTTACTGTTATTGTAAGAGAGGGCATACTGATACTTGACCATTAAGTAGTTGTCAGGTGTAAGACTCGTTGGCGTTGCACTGCTAGGATTTCCCAAAAGCAAATGCACACTTATTGATGGGGAAAGTTCGGTTGATGGTGGTAGTTGAGATTGAACTGGTGAACACCCAATTAACAGCCCCAGTAAAGCAGCTACGCTCCAAAAACGAGGATTTACCATAGATTTCTGAGATTTTAATGTCTGATTTATTTCACTTCAGCATTTATGATTGTATTTTCAGGTTTTAACTCAGTTAAGTTTCAAGTTGTAAAGTAAGCGAACGCTCGAATGGCAGGGTACACCGGCAACACTTAGAGATGCGATTCT
Source organism: Nostoc sp. FACHB-190 (assembly GCF_014696905.1). Classification (NCBI taxonomy): domain Bacteria; kingdom Bacillati; phylum Cyanobacteriota; class Cyanophyceae; order Nostocales; family Nostocaceae; genus Nostoc; species Nostoc sp. FACHB-190. The sequence goes on from NZ_JACJQW010000034.1 coordinate 38,905, forward strand.
AAGAGCATTTGGACTTTCGTTGAATCAAAGTCATAAAATTTCACATTATCTGTGCATTGACTATTTACTGCAACCTGTATGCCAACGATGGGTTGTTCAAGTTTTATCTTAGGCGTGAATCCACAACCGACACCAACCTCCAGTTATGAGCCAGATGTACACTATTTCTACACGGTTGTATAGAAATAGTGTAGAAACTATCTTGTCTGGCAAATTCTGAGTATAGAAAAAAATATAGAAACAGTATAGAAAGTCAACAGTTCGCTCATCTAGAGTAGAAGTTGGCATCGAGCCGAAATATCTGCAAAAACGGAAATAGCGGCTGAAAAACCTTGCTAATTCTAAGTTTCAAAGATTTTGGTAGTTAGAGAAATTGCCGCTTCAAATGGTCGCCTAATATGTGGCATCAAGACTACATAATTGTTTCTTATTTTGTATAGGAGCGCGATCGCAGTCGGTTGATGCAATAACCTGTGCGTTCATTAGAACAAAAGCAAAATTACTGTGTTAAGCGGATTAAACGGGCAAAGCTTTTAGAGTTGATGGGCGGTATCATCTACCCATCAACTCTAACAGGGTTACTCAATTCGCCAACGGTATCAAGCTTATGGTTGCGGTGGGCAAGTACCTAAATTCCAATCAACATAGAAATCTCTCGGATCGGTCTCACGAAGCCAATTGACAAATCGTTGATAATCGCCAATATTATATATTCCGACACACCCTGCGGTTCCGGGAGAATTTTCTCGCCGATTCCAGTCAATGTGGATTTCGATCGCACTTCTTCGTGTAGAATTTGGCTCCTTATAGGTTAGGGGAGTGGAAACAGGGCCTACTCCTTTATCAGGAAACAAGTATTTTCCAGAGTAATCATCCTTATTATCTTTTCCTCCTGCCCATTTAATGTCCTCGATGTACCATTTTCCTTCGGGTAAAGGTTCACCTGATAGGGGAATGCTTTCAGGGGCAGTTTTAAAATTCTGGCGATTATACTGCCCAGAACATACATTTAGAGAATCTATCAGTTCGCTGTCTTTGTAGTATTCCATTTTCAGAATGAAACACCCGTACTCATCTTTTCGATTTGTCTTGGTCAATTTGAGGTAGTTTTTGTTAGAAGTTCTAAGAGAGTTACTAGGAAGTGGTCTGATGACAATTGAGGAATCTTGTCCCCAAAGTTTTGCCCAGGTTTTTGTCCCAACTTTGCCATCGGCTTCTTCTTCTCCAAAAACTTTAGCCTGGAAAGCTTTTACGGCTTTATCGGTATTAGAACCAAAGTTTCCATCAATTTCTCCTTGGTAATAACCTAAATCTCTTAAGCGGGTTTGTAGATTCTCAATATCCTTTTTAAGGGAGTCTGGAGTTGAGTCTTCGTCCCCCATCCCAATAATTAACAGAGGATTTTGCAAAGCAGGAGGATTTTCAACCTTGGTTATCGAGTCTGATTGTCTCTTTTGAATGAGAATTCGCTCGCCAGGAGGAACAGCGTTATCGGGAGCAAGAAGAAAATTTTGGGCGTTGGGATATTGACGCAAGACAGTAATCAAATCCTCTTTTTTAGGGCTTGCTAAAGTTAAAATTTCTACGATTTTGTTGTCTTTATTACGAGCGACGATAATAGTTGCATCGCTTAAATTTTCTCGATACGCTTGTAACCAAGTAACTTCATTTTGCGGTGAAGGTTCTGCTTTCTCCAGTGGAGTTCCGCTACCAACAGTTTTTTCAAATAAAGCCTTTTCATCTTTGCGTCGATTAGTCAATCCTTCGAGGACTTGCTTAACACCATCTATAGTCCCTTTATTCCAGACTAAAAATTGATCTGCTGCCTCAGAATAATTTCCTGCGTTAAGTTTTTTAAGTAACGTACTGGTTTGAAATCCGCCTGGGCCTATGTTGTAACAAAGAGAAACTAAAGCATCAAATTGGTTTTGATTCAGCGTGACTGTAACGTTTTTACTAACTACTGCGGCAAATTCATCACACTCTAACTTCATGAAAGCTTCTGCTTCTGCTTCTGAAACAACATCTCCCAATTGGACTTCTTGCCCATTAGGATAACGAATCGTTCCATAGCCAATGGTAGGCTTGCCTACAGGATCTAAATAAGCATTGGCTCTGAAGTCTTCCCACTTTTTGATGAGATCGAGACAATTTTGAGAAATATCCATTTTGAAACTCCTTAAGTTAGCTTATTAACAATCAAATATGTCTAAGAGGATATTTGAAAAGTCTTCTTGTGAGTAGCAAAATATTCTAAATCTTCCTAAATACCCCTTCAAAAGGAAGAATTTGAGATAATTTCTCCCCTTTTGAAGAGAGCTAGAGGGGAGCAATAAGTGCCTAAAATCACAATAAATCTAGTTTTCCAACAACTTCTAATACCAATGTATTGTGAAGCTGTATAAAACTTTAGAAAGCTGGAATACTTACTAGGTAAATGTTTTAGCTTTTTCATTCTATGCAACTTCATACAAAATTGGTATAAGGTTCTCTTTCTTAAATTAAGCCGTAGGTAGGTGGCTCTCCAAATTTCACGCTAGAGCAGTTATCAACACGGTAATTATTTGATTTAGGCTCGTTTTCATCCTCAATAATTTTTCCTATTGCCCCACCAATTGAGATTAAACGGCCTACTACTCCTTGAGTGCCACCAAAAATAAGCTTCACAATTGTTTCCCAGTCCAGTCTGGACTTAGGCTTTTTGTAAAGTATCCATTTGTATTTACCTGGCTCTTCACCGGAAAAAATGCCACTACCTATTTTCTCGTCAGTTTTAACAAAGTTTTCACTGATGAAAACTTCTACAGGTTGGTCTGTCAGCTTTTCAATATAAACGCGATTTTCAGTTGTTCTAAATTCTCGATCATCATAAAAAGTTACTCCTGAGCCGACTGACCCAAATATTTTTGCTGATGTTGCTTGACCGTTATACTTACCATTTTGGCCAGTTCTACCATTAAGGCTGCCTGGATCTGAATCAGTCAGTTCTAACTTGAAAACTTCTTGCTCATATAATTCGATTTTGCTTGGCTTTATACTCATATTTTTGTCCTCAAAAAGATGTAAATACAGGCTAGTTTGAGAGGTGGACTTGAATCAGATACCAAGAAATTTGCTAATTGTGTCCGCAGCTATTGGGGGATAGAAAATTCATTACATTGGTTATTGGATATAGCTATAAACACATGCACAGTATATTTATCTCTTGAGCAAATTCCATTAATTACAAATCCTTGTACTCCTTTAGATACACAATATTTATTGCCATTCTTTTATGGTTTTTGAACTGCATATATCGGATAACTTTCTTACCGTCTTGCATATTTTTACTTCCCTGTGCTTGGAACTCGATATATTCATCAAATCCCACCGTATACTGACTTATCGCCTGAGAATTACTGACTTGTGACTGACTTTTATGGTGTTACTGGTACAATCCATACAGTTGTCATAAGATTCTCTATGCCCAGATCACTTAGAGTTCAAAAAAATTGTCTTGAGAAAGCCAAACTTGCACTTATACGTAACGGCTTTCCCAGCCAACGCTCTTTAGCTGAAGATGCAGGATTCGCTCTAGCGACAGTCAGCAACTTTCTGACTGGTAAGCCTGTTGACTATGTGACTTTTGAAGAACTCTGTCGTAAATTGGCACTCGACTGGAGAGAAATTGCAAATCTGGATTTTGAAGTTTCATCCCAAACTACAGATAAAAATCCTAAAATTTCTGAGTTGAGCGATGCAAACCAGGATACCTCGCCCCGCTATCCCAATGGCTCAGTTCCTCTGGGTTCCCCTTTTTACCTAGAACGCGCTCCTCTTGAAGAGCAGGTTAATCAAGAAATAAGAAAACCTGGAGCCTTAGTGCGGATTAAGGCACCCAGAGAGATGGGCAAAACTTCTCTGTTAATGAGAATTCTTGACTCTGCTAAACGCCAGGGCTACCGCACTGTCAGCTTGAACCTGGAGCAGGTTGACCAAGTTATCTTGAGTGATTTGAATCAATTTTTGCGTTGGCTGTGTGCCAACATTGCACGTCAGCTTCAGTTAGAAGCGAAGCTAGATGAATATTGGGATGAGGATCTGGGTAGCAAAATTAGCTGCACTTCCTACGTCGAAGAGTATCTACTAAAATCAATAGGGACTCCCCTCGTTTTGGCGTTAGATGAGGTAAATCAAATTTTTGAGCATCCTCAAGTAGCAAAGGATTTTTTACCCTTGTTGCGATCATGGTACGAAGAAGCCAAAAGATTGCCGATTTGGCAAAAGCTCCGCTTGATTGTGGTTCACTCGACGGAAATTTACGTTCCCCTCCAACTTAACCAATCCCCTTTTAATGTAGGGCTGCCAATTCAGTTAAATGCTTTTAGTAAAGAGGAGGTGCAGCAGTTAGCTCAACGCTACGAACTTGACTGGTCAGATGGTGATGAAGCTAGGCAACTGATGGATCTGATCGGAGGACATCCCTCACTAGTACACACTGCTATCTATCATCTTAGTCAAAGGGAGATAACTCTGGAGCAACTGCTGGAAACTGCCCCAACTGCCACCGGAATTTATTCTCATCACCTGCAACGCCATTTGGTAATACTGCAAGAACGGCCGGAATTAGCCAGATCCCTTAATTGTGTTATATGTACCAATGAGCCAGTAGAATTAGAGGCTATCGTGGCTTACAAGTTAAGCAGTATGGGGCTGATTAAACAGTCAGGAAATAAAGTAATATCAAGCTGTGAGTTGTATCGGCAGTTTTACGTGACAACTTTCGCGTTTTCCCTAACTTAACCTGAGCAAGAGGCTTTGGATGTTATTAAAAACAACATTAAAAAACTATTTCCTTCTCTACAAAATTTACGCATAGCCGTAGCCCGATGTAGGTATTACATACAACAATTTTTCGAGCAATGTACATAATGAGTAGATAATATCTATTTCCTGCTATAAGTTTATTTACAAGCTTTTATGCAGTTTTATATTAAATTGGTATAAGCCTTCTTTTGTTACTACGAGGAGAGAAAAATATAGCCCCAACTTTGAATGCTAAACAAAATAAAGAATTAAGCGATTGCATATCTCTTTTAGCATCTAAATTCCCTTGTTGAAAATAAACGTAGAAATAGGGGTTTGGGATTGTTTTCTGCTGAAGTTAACAAAAAAGGGATAAGTATGATTAGCGATCGCTATTTGAAAAAATTTCTGGTTTACTGTTACTAGGATGTCAACTATAGGAATCCGGTTTAATGCTTGAAATTGTTTGTGTACACAGACAAGAGGTAAAAAGCAAGACCCAAAAAGATTACAGAAAATGAAGGTATACTAAGTTTTTTTAAAAAATTAAATAGGAGTTCTATAAAGAATAATAAATATGCTAGATAAAACACATTTCAATCCCTGTTATTCTATTGCAACTATAGAACCCGAACAAGTATTTTTGTTATCAGAGAGGGAGAAAATTTGGTTAAACGATCGCCTTTCTTGTAGTTTAGCTGCTTTAATCGATAGCAATCTCAGTATTGATGAAATTATTGACACCATTCAACAGTCGCTACTGCAAGATCCAAAATCTTTTGAGGAAGCAGCTACCTTTTTCCAAGAAGTTCTCAATGTAAGTATTAAAGCCCAATATGCTTTGTACCAAATGGAACAAAAGGGTTATCTTGTCAAACCAGATAACTCTTTGCCCTCGCATTTAAAGATTTTTTGTCATCATCTCAATATCACTCCCACCTTAGCCTATCAACGATTGCGCTCAACTAAAGTAGCAGTAAAAGCATTAGGTTCAGTTGCTGCTGGGGACTTCATTGCTATGCTTGAATCTCTCCAAATTCAAGTAGCAGACATTGGTGATTTGACAGTAGTTTTAACTGATGACTATCTCAATCCTGAGCTAGATAAGCTCAATCAACAAGCCCTAAAGTCCCAATCTTCCTGGATGTTAGTTAAACCATTGGGAACAATAGTCTGGCTTGGCCCTTTATTAGATCCTAAAAAAACTGGATGTTGGGAATGTTTAGCCAAGCGTTTGCGAGATAATAGACCAATTGAAGGGTTTATTCAGAGACAGAAGCCCATTTATCCAGCTTTAACACCTCCTTTAGGATTTTTGACATCTACTGTACAAACTGCATTAGGAATGGCAGCCACCGAGGTGTTTAAATGGATTGTGCAAGGGGAAAATAAACAATTAGAAAACAATCTAATCACTTACGATGCGATCGCGCTGCAAACTCAAAATCATGGCTGGGTGAAACGTCCTCAATGTTCTAGCTGTGGAGAGATGGTAAATGGGTTAAGCAACAACCCCCTACCTCTTGTTTTAGAACACCGCCAGAAAACCTTTACCGCAGATGGAGGACACCGTATTTGTTCGCCACAAGAAACTCTCAGGAAATATCAACATCATATTAGCCCCATTACTGGCGTAGTGCGAGAACTGAATAAAATTCCTGGGGATGGATTAACTCATAACTACATTGCCAAACATCATTTTCACAGTATTTTTGACGATTTCAACGGCTTACGGCAAAATTTGGGAGGTAGAAGTGCAGGGAAAGGTAGGACTGACTCTCAAGCTAGAGCTAGTGGTTTTTGCGAAGCGATCGAGCGTTATTCTGGAGTGTTTCAAGGGGAGGAAATTAGAGAAAAAGCCAGTTACCAACAAATGGGGGATAAAGCGATTCATCCCAATGCTTGCATGAACTTTAGTCAACAGCAATATCAAAATAGAGAGCAGTGGAATGTTGAATGTCAAGGCTGGTTTCAAAAGGTTCCAGAACCGTTTGATGAACAAAGAGAAATTGACTGGACTCCTGTTTGGTCTTTAACCCATCAGGAATTTAAGTATCTACCAACGGCTTACTCTTATTATGGCTATCAACCGGACTATAAACCCGACTGTTGGGCTGATTCCAATGGGTGTGCCGCAGGTAATACTATCGAAGAAGCTATTCTGCAAGGGTTTATGGAGTTAGTAGAGCGTGATGCTGTCGCCTTATGGTGGTATAACTTCCTGCAAAAGCCGCAAGTAGATTTAGATAGTTTCGACGAGCCTTATTTTCAAAGCCTGAAGCAATATTATCAAACTATTAATCGGGAACTTTGGGTTTTAGATATTACCAGCGATCTGAATATTCCAGTTTTTGCTGCTGTTACTCGAAGAAGCGATCGCGAAGTAGAAGATATTGTTTTGGGTTATGGCGCTCATTTCGATGCCAAAATTGCTATTAGTCGAGCCTTAACTGAAGTTAACCAAATTTTACCCAACGTTTTATTAACGCAAGCCGATGGCAATACCCAATATCCTCCATCAGCCGATCCCTTGGCTATTGACTGGTGGACAACTGCGACTTTGACAAATCAATCTTATCTAATTCCTGATGATCGAGTTGCCGCTAAAGTCGCTGTAGATTATCCTCAAATCGCCAGTGACAATCTTTTAGAAGATATTAAGCTGTGTCAACAAATCGTTGAGAAAAACGGTATGGAAATGCTGGTTTTAGATCAAACTCGTCCTGACATTGGACTAAGGGTAGCTAAGGTAATTGTGCCGGGGATGAGGCACTGGTGGAGTCGGTTAGGTGCAGGGAGATTGTATGAGGTTCCGGTCAAAATGGGTTGGTTGAAAGAAACCTTAACAGAGGCAGAACTTAATCCTTTCCCGATGTGGATGTAAAAATTAAAACTACACTTATCCCATCTCAGAAATTCATACGTCTGGCAGAAACGAGATAGTGATTAAAAACACTTGAGGTTTTACTCGATACAGGGTAAGGCCAACGACCATAGTTTGCTTCTGCTTCTCCTAAAACTACAATCTTTGGTTGCCTTGGTTGCCATCCATATTGCAAAATGAATTGCTCAGGATTGGAAACACCAAAAAGCCAAGGACATCCCAGATTTCTGAGCTTAGAGAGAAATTGTTGTGCATAGGGAGAGTTTAGAAGCTCTGCTTCCACGAAATCCATTCCAAGCCAGCTACCTGGACAGGCAAGACTTTGTAGTGTTTCAAGCACACTCGCCACAGTCGTGGGTTTTAGGTAAAACATTAGTCCCTCGAACAGAAATGCTGCGGGTTTATATCGGTCAAAGCCAACGTCGGTAAGAGCAGTTTCCCAATCCTGTTCCAAGTCTGTTACTACGACCTTTCGTATACACTTTGCTCTAGCATTTAAATTTAGAAGGATAGGCTCTTTGTATTGAAATATTTCTTGACGATCTACTTCAAATAGTTGAACGCCATCCATCCAGGGCAAGCGAAAAGCACGAGCATCCATTCCGGCTGCTACTATAACAACCTGTTTGAGAGATAATTCCTGGACAGCCATCAGCAAAGCATCATCAAAAAAACGAGTCCGAATAGAAATACCAGGATGTGGATCATTCGCTGACAAACCAGGAGAAAATACTCTCAAATCTGAGAACAGTGCAAACCCTCTGTCACCGGCAAAAAACCGAGCGTATCTATCTACAAATAGCCGTTGTCGATACTCAGTTTCATAGGCTCGTGCTGCTGCGATATATAGAGATGTAAGCCCCACAGAACTCAACATAAAATAATTGACAAAATTAGTTCATCATGGTAATTTTATGTCAATAATAGGCAATTTGCTATTTATTGCTCATTATTCTAACTATTGTTAAAAGTAATAAATGTTGGCTCTTCTAGACTAGCTATAACAAATTAATACTTGATACTAGGTTAAATCCTTACATAGTATGGGATTCAAGATTAATAAAATAAATTTCTATTAAATCTTTAATTTCATTTTGGAAAAACCTTTTTATATCAATTGTTTTAGCCGTTTTTTAGAGTTAATTTATCAACCCAAGTCTGGAAGAGCCTAAATGTTTTACTCTCTCTAATTAATAGTTAAAAGCTTAATTCTTCCATAATTGCCTGATTATTTATTAACACTCTCTTAAGAAATTGCAAGGTTTCCTTACATTCATACTGGAGAATAGCCTTAAACAGATTTTAAAAAACATTTCTGTTTCTTTATATCGATTTTGAATGTGATCGCTTTTCTTTAACACTCTTTTTATGCTAGAGTGTCAAATTTGAAAATACACCCAGTTAAATAGCGTCACTGGTTATAGTTGTCCCATGAGATGAGTGATTTGAGGATTTTTCATCACTTCAACATTTAGTAAATTTATGAAAATAGGAGATTGAAATGGAATCCCAAGATTGGAGAGAATCTGAAGATTTTTTCAAGCGTTTTTTATTACAGGGTAAGATAATTTCTCAACTAATTACATTTTGGTGGCGATATGATGAGAACCCAGGAACAAAAGAAATTGATCAAAAGAAAATAGAGACAGCAAAACTTCTAAAGAAACTTTTCTTTCCAGGATTTCCTGACGCTTCACCAGGTCGTATATCTTTCGCATCTCCATCTTTAATTGAGCTATTTAAAGCAGACCCCAGATCACATATTAATGAAGAAAATCCGGAAGAATATGTTGATATTCTAATAACTATCTTTGGCAGAGATCGTATTTGTAACGAAAAAACATACCTTTCTCCTATATTCAATTCTACTGAACTGGGATTAGAAAACGGAAATAATCTTGCACGTTACGAATTTAAAATTGATACTAGCGGTACAAAATTTGGCAAACTTACTGACCCTGAAATAGTTATAGAAGAGGAAAATTCCCTTTTGAAATATATATATATTATTCCAATTCCTGACCGCCCTGGAACAAGCGATAATTTCAATAATATTTATCAACAATGGATTTCAAATGAAAATGATCTATATCCTTCTAACCAACTGATACCCTTTACCACTTAAATAGAGGTATTAGAAACTTATAGCCCTAAGCTAGGAAAATTATGATTTAGCGTTATCATAGGGTTTCTTAAGCAACTTAGATACACTTAAATCTTTTCCAGCAAAAGAAACAGCTTTAAAAACATACCTCACCAGGTTGGGAATTGCTATAAGTTAAATATTGATAGACCCACAGCTAGGAACTGCTTGTGGGTTTTTATATAGATATTTGCACTGAAAAATGTAGAGATAGATAATATCAATAAGTAAGAATTATGATTATTAAAGATCCCCAAAAAATGCTACCAAGTCAAATTAAAGTCGAAGGCGAAATGCGGGACATGATACTGGAAATTCCTCCTCATAATATTCCCTTACATCCCAAAAGTATAGAAAAACTTTTTGCAGCCATTAAATTTGGAGAGCAAGCGGTAGCTTTCAGACCTTTCATCCCCATTGCATCTGACTTAGGTTTATGTCCAACCTATCCTACATTAGCCTACTTGTATCCTCAAAAGTTAAATCATAACGAAGATATTGAGAAGCAATTATTACAGAAATCTGGCAAGATAACGCAGAATACCCTTAATGCTTTAAATCAATTTACCCTAATTTCCCAAATTGATATTGAGGAGCAGCTACATTACTTTGGCGATTTTTATGGAATAGCGGCAAAGCCATCCTATATCAGAGTTGTCGTGAGCAATACCTGTAATCTCAAATGCGTCATGTGTCCTTATCACAGCACTTCGCTGAAATTAACTCACACAACAGACTTCTTTAAGAGCAACAAAACAATGTCTTGGGAAATGATGGAGCGTCTCGCCAAAGATTGTGGAGAAGCAAAAATCATGATTATTCTTGGGAACATCGAAGAACCAATGCTACACCCCAACCTTGTCAAATTTGTCGAATATTGTCGGCAGCAAGGGGTTCCTGGAGTTCATCTGACTACCAATGGTCAACTCCTCGATGAAAATCGAGCTAGGTCGTTATTGAAAGCAGGCTTAACCAGTATCGATATTAGCATGGATGCCGCAGATCCAGATACCTATCTCAAGATTCGGGGTGCTGATCTCAATCGAGTTGAAACAAATGTTTTCAATTTTTTGAAGCTGCGGGATGAGTTAGCTATTCCCTGTTATGTAAGAACATCTTTTGTGAGAAATCAGAATATTACACTGGATGAAGAAGAAAGATTCCGAGAACGTTGGCTTGCAAAAGCTGATGGCGTATTTATCAATAATGTAGCCCAATATAAAGAAACTAATACACGCCTTGGTAAAACTAACCAGACTGTACAAGCTTCACTAAAACACTATCTTAAAAAAGCTCAGGGACGTTGGCCATGCGTGTTTCCCTTTACTGAAATGGCTGTTTTGCCTGATGGCAGAATTTATTATTGTGTTGAAACTTTATTTAGATTGGGCTTTGATCAGAATCTTGAAAGTTTAGGAGATTATAATCAACAAACATTACAAGAGATTTGGCATGGGGAGCTATTCAAGCAGCTTCGACGAGATTTGCTCCTTAACCAGTTAGAAAATAGATCAGCCTGTAAAAGTTGTGAACTATGGATGGCACAGGTTTTATCTAGAGAGTCTAAAAATGGGTTTGAGGTTATGACAAGCACCGTAACCGAGATTTATCACTCTGGTTTTAGGCAACAGAGAACCGAAAACGGGGAACAGAAATATTCAAATTAAGTGCAATATCTAAGATCAAGCTGTAACTTCATGACTCCGAGAAATGCTATACCATACAATCAGAAAGAAAGAGACTGGTGAGTTAGGAGTCTTAGTATGAGAGCGATAGCAGAATATCACATTAGTCAGAAGATATATGAAAGTGATAATTCGCTAGTCTATCGGGCTAATCTCAAGCGAGATAATCAACCAATTATTCTTAAAATTCTTAAAGAGAATTACCCAACTCCCTCAGAATTGACTCGATATAAACAGGAATATGAAATCATACGACATCTGAACGTAGATAATATTATCAAAGCCTACGATTTACAGCGATATGACAATAGCCTAGTTATGTTTTTAGAGGATTTTGGCGGGAAATCCCTAAAACTGTTAATGTCGGAACGCAGGTTTAGTATAGAAGAAATTTTCATCATTGCTATTAAGACCTCTGAAAGTTTAGCTGCTATTCATGCAGCGAATATTATCCATAAAGATATTAATCCCTCCAATATTGTCTATAATCCAGAAACTAAACAACTGAAGATTATTGATTTTGGTATTTCTACCCGTTTATTTCAAGAAAACCAAACCCTTTGTAATTTAAATCAACTAGAAGGTACTTTAGCCTACATTGCACCAGAACAAACTGGCAGAATGAATCGAGGAATAGATTATCGTAGTGACTTTTATTCCCTTGGTGCAACCTTCTATGAACTCCTAACGTATCAACTCCCCTTTGCAACCACTGACCCAGTAGAGCTGGTTCATTGCCATCTTGCACAACAAGTAGACCCCCCTCATACACTCATTCCTACTATTCCGTTGACGGTATCAAAGATCGTCATGAAGTTGTTAGCTAAAACCCCAGAGGAACGATACCAAAGTGCTTGGGGGCTAAAAGCTGATTTAGAAACTTGTTTTAAACAGTGGCAGACTCAAGGACAAATTTTACCTTTTCCGCTAGGACAGCAAGATATTTCGGATAAGTTTCACATTCCCAAAAAACTCTACGGACGGGAACAAGAAGTTTCTCAAGTATTGGACACCTTTGAGCGAGTGAGCCAAGGTACCACTGAGATGATATTGGTTGCTGGCTATTCAGGGATTGGGAAATCTGCTTTAGTTCAAGAAATTCACAAACCAATTGTAAGGCAACGAGGTTATTTTATAACTGGAAAATTTGACCAATTCAAGCGCGATATTCCCTATGCTGCTATTAGCACAGCTTTCCAGGACTTAATCCGTCAACTTCTGAGTGAATCTGACGCAGACATTAAAAATTGGAAAGCAAAAATTTTAGAAGTCTTAGAACCTAATGGGCAGGTCATAATTGACCTAATCCCTGAACTAGAAAAAATTATTGGTAAACAGCCGTCTGTTGAAAAACTTGGAGCTAATGAAGCTCAAAATCGATTTAACTTATCTTTTCAAAAATTTATTAGCGTTTTCAGTCAGCAAGAACATCCTTTAGTCATTTTCCTTGATGATTTACAGTGGGCAGATTTGCCTTCACTGAAGTTAATTGAACAGTTAATTACCGATTTTGATAGCAAACATTTATTAATTATAGGAGCTTATAGAAATAATGAAGTCAACCCAACTCATGCTTTAATGCTGACGTTAGCATTAGTTAAAAAAGCAGGTATTAGGGTTAATGAAGTATTTCTAAATCCATTGAGACTAGAGCAAATAAATCAATTACTTGCTGATACACTGCTTTGTTCTACAGAGACTTCAGCGCCGCTAGCAGAATTACTAACAAACAGAACTCAAGGGAATCCCTTTTTCTTAACTCAACTACTAAAATCTCTGTACGATGAAAACCTTATATCATTTAATTATACTAAACGCTCATGGTGTTGGAATATTGAGCAGATTCTAAGGACAGGCATTACTGATAATGTCATAGATTTGATGGTTAGTAAAATTAATAAACTTAGTGAGAACACTCGGAATGCTTTAAAGTTGGCAGCCTGTATTGGTAATAGATTTAACCTAGAAATTCTCTCCAGCATTAGAGACAAATCTAAAACTTCCATAGCTCAAGATATTCAATCAGCTCTTCAGGAAGGGTTAATTGTCCCACTGAGTTATGATTACAAAATTCCCTTGCTTTGGGAACATGAAGAAATTTCAAGTGATTCTTCAGCCGTCTCTTCTAATTTTATTCCTAGTTTTCCTTCAGTTATTCCCTACAAATTTTTACATGACCGAATTCAGCAAGCAGCTTATACTCTAATTGCAGAAGAAGAAAAGAAACTCATTCATCTGCAAGTGGGAAGACTTCTGCTAAAGAATATGAGAAAAGATAAAAATGAGGAAAATATTTTTGATATTGTCAATCAACTTAATGAAGCAGCATCTCTAATCACTGACCAATTAGAAAAAGACGAACTAGCTCAATTAAATCTTTACGTAGGTAAAAAAGCTAAGGCCTCAGCTGCTTACGAACCAGCATTGAAATATTTAGAGACTGGATTAAAACTTTTAACAAAAAATAGTTGGGAAAAGCAGTATGAATTGACTATAGAGCTTTATTTAGAAACACTTGAAGTGCTTTACTTAAATACAAAATTTGAAGAAGTAGAAGAGCTTTCCATATTTATTCTGCAACACACGCAGGAAATTCTGGATAAAGTAAAAGTGTATCAAGTAAATATACTAGTATACAATTCTAAATCCCAAGAGCAACAAGCAATAGATACTGCTCTTAAAGCTTTAGCAGAACTAGGTATAGAAATATCTCAAGACCCTAGCGAAATAAAAGAGAGAATTAAGCAAGAACAAATATTTTTAGATAGATTTTTGAAAGAAGTACCAGTTCAAAGTTTAGCGAATCTCTCTCCTATGACTGATCCATATAAATTAAGTGCTGTACCATTATTGCAACAAATTATAGCCTCTACAATAATCACTAATTTTCTCTTGCATATTGAAGTTGTCTTAATTCAACTTAACCTTTGTCTAAAATATGGTAATCCTCCTCAATCACCCTGTCCTTATATATTTTATGGAACGTTTCTCTGCAAGGGAATAGACAATATTGGTTTAATGAGAGATATTCATTTAGGTAATGAATTTGGAGAATTGTCTATTAGTTTACTATCTGAATCTCAACTTCCTGAACTAGAGACTCTAGTTATTCATATCTACTATGCGTTTATATATCAATGGAAGAACTACCTCAGAAATAAGATTGCATTAGAACGGTTAATCAAGGCTTTTCAAAGGGGATTAGAGACTGGGGATTATCAATATGCTTGTTTTGCATCTGCAAGTTTTTGTCTTATTAAATTATTTGGGGGGTATCACTTAGAAGAAGTTTCTCAGGAGCTTGCAAAATATACTAAGCTAATGAAGAAATTAAAACAAGAATATAGTTACTCTTCTGTAATTATATATGAAAAAACCACGATTAATTTAATTGAAGGATATGAAAACAACTTTTGCTTGGTAATTGGTCGTAATCAAAAAGAAGAAGAGGAATGTATAAAAACGGCTAACACTTGGCTTTTATGTTGGTTATGTATTGCTAAAATAATTACACATTATATCTTTAAAGAAAACGATTTAGCTATTGGTAATGTATTAAAAATTGAAAATTATGTTGAATATCTTAGTTCTCACTTAAATTTATCACAATATAATTTTTTCTCTTCTCTATCACTGCTTGCTAGTTATTATATTCTAGATGTATACACACAAAATAAGTTTTTAAAGCTAGTAGATAAGAACCAGGAAAATATGAAAATCTGGTCTAGCTACTGCCCAGAAAATTTTCAGCACAAATATAATTTAGTAGAAGCGGAGAAAGCTAGAGTATTAGGACAAAATTGGCAAGCAGAAGAATTGTATGAAAAAGCAATTCAAGGTGCTAAAAAACATGAATTTATCCACGAAGAAGCTATAGCTTACGAACGTGCAGCAGAATTTTATCTTGCTTTAGGTAGAGAAGAAATAGGAAAACTATACTTAAGAAATGCCCATCATTGTTATAGTCGCTGGGGTGCAAAAGCCAAAGTTCAAGCTTTAGAATCAGAATATCCTCAGTTTCTAGTAGGTATAACCAACCGAAAAGAAGTCTTAAGCATGACGACAACTGAATCTACTGGTGCTACAAATCCTCAAGTACTCGATCTGATAACAGTTACCAAAGCCTCTCAAGTATTAGCTGGTGAAATTGAACTAGACAAACTACTGGCTAAGTTAATGAAAACTGTAATTGAAAATGGAGGCGCTCAAAAAGGCTTTCTGCTCCTTGAAAAAGATAATAAATGGGTGATCGAAGCTGAAGGGACAGTAGATTCCGATGATGTTAATACACTACAATCCATTTCAGTAGACTTCGTAGATGATTTAACTCACCTCCCCCTCTTGTCATCTGCGATTATCAACTATGTTGCTCGCACGCAGGAAAGCGTAATTTTAAATGATGCTGCCCATGAGGGACAATTTGTTCGTGATCCGTATATTGTCGCCACTCAACCTAAATCTGTTCTTTGCACACCCTTACTTAATCAAGGTAAGCTTAACGGCATCTTATATCTGGAAAATAATTTAACTACTGGTGCTTTTACACCTGATCGCCTAGAAGTTTTAAAACTCTTGTCTTCTCAAGCCGCAATTTCTCTTCAAAATGCTCAACTTTATGTTGCACTATATGAGAACGAGAAAAGATTAGCCCAATTTTTAGAAGCTATGCCCATAGGTGTCTTTGCACTTAATGCTAAGGGCGAACCCTACTATGCAAATCAGGCTGCCCAGCTCATCCTTGGCAAGGGAATTGTAACTGGAGCCACAACTGATCGATTGACCGAAACTTATCAGGCTTATTTAGCAGGGACAGACCAATTATACCCAACTCAACAACAACCCATTGTACGAGCTTTAAATGGCGAAAGTACGACTACGGATGATATAGAAATTCACCAAGTTGATAAAACAATTCCTTTAGAAGTATCAGCTACTCCTGTTTACGATGAGAAGGGACAAATTATCTATGCGATCGCTACCTTTCAGGATATCACCGAACGCAAACAAGCCGAAGCTGATCGGGTTGAGTTTACCCAAGAACTAGCCCTCAAAAATCTTGCTCTAGAACGAGCGAAAGATGAACTAGAAGGGTATAGCCGGACTCTAGAACAAAAAGTCTCAGAACGCACACAAGAACTGTCACAAACATTAGATATTCTCAAAGCCACCCAAGCAGAACTACTATTTGAAAACGAGTTACTTAGAAGTACCGAACAAGCCAGCACTTTTGACTATCAAGTAGGAGGAAGCTTGCCAATGGATGCTTCCACTTATGTAGTGCGTTCCGCAGATCGTTACCTCTACAAAGCTTTGAAGCGCGGAGAGTTTTGCTACGTTCTCAATCCCCGGCAAATGGGAAAGTCCAGTCTCATGGTACGCATGATTCACTCCCTCCAGCGCGAGGGAGTTTGTTGTGCGCCGATTGATATGACCCGCATTGGCAGCGAAAATATTACCCCAGATCAATGGTATAAGGGATTAGCTTCTGAGTTAGGGCGACGTTTGGGTTTACGAAGCAAAGTTAACCTAAAAGCTTGGTGGAAAGAGCGAGATGATATTTCTCCAGTTCAGAGGTTGAGTGAATTTATTGAAGAAGTCCTGCTAGTAGAAGTCGGGATAGAAAATAACATTCCCTCAAAACAACTGGTCATTTTTATCGATGAAATTGATAGTGTTTTAAGTTTGAATTTCGCAGTTAATGACTTTTTTGCGCTGATTCGCTACTGCTACAATCAGCGCAGTCTCAATCCACAGTATCAGCGTTTGACTTTTGCTTTTTTTGGAGTTGCTACCCCCTCAGATTTAATTAGTAATATCCAAACAACCCCCTTTAACATTGGTCAGTTTATTCAACTGGAAGGTTTTAAAGAACATGAAGCCCAACCGTTGCTACAAGGATTGGCAGAAAAAGTGAGCAATCCACAAACCGTGCTTAAAGAAATCTTAGCCTGGACAAACGGGCAGCCTTTTCTTACCCAAAAACTCTGTAAGCTCATCCGCAATACTTCATCTCCTATTCCCAATGGCGGTGAAGTCTCCTGGATTGAGAATTTAGTGCGGACGAATATAATAGATAATTGGGAATCCCAGGATGAGCCAGAACATTTGAGAACCATCCGCGATCGTCTTCTCAAGAGTAACAAGTCTGTTCAACTACTAGAAGTTTTTCGACAAGTTTTGCACCAAGGAGAAGTTATCGCCGTTGGCAGCCCAGAAGAAAAGCAATTGCTCTTGTCAGGTTTAGTAGTCAAACAACAGGGAATTTTGAGAGTCCAAAACCGTATTTATAAATTGATCTTTGACAGCAGTTGGGTTGATCTGCATATTTAGGAAGGAGTTTGTTGACATACTCCTTAGCCTAAATCTTCAGCTAAAGAAGGGGCGTGAGTAGCAACGGATACTGTTGGCGAATTCCCCAAGCAGCTAAACCAAGTAGTTCAGTAATGAAACTTAGTTACAAGTCAGAAATAAGTCAGTAAATCTCACGTTTGAACTCAGTTAGCAGTAGAGTTTGATGAATATATAGGGTTCAAACAGGCTGAACTTCTGAAAATAAGGATTATGAGTGTAAAGATAGCAATCCAATATGTAGCTGATCTTTGTGATCGCTATTTTTTTAGAAAGATTGCTATTTTGGCAAGTAGTCTAAGACTTCACGTAAGGATTCAGGTTTAATATTGTGGAAGTAAAGAAGGGCGAGACGGAGAATTATTAGAATCAGCAATTAGAACTTGTGCAAAAAAATCAATGACAGACTTACCTTGACGGCAATAAGTCTGTACTACCCTCAACAAATTAGCAGTGTGCTGAAACCGATCCATCGAACGGGAACCACCACTAACTGTGATACTCCCCCTCAAGTGTTCCCTTTGTCAATACTCTGCTACCTTAATCCTTACAAATAATTAAGTAAATAATCGTTACACATTTAAAGAAGATAGCGGCTTTTTCCCTTGGTGATAACTATGCTTCAACGACCTAAGTCTGCATGGATAAAATTTGCATTCATCACTATTATTCTTTGTTACTGTGCATTAGAAAAGCAACAACTATTACCTAAACAACCAAATAAATTAGACAATCACAAAATTACATTAACAGAAACTCAGGCTTCTTGCAAAACAAAAATAATTAATGATAAATGCCTTCAACAAGAATTTCCAAAACGTGTGTCAAATTTAGGAGTTCGTTGACCAGAGATATAGAGACATTTTTCGACAATTACTCAATTTTTTTCGGTTATTGCGGTAGTTTTATGGTAAATATTAAATTTTGATAAAAGACTCGTACGTTTGATTTTGTTGATTGCTCTATCCATGACAAGTGCTTGGTTACAAGGCCAAAAAACTAAACTCCAAATGCTTCAACCCTATATTTGTCGTTCTCAAGAAAAAAGTCAATCTTGTAAACGACATAGCAATTTCTGGATAGGTTTATATAGTTTCAATTGGATAGTTGCTTGGAATGATATCATGTCCGGTAAAAGACTTATCATAAAGACCGCAGGAGGCAAGGGGCAGGGAGCAGGGCTGACAGGTGTAGGTTTTTTATATGGGCATGAGTGGGTACTCTCAAACCCGGTTCTAAACGTGGTTCAAATAACGAAATTTCGTTCTTAGGTGGAAAATCAAAGACTAAAATTTGAGTTTTCAATCAACCCAAAAACCTCATTTCAGCCACGTTTGTAAAATACCTACACCTGTCAGGCAGGGAGCAGGGGGAGAAAGAGTTTTGTCTTTCTGCACAGATGTGTTGAATCATAACTGATTTGCCGGACATGATATGAGTGCCAAGAATAGGTCGAGGAACTGGTCAGTTCAATTCGCAATAAGTAGGCATATTATCAGCGAGCTTTAAAGGCTATGGCTCTTATACAGCAAGCTCTTTAGCCTCTTAGTCGCCCTTTAAAAGTAATCGGTTTTATTTGGGGATATCATTAAACTCGGTTCAGAAATTTATATAAGTAAATCTGCGAGAAAAAACCTAACTATGTTACAGAAGATTAACTAAGCTAAAAGCATCTTTCCTTCTGCCTTCTGCCTCCTGCTTTGTCTTCATGATAAATATTCACGACGACCTACTTAGTGTCATTCTTAGTCATATTCTATTGGGCGTAGTTACAATCGCCACGGGATTATTGTGATTTAATAATGGTTTTAATTTGTTAGAAGTGTCCAATATTGGCGGCTATAAAAGGACACTTTCTCTTCAATCTACTTTGCTCACGGTGGTTGCTTACCAGCTGATTAGTACTGATTGGTCAACTGGAGAATTTACAGAAGTAGTTTGTCCTCACAATTAATTGTCTTACGTAAATTTCAACATTATTACTGATGTGGCATTTTACTTTGCCCATAGAAGCTAGAGGAGTGAAGATTGATTACTCATCAGTAGGTATGGAAAGTCAACTCAGTAAGGGTGCAAGAGACAACGAACTTGTGGAAAAAGACAATAGAACACAAATAATCAAATATCAGTATGCTATAGATTCAAATGAGAAGACTATAAATGTTGAGAATTTATCTGCAAATTCAGAAGTTAGAAAAAAAGTTTTTAGATGTTTATCATGTAACAATATTCTTATTCCTGTTTTAGGGCAGAAAAAAAGAAAACACTTTCGTCACAAATTAGACGTTCAGCTTAATTGTTCTCCTGAAACTTATCTGCATAAATTAGCTAAACTCAAATTTTATGAAGTATATAGTAATTGTATTAAGTACAACCAACCTTTCTGGGTAGATTTTGAAGTATCTCAGATTTGTGATTATTATCAAGTAGATTTTTTAAAAACCTGTAATTTTAATAAAGGTAAACAGAAGTTTAATCTAGTTGAATACTTTAAGAATATTGAGTTAGAGCAAAGAGAAGGGTCTTTTATCCCTGATGTACTATTGACAAGTGCTAAAGGAGATAAAATTTTTATTGAAGTGGCTGTAACACATGAAGTTAGTTTTGAAAAAATTAAGTCCCAACATCGTATTATTGAAATAAGTATTGCCCAGGAAAGTGATATAGAAGTTATCAATAATCAATATTTATTAGAAAGTGAAAAAATTAAATTTATCAATTTTAAAAGAAAACAAATCAAAAATTATTGTCATGGTAGTTGTATAGAGGGAATTCAGCCGTATGCTAAATGTCCTGCCCTGTATAATTTTTTTACTATTTATCCCAATGGTAAAAGTGCAATTATTCAAGAAACTTTAGAATGGTTGCAAGAGAAAATTGAAACTAAATCTTTCATATATCATGAATTAGTTGAAGTTGATAATATTGATAACAGAAGGAATAAAGTTTTTTTAAGAAAGATAGTAGAAGCTTATTTTAATAAACTTTCGGTTAGAAATTGCTATCTTTGCCGTTATCATGGCTCAAATTTTCGTAATTATGATGATAATCCAATTTTTTGCAAATTTTTGAAAAAGACTTGTAATTCAAATGAGGCTGCTAACTGCCAATTTTATAGAGCAGATCCAAAATCTTTTCCGACGTTTGATTCTTGATAATTTAATTTTTTAAAAATAACATTATCAAACTAATAAAATGTTTATATTTGATTGTCAAACTTTAACTGCTTTTAGCAGTTCTTCAAACAAGGGGTCGCCAAAATTCATCAATCTTATAGAAGGCATTTCATCAAAAACATTAGGGTAAAAAGTGACCGTGTAATTCTGCCTTTTATAACTCAGTTGCCAAATTCCCTCAGTCCTTCTCTCAAACTGCACACCATTGGCTTTTAAAATTGCTGAGGATGTGAGTAACTGCTCAATAGTTTCTGGTGTAAAGGGAGCAGGAGTAACTGGTTTTTGAATCTCTGCTAGGTCAGCATCCAAATCCATTGCTACCATTTCCTCAATTGCTAGACGAGGCGGTGGGGTATCTAATACAGAATCGAATTCAGACATTAAAACATCTTCTTCCTCTGGATCTGCGCTCATAGCCGCTTGTTCAATAAAAGTAGGGACTTGCGCTAGAATTGGCTGAAGATTACCAACAACAGTGGCAAAGGCATTAATGCGATCGCGCAATTTTTTATAAACTTTCGCTTCTACCGTGCCATCATAGTAAAAGTTGTGGATTCGCACAGTAGAATACCTTTGTCCAATCCGGTCAATTCTGCCAATGCGCTGTTCGACCCGCATGGGATTCCAAGGCATATCGTAATTAATCAACACACCGCAATTTTGTAAGTTCAAACCCTCAGAAGCAGATTCAGTACATAGGAGAATTTTGATCTCATCTTGGCGGAATCGGCGTTTAATTTCTTCCTTGGGAACTAGACACCACTCCCCATTTTGGTAAAGTTCACCACCGCGACCAGAATAGCAAGCCACTTGGCTACCGTACAACTCCTGTAAAGTATCCCGCAGATAGTCCATTGTATCGGTGTACTGGGTGAAAACGATCGCACTTTCCCGTTCAGTTAATTCTTGGCGGAGAATCTGAATAAAGCGGGAAAGCTTGGTATCTTCTCCTGTATTTTCAAACTGGCGTAATAATTCTTCTAAATATTGAATTTCCTGGGGGTCTACTGGTTCAAAGAAAGATTCCAACCCAGCAATTACTGTATCTTCTGCATCGTCTATATCTGCTAAATCATCGTCACTTAAAACGCTTCCTTGTTGAGTTAACAGGTAGTCCAAACGGCGTTGTAGAGATGATTTAATAGCATAAAATGAACTGGTCAAACGCTTGCGGTAAAGCGTCATCAAAAAACCCAAACAGGAACGCTTATCTTTTTGAGCTAGTCGATAAAAATGACGCACATAATCACTGACAGCTACATAAAGTGGTACTTCCCGTTGTGCTTCCAAAGTAATGGCGTTGTCCTGTACAACTCTGGTGGGAATATCTCGCTCTAGCAGTCCCCGGCGGTAGTATTGTCGTAAAGTGTCGCGGGTGTGGCGGAACATCAAGTCTTTTAAAGGAGTATTCACTGTCAAGTATTGGCGCGAAGAGGTGATAAATTCTTCATCTGCCAATAATTGTTTATGATTAGAAATTTTCTTACCTCGTTGCCAAGTATCTTGCATTTTATAAGCAAGAATGCGATCGCTCTTGGTCAAAAACTGCTCTAACCTAGAACAAGGCTGTCCACCACGCCGAAAATAA
This sequence comes from Nostoc sp. FACHB-190, assembly GCF_014696905.1. Classification (NCBI taxonomy): domain Bacteria; kingdom Bacillati; phylum Cyanobacteriota; class Cyanophyceae; order Nostocales; family Nostocaceae; genus Nostoc; species Nostoc sp. FACHB-190. The sequence goes on from NZ_JACJQW010000034.1 coordinate 61,514, forward strand.
TCACTGGACATTACTTGCCAAAAAGTCATGACTTCCTGCTTAACAGCACCTTGTAGCGAGGCGAAATAATTGCAGAAGTTATCGCCGTAACTCCAATGCCCCTGCAATCCCAGCAGGTTTAACAAATCAAAAACTTCTATGGCATCAATTTGCATAGGAGTGGCTGAGAGAAGAACAAGAGATTTGGTCTTCTCCTTCAACTGTGTCATTAACTCTAACAGACGGTTGGGGGTTTCCTTGCGGTCTTGGGGACTTTTACGCCTTGCGTGGTGCGCTTCATCTAACACAACTAAATCCCAAGGTTCTGCTTCTAGTAGCTGGCGCATTCTCTCAGTTCTCCGCACCAAATGAGAAGAAGCAAGGATTAAAACTTGAGTATTCCAAGGATTAGCTGCTGCCGGAATAGTGCGCTTGTAAGGGTCTTTAAATTCTGTAGATGTATAACTCCAAAAATGCAGATTGAATTTTTCTCGCAGTTCTTCTTGCCACTGGGGTTGAACACTAGCAGGTGCTAAAACCAGTATCCGTTTCACTTTTTGGGATACCAACAGATAGCGCAGAATTAAACCAGTCTCTATGGTCTTACCTAAACCAACTTCGTCAGCAATAAGAAAACTTTGAGGAAAATTTTGAGCAACGCGACGCAGAATTTTAATTTGGTGTGGCCAAGGTTGAATCGGAATTGATTTTAAACAAAAATCCAAGCAACCGGGATGTTCATGAATATTGGCAAGTTGAGTAAATGCTAATCGTTCTTTTTCTTTATCTTCTGTAGAGATAGTTGATGGTTCTGGTTTTAGTTCCGGTTCTGTTTCTGGTTGTACTTCGTATTCAGTTAATTCTGTTTTTGTCAGAGGTCTAGAGTCAAATTCCGCCTGAACATTCCAACTAGGTTTAGTGGCAGGAGCGTAACGTAATAGCTTTTTCTGTACCGCTTCTGGAACATCAAAAACTCTCACATTAGGCGATACGTCATACCAAAGTTGCTCAAATCTAGCTACTTCTTCTTCAACTCTATCTAGTTCCCTTCCTCCTTCCCAAGAACAGTAAACATGGAAAGATTCTACATTTCCTTCCCAGCCACTAATAGATTCGTTATTGGAACCATTAAATGCTAATTTATCGCCTTTACTATCAGTAAAAATGCCTACTTTTTCGTGAAATATATGCTGTGGATCTAATTGCTGTGTACTGTCTTCTGGTAGCCCATTTTCTTTGAGAGGTACAGCAATTTTAATATCAAGATATTGATTGTGAATTAACCAACTAAGAATTTCAAAGTGTTTAAGTTGGGCAAAGTTTTCTGGGGGTTTTAAATCTGCGTCTAGCCGAGATAGCAATGCGTCTCTAAGTTCGTATCCTTGTTGAATTGCTTGTAAATCCTGTGGGCTAAACTGACAGCCCATAATTAACCGCATTCGCCCCTCGTTGTGCAACATTGCACCCAAACCACGAGCAACTTTACTCAAGATGGCGCTGCTAAAAAAACCTGCTTTGCGGTCATACTGGATAGCACACTCTAAAGCAGGAATGTAGAAATCAGCAATGGTGTTGTGGGTATTGCTGGAGTAACTAATTTTCCAAGGATATTCACGTAAAATTTTTGGCATATTATGCGGTTGTTTATATCCTTTGAAAATTAATATTAACGAGGTCGATTTTCTCGCCCGTGATAGACACGTAAAATAACAACATCATCCTCAAGAATAACGTAGTGAATTATAAAACCGTATTTACCAAAAGAAACTAAAAGTTTTCGTAGTCCTGCTATTTCATCTACAATTGCACCTCGACGGGGATTTTGCTGTAAACTCGCCCCTGAAGAGACAATTGCTTGTACTGCACGGGAAGCTGCATCAGGATTATTAAGTTTGAGAAAATCATAATGACGATTTAAGTCATCAACTGCGCTTAGAGTCCAAACTATCTCGGACATTGGCGTTATTCCTCAGTTCCCAAACTGTCAGCCCATTCGCGTACACGGCTATGCGTCACTCCTGAACCTGTGCGACGGTAAGCTTCGAGAGCAGATAAACTCTGCTGAACCATTTGGGCTTCAGTAAGAGGTTGAAAATTTAATGCTGTGTCTATCTCACCAACCTCAAATGATTCTTCTGTCGTTTGAGTAGCTTGATTTATAAGTAACTGCTCAAAATCTTCTAAATTCCCAGATGAATTAGTCAGCCATGTTAGCAGGAGAGTTTTTACCTGTTCTCCTGGTAATGTTTCAAGATGTTCTAAAATTTGCTGTCTAAGATTGCTTGCTGTCATAAGGTTATTTGCTAAATAATAGTTAACTGTTCGCTGTCAACTGTCAACAAAATTAAAGTTTATTTGGGTCGATTCCTTGCTGTTGTAATAGAGCTAATAAATTTTGCAATTGTTCTTCTGGGGTTTGGTATCTATTGCCATTTTCGTCATACCAAAACAGCCATTCTCTTGTTCTTCCTTGATAAGTACCCTGTTCTCGTCCAATACCTAGCCCAATTTCGGGCATCCAAATTTTATCCCCTGGTTGTAAAATGTATTTACCTTCAACTAAGCGATAAACTTCTAAACGTTGACGCTTACGACGTAGCCGCGTTGGTGCATAAATGACATAATACAAAATTCCTAATTCGGCATAATCGATTTTTTTCTGTTCATATTCGCCGTTGTAAGTTTGAGAAACAACTTCCAAAGCTAAAATTGGTGGGATTCCTTCTTCTTCCCAAAATACATAGCTGGAACGTCCATTTTCACCAACAAAACGTTCTACACCCAAACTCAGAAATCCATCGGGGACTATGGCAGGTTTTAATGGTGTGTAATAAATTCCCATGTTGATACCGAAAAACCAGTCATCGCGGTTTTGCCAGATCGCAGCTAAGATGGCTAACAATAAGTTGGGAATTAATATTTGCAGTTCGTTATCCACAGGGGTATCATCAGAATCGGGTAATTCTGCCGATGAAGGTAGGCATTCTAACGGATTGTAGTTATACATAATACCTTGGTGGTTGACAGTTATCAGTTAACAGTCATCGGTCGTTAGTGAACAGTCATCAAAACAAGCTCATTTGTCCCCCTTCATTTAAGGGTAACTCAGTCTGCACATAAGAGACTTTGGCTTTAATTTCATCCATAGCTAACCACAAATCTAACAAGGCTTTCTCTTCAGAGATGCGTTTCTTTTCATCTTTGATACGAGGAATAACTTTCAAAGCCACTTCAAATGTCCGCATGAATAAATCATTGCTGACTAAGCCTGTGTTTTTCAAAAATCTGCGTACTGGTTCTGTATTACCTTCTTCTTGGTAAAGGGTAATAATTGCGTGGAGTCCATCTACTAAATATCTGGCAGAAAATTCAGTATCAATGACAGAGAATGCGCGTTTTTTTAAGCGTTGTTCTGGAGTGAGTAATTTACAAGAACCACTTCCAGAATCAAGTAGTTTATGTTTTTTGACTAAATCAGAAACATCAAAACCGCCGACTGCTAAAGCCAGTTGTCTAGCTTCATCAAAGGGGAATTCTCGCGCTTCAAAGGTATCCCAGGCTAAAATGTACCATTGGGTTAAGGGGTCGATACCGTTGAAGTCTTTACCTTCTAATAAGTTTTGTAGTCGGTACTCAACAATGGCTTGGCGTACTTCTTCAAATGCAGCTTTGGGTTCAACTGGGTTTCCTGCACTGTCGAGGATGGAACTGTAGCGGGTAAATACGCTTAAAGCACAACCGTATGCAGTTAAGCACAAGTCAATACCGGGAGGTTTAATACGGCGGTGAGGATCTGCGACTCTATCAGCTGCGGGGCGGGAATCTGCGGTGAGTGATTTTTCAATATCTGGTGCTTTTTCAAAGACGATATTTCGCACATCGATACGCACGTCATCCCACCAAGCTTGTCCGGCGTTGGGGTCGCGTTTGCGGCATACTAAAAGCACGGTGCTGGAAACTGCGTTTTTCTGTGCTTGGTGTAAGTTTTGCGGGTTTTCGGTGCTGACTGCCCAAGATGCGGTAATCTCAAAACCAGCATCGATGAGGGATTTGGCTAAGACATCCCACGCGCCGGAGTCTTTGTGATTGAATTGTACTGTCATCACGCCGTCGTCGCGGAGGACTCGGTGGTATTCGGCGAACGCCATCGCCATTTTTGCTTCATAGTCTTGGTTGGCGAGTTCTTCTGGTGATACTCCCATGTTACGGAAGCGAGAAGGATTAGCAACAGCTTCGCGTTCTTTGTCGGTGAGTTCTAAATAGAATAATTGGGGGAAGATGTCGCCAAGGGTGCGTTTGAGCCAGACATAGAAGAAATCTGATAATTCGGCGTATTGAATTGTGGAATAATAAGGCGGGTCTGTGATAACGGTATCAACTGAGTTATCAGGAATGTGAATCAAGTTATCAGCTGATGCTAGGTCAATTTTGATTGATTTGGGATTGTGTTGTTCAATTCCTGGGATACTAGTAGAACTTAGTTTAGTACCAAATAAGTTACACAAATTTTTGTAATCTGATATGAAAACATCAGCAAATGATTGCCATAAATCTCGTGTACCAACTGTTTCTGGATAATTCCACATTAAATTAAGTGAATGTTGTGCTGTAGCTCTTCTAGAACCACCTCTTGGCGAATTCCAGTGAGCTAATCTACAGTTTTCATCAACACATCTGTTTAATAATAAAGCCAAATATGTGATTATTGCTTCTGATTTTTCTGAATCATGCTCTTCTTGAATTAAATCTTTAACTTCATGGAGTATATTCAAATAAATTATTAATGTAAGTAATTGACGGTTATTAAAATAATCTGAATGTGTATTTAAGCCATAATTAAGACACCTATCAGCATAACCATCAAAGATACTTTCTGTGGGTTTAAAAATACTAAATGCTGGCTCATTTCTCTTTTCAGATAATTTTATATCAGCTTTTTTTATTCCCTCATAATCAATTTCTACTGGGACTCGAAACTCTAAATTTCCTCCTAATTTGCGATACGCAATTGAATATACTTGATGCCCTAATCCATTGATTTTAGCATAAGATTTTATCGCTTCATCTTCGATTACACTCCCACAATTAGGGCATCTACCCACACCTCTAGTAACAGTAATTGTGGTATCTGGATCATACTCACCATCATCCGTTTGAATTGTATTTCCCTTCCCCTTCTTACCCTTAACAAGTTCAAAATCAACTCGCTTATTTTCTGGATTAGGGATTGGCTTTACTGCACACCATTTATGTAAATTCTGCTTTTCTGGACGTTTATATAACCACCAATTTGGACTAAGCGGAACAACCGATTCACAATTTGGACAAACAACCGTATGCGCCCATAAATAATTCTGCACAGTTTCCCCTGGTAAAGAAGGGAAAAACTCAGCTAACCTTTTTTCGGCTTCATCTCCTACCCACTTCACCCATTTATCAATATCCTGCTGCAAATCTGGGCCAAACTTTAGCGGATATTCCATCGCCGCCTTCATCGTCACCACCGCCACAGGATTTAAATCAGAAGCCAGCACATTTAACCCATATCTCGCCGCTTCAAACGGGATACTTCCACCACCTGCAAACGCATCTAATACAGTCGGTGTCCTAGTTCCCCAAACCTTTTCACAATAATCCTGCACTTTCTTAATTTGTACAGAATTGGGCGGTGTTTTATATAGCTTTACCTCCTTACCTGGTACTAACCCCAGCAAATATTTAAATTCTTCCTGTGTCACATCTTCAGGTAGTAAAGAAGCCAACACACTGGCGCGACTAAATGACAATGGCTTACGCGAATACCAGCGATGTAATCCTTTAAATGGATTTCCCCCGTGTTCAAAATTCACTTGCTCATTTAATACCTGTACAGGCATCATTTTTTCAATAAAGACGGAGGGGCGTTTGGGGGTTGAGTCGGTCATGGAGTGTTGGTATTACTACAGCTTATTCTAAGTATTATGGATTGAGATAGCTAGAAATGCCATTTTCCTGTGACAAAGGAGAGCAATATCCTTCATTAATCATTTGCGCGTGAATGGCATCAGCAAGAGATAAACAGAGAATTTGGTTTTTAACCGCCTTAACAAGAATACCCAAAGTCCCTGTTAATCTAATCCCCCGTTCCTTGGCGAAATTTCTTGCCATACCATCATCAGAAGCAAAAATCCAGCTACGGTTACGGGCTATAGCCATCGCTTCTGACTCCCCCGCACCAAAGCGTTGACTGTACTCTATTGTTAGTCGTAACTCGATAGCATCGTCATTGGGGTTAACGTCATCTGGAGGTGTTTGTAGCCAACCTTCTTCCAAAGCTTGATTAATCTCCTGCAACTTAGTTCGATTTTGTAAACTGGCAGATGTGGAAGCACTGTTAATTCCAGCTTGAATTTCACGTTGGACAGCCTTACCAACAAAGGCTCTACCAGCGTAGAGCCTTTGGAGGACATAAAAAACCTGTGCAAGAGCAAAATTACTCAGTACAGTGTTATCAAAAATTATTGGCAATGCCTCTGGTTCTGTACTTTTTGATTTCACTATTTTTTCCGTTCAATCTTCACACCAATTTCTTAAGCATTCTCAATATCGCTTAAAAGCTCTAATTCAGAATTGACACCTAAATTAATAGGAATGTCTCTTCTCTTCAATTGCTCCTTTGCTTCTTCCAAGGTAATTTCTAGCAGTTCAGCTAATTTACTTAAGCTGATATAGCCTAATCGGTATGCCTCAAAGTTCATATCTATATACTCATTAGGAAAGTAACTTATTTTTTCCAAGCGAGGCACAGAACGACCAATTTGAGCAAGTAGTTGTTTGGGTTTTTCTTTAGATAGTTTTTGGGCGACACTTTTCTCAATTAATCCAATTTTTTTATCCTCCATACGGTAGATCATCGCTTTGTAGCTCACACCAAAATCCAATGCCAAGTGCATAACAATCTCAGCATTAATATCCCCATTTGATTTTTCTAGATAAGCTGTTAATTTCGGAACTATTGCTTCTTCCGGCATCAAAAAATTCGCAGCAAACCATTGAGCAAAATACTCTTCTGGTTTACGGTAATGACCACTTGGATCACAGGTAATACCTTTTTGCTGACGATGAATCAAATGATGACAATATTCATGTGCCAGTACAAAATTCAGCATATTAGCTGAATATTCTCCAAGGTTTCTTTTCACCAAAATAAAGGAACCAAGGGAAGCTGAAAAGATAAAGCATCCTCCTAATTTGGGTGTTGCCAAATTCCATGCCATCACCCTGACACCTTCGTTTTCCAAAATCTCCCACATATTTTTAATAGGGCTAGAAATTGGAATCCCTAGTCTGGCACGTTCTTGTGCTGCCATCCATTTAGCAGCTGCCGGAGTAGGTTTAAATACGTTATACCGAGGTTCAGTTGAGTAAGGTTCAGAAATACGGTTCAACTTTCGAGCTAGATCCCCAAAGTTGCGGTGAAACTGACGAAATCGCTCAATTTGCTCTTTATCCGGTGATATGTCAACAACTTGGTTGGCACTGAAAAGAATTTGAGTTGGGTCATCCTCCTCAAAATTACTTGCCTCTACTACTCTGGACTCTTCATCAAAGAAAAACAGAATACTCTTGCCAACTAAACGAGAAAACCGTTCGAGTTCCAGACTATCTACCTTGCGTTTGCCACTTTCAATCAAAGACACAGCAGAACGCGGCAGTTCAAGATGCTGTGCCACAGCATCTTGAGACAGTGAAGCCTCTTCCCTGGCAAAGCGAATTCGGCGACCTAGTTCTGCGTAATCCATTCTCCTTGTAACCTAAGCTTTGTTTGATAATCGAACATTCAACCTAATTATAGAACGATTTGACCACAAAATATCTCATTTTGTTGTTGGATTTTAAAACAATATGCTAGACTTTGCTTAGATAAAGTTAGATTATCGAACAAAAAGGAGTATTTATGTCTGACGAACTGAAAAAACCAGGCCAAATCGCACAACAGTCTGGGCAATACGAGATAACTGGGCCGCGTGGTGGTGGGACGGGAGAGGAACGAACTGTAACCAAAGGTGAACCTCTGCCTCCAACTCCACAAGCAGGTCAGCGTTATAAGCTAGTTGACCGTACTAAGCACAAAGGCTCTAAATAGTCCAGTCCTTTTGACGAAACGCTTATTCTTGAGGAGTGCAGATTTACCACTCCTCAATCCTCTCATTGCAAACCTACAAGATTAAATGTACAAGGAGTCTAATATGCAGATTGAATCGAAGCAAGATGCAGGATTATTGGGGAAAAACCCAAAAACAATTACTGTCACTGTCAACGAACGCCCTGTAACCTTCTTGGAGCAAAAGGCTACAGGCTTAGAAATTAAGCAGACTGCCATCAAGCAGGGTGTAGCTATCCAGGAAGATTTCGTACTATTCGAGGTTAAAGGCAATTCTCCTCTCAAACAAATTGGAGACTGCGAAACCGTTAACCTGCACGAGAAGCAAAAGTTCCGCGCCACCGCACCTGATGACAACTCATAGGAGACACCAATGACACCTGAAATTGAACAGGCGATCGCAGAAATTCAGCAAGCTTTTCCTGGACATTCCGTTGAAGTGGAAGCTGAGGCGCAGGGTGGCGCAAACGTCATTGTTCATAATTTACTGATTGGCGAACAGTACGTACCTTCCATAAGCTGGGTAGGCTTTGCAATTTCCTTTCAGTATCCCTATGCAGATGTCTACCCGCACTACATAGATCCAGGGTTGCGCCGGGCTGGTGATTTAGTCCAAGGTGCGGGGTTCTCCTTAGCTAGTTGGCGAGATCGGCAGGTAATCCAAGTGTCGCGGCGTTCCAATCGATGGAATGCTGCCATTGACACAGCTGCAACTAAGTTAACTAAGGTTCTTACATGGTTGAGAAGCCAATGAACAAACCTATTGAAGTCAGAATTGATCGGCCACTTTATCAAAAGCTGCATCAGCATCTTTTTCCTGGCGATGGTGATGAACATGGCGCGGTAATTGCAGCAGGTATTGTAGAAACTCCTCGCGGTATCCGCCTGCTGGCGCGTGAAGTGTTTCTAGCGCAAGATGGGATTGATTATGTACCTGGAACTCGCGGCTATCGTGCTTTAACTGCAAAGTTTGTAGCTGAAATATCAGGTTATTGTGCAGAACAGAATCTCTGCTACCTAGCTGTACACTGTCATGGCGGTACAGACCAAGTTTGTTTCTCAGCTGATGACATGGCATCTCATGAGCGGGGTTACCCGGCACTGCTTGATATTACTCGTGGCGGCCCAGTGGGGGCGTTAGTGTTTGCCAAAAATGCAGTTGCTGGAGATATCTGGACTCCTTCTGGTCGCTTTTCACTCGACCACATGACAATTATTGGCTCACACATTCGCAAACTCTATCCTTCTCCCGAACCTCAATCCAGACCTTCAGATCCAATGTATGACCGCCATGTTCGGATGTTTGGGGATGTGGGACAAGAAATTTTCGCCAATTTAAAGGTAGTAATCATTGGACTTGGCGGTGGAGGTTCGTTGATCAATGAATGGTTGTCCCGTTTGGGAGTTGGGCATATTGTTGCCATCGACTTTGACCGCATTGATTTAACAAATCTCCCCCGAATTGTTGGTGCAACGCACTGGGATGCAATGAGTTGGTTAACTAAACAGCCCATCCCTTGGTTGCAAAAACTTGGTAAGCAGTTAGCTGCTCATAAAGTTCACGTTGCCCGTCGAGTTGCCAAACAAGCTAATTCCTCTATCCGCTATGATGCAGTTGTGGGAAATATAGTTGATGAAGCGATCGCGCGATTGCTGATAGATGCTGATTTCTTGTTTTTGGCAGCAGACTCAATGCAAAGCCGTCTAGTTTTTAATGCGCTGGTGCATCAATACCTAATTCCAGGGATTCAGATTGGTGCTAAGGTTTCTGTTAATAAACAAACAAGGCAGGTAAGCGATATTTTTACTGCTACGAGACCCGTCCTCCCTTACGCTTACGGTGGTTGTCTGCACTGCCATGAATTGATTCCGGCTGCTAGATTACAACAAGAAGCATTAAGTGAACAAGAGCGTCGAACTCAGCGTTATGTTGAAGATGAAGATATCGCTCAACCCAGCGTCATTACACTCAATGTAAATTCTGCTGACCAAGCCATGAACGATTTTATGATGATGTTCACAGGGCTGTATCAGCCAGAAGTGCAACTGTGCCACCAATTAAGATTTGCGCGAGAACGCAACATTTTCAATGTGGAACCGTGTGCTAACGATGATTGCTTAGATTGTAGCAGCAGTTCTCGGAGTCGTCGCGCCAGGGGCGATCGCTATCGTCTCCCCTGCCGAATGCCAAATGTCTAGCAGTTGCAGCTAATCACCAAGCAATACTCTAATCGCTCTCAAAGCCTGATTACGTTTACCATTACTAATTTTGGCAAACCAGTAGTGCGATTCTTCATAACTCATGGCTCTAATCCCTTGAGCAATATTAGCGATGCGCTCCAATTTAGAAAGCGGTTGCAAAGTTTGAAACAGCAACGCCAAATTTATCCCTGATTCCTCATTTAAAACATAGGGAGTTTGGCGATTATGACTTAACGTTTTGGGGTCGTAATTATTCGCTTTCAAACAATCATAAATTGCCTGTTTTACCTGAATTAAAGCATTGCCCTTCAGTCGCCCAATCCGTTTCGCAGAAGGACGCTTTTTTTCGCCGGCTTTTTTATAAGCACATTGATACAACTCCAGGGCAAAGTTATTGTTATCCGTGGGAACTACTCGCAATTGAAACTCTTGCATCTCAGTACGTTACTTTAGCCGTCAAATTCAGCCTATCAACCGGGTTACGATTTAGGGCTTGTTTGATATTACTGATTTCTGCGCCGTTTGTTTGTACTGGAGATGAAAATTTAAAAATTAGCTTCAGGGACACATCAGCTTTTACATCTGGGCTACTTAGTAAGGTGTTAACAGGCCCTTGAAAACTCTGAAATCCTTTGTATGTCCCTTGATACACTAAGCGTGTAAATTGTTCGCCAATAGTAATAGTTGCCGTTTGGTCAATTTGCAAAGGCAGTTTCATCAACATTGGAAAAGCCGTCATCAATTTGCGGTAGTCCATCACTTGTGTAACGGCAAGTTCCAGCGACTCGATACCCTGAACTCCATTGTCTTGGATAAAATCACCTAATTCATTAAATACCCTATCAAGTGTCCCCTCCAAGTCAAATTCTTCCGGTTTGGCTTTAAATAGAGGTGAATCATCCCAGGAATCGCCAGTTTTTTCTTTCCCGTTAGGTGTAGAGGGTGTTCCAGTACCATAAGCCAATATCTTAGCTTGGGTTTCCCTCTCCTCTACTTCGCCATTACCGTAGTCAGCTATAATTTTGAAAGTTGTGGTTTGAGCGATCGCTGTTTCGTACTCATCACTAGGACGAAACTGTTCCCCTGCCAAATTTCCGTCCTGATAAAGCTTAATTGTCAATGCCCCTGATGCTTTCCATCGCACCCGCACGGGTTTAAGCGTATCCGTACTAGACATAACTTGGGCATTCAGTTCAATTTCTCGCGGTTTCGGTGGTTCGAGAATTCCCCGTCGGTAAAGTACCATCCGTTCAGAAAATTCAATGGAGTCGGGTAGGGTAATTTTACCGTCATCGGTTTTAATAAACAGCTTTTCTCCTACCTTCATATCCCAACTGCCAGCCTGCAACCCTTGACGAATAGTATCTCGCAGTTTTGAGATTTCAGCATCGAGGAGTATATTTAAACCCAGGTCTTTGGCGAAAGCCTCTTTCAGTGCTTTGGTTGTCCAATAGGTTAATCCAGATGACCATACCTTCTGCAAAATGTAAGCCGGGGCGTAAGATGGTGCTTCATCAACGCGGATTTTTTGACAATCTTTCAGCGTTTTTAAAATCACATCCTGTTGATTATTTTTACCCTTAACATCACTAGCATCCTGTGCGGATAAGGGATAGTGCATCAATCCCTTGGGAGCTTTTACCGAATCATTAGCTGGGTAAAATAAATGACGATAAGCGTTAGTCAACGATACCCTTACATCTAAATTAAGACTACCTTCTTTCTCTTTAAGTTGCTTTTGTTGATTTTCTGATAAATCTTGCAAGCGATTAGGAGATTTGAGTATATTTTGAATAGCCCGATACTCCCTAGCATTGTCAATTGCTCGGTCTAATTCTTGTCTATTAGCAACTAAAAATAACAACCGATTCCTAAATGTGCGAAACTTACCTGACTCACCTGTTTCATTAAAAATTCTCTCTACAATTGGTGGTGGCCCTTCGGTCGTTGCAGAAATAGTCGCTTCATTAAAGTCAATTAAACACAAGGCAATGCTATCTGAGACATCATCCACATCTGCCGGTGATTCAGGTGCAGGGACTAGCTTGAAGAATTTATCAGCAAAAATGGTATCACGGCGATTTCGCAAATCTTCCTTCGCTTCGCTAATTCCAACTTGAGCTTTTTCTTCAGCAATAATTTTATTAATTGATGGTTCTTCCTTGAAACGAGCCAGAGTTGTCATTGGATCATTTTCTAAGTACCAAGCAACTTCACTCAGTCTTTCTAAAGCGGTATCAACAAAACCAATTTCTAGCCCTGGTGTTAGCAGAGATATATTTAATTCAGCGCGACGAATCCCGGCGGCTGTACCTTGGTTGATGGAATGTAAAAAAATGGTACGTGCTACCCAGGTAGAAAAGGGAGGTTTACCAGCCGCTTTCCATTCTGCATCTTGTAACTGGGCGTGTGCTTCTCTTCCGGTGGCGTTATAAATGTCTGCTTGAATCGCAATACGCATCAAGGGACGTTCTAAACGAGCAGTTAAATCACTGGTGATTTCTTCCTCAATACCTACAGGGATGTGGTGAGAATGAATTAGCGGCATCCATACAGTAGTATCTTCCCAGAGATAACGTATGACTCTAGCAAATAAACGCAAAGCACCTCTAGTGCGTTGGAAGTTGGGAATAGAAGCGATTTTTTTAGTTAGCAGGTTAAATAATTCGGGGTGGAAGGGGTAACTCTGCTCGATACTGTCAGCGTAGCGTGCATCTTTACAACCATCTGGTAAGTTAATGCGACTAGCTTTGTAACTTTGTAAATATTCTCTGGCAGCATTAGCAGCCGCATCAGCTTGAATACTGCTAAATACCCGTTGTTTGACGATATTGTAAATTTCAATATCGGTACTAGGTTTGAGGATGCGTTCTTGACGGGCAGTAGCAGAAATTGCTTCTCTGATTTCCGTAGTCTCTTCGCCAAAACTGTCGCTAGAGGAAGCCAGTGTATAGACAAATACTAAATTATTACAAGCTGCGGCTAAGTCCATCAAGGAGAATAAAAACGCCACAACTTGTTCTGCTAAATCACTGTTACCAACTATGGTGGCTTTAGCTGCTCTCAAATATCTGGCGATTTCATCCAAGATAACTACAGTGGGTTCTCCTTGCATGATCCGTTCCAAAACCACTGTTCCAGGACTAACTCGCTGTTCATCAGAACCTTTAAGTAAGCTATAACCTGCCACACCCCCAATTTGATAAGCAATTTCTCCCCAAAGGGTGTAAGTGGTAACGCCAGTATCCGCATGATAAACGCCGTTAACAGGGTCGAGGTCTTGACAGGCGATCGCAGCTGCTTGAATCGGTCGGTCTGGAATTAAATTCAAATCAGCAAAACGGTCTAGCCCAGAAATGGCTCGCCCGTTTTTGGCAATGTGCCACAAAGCAATTTCGTCGTGGGTTTTACCACCACCAAAGCTGGTTTCTAGTCGAATAATCGGAGAACCAACAGCAGCACCAACTAACCGCCCAAACACTTCCGAAATTAAAGTTTTTAAACCGTCAGTAGCAAAAGTATTGGCGAAAAATGCTGTGGGGTCTTGATATACCTGGGGTGCTTTCCCTTCAACCACAAGTCGTAACTTAGCCGCGAATAATTCGGGAGAGAGTTCCCCTGCTAAAATTTCATCTCTAGGAATGCAAGTTTTGAATACTGACGGAAGCATAGCAATGTGTTGATGATTCGCTGTTGACAGTTAACAGTTGACAGTCAATACCAACTGTTAAAAACTGAGTGTATTTAACAATACACTTAATTGAATTGATTAATTTTATACAAAATTATGATGCTTCGGCATGGGTTTAAGTTACAAATTACAAAAGTCTTTTGGATAGTTGTCATCAAAACCAGACAATCATAGAGTTAAATTAGTGATTCCAGTGATGTTGACCAGCCACAGTTTTTTTGTGAGCAGCCTATGTAAATACCCTTATAGCTTTTGCGTGGAATTGCTTGTTGCTTACAAATTGAACATTGAATATTCGTTAATCTAATTAAAGTGGTCGTATCTTTCTCGTTCATTTTCCTACGAGAATGGTTAGGATTTTTGGAACAAGTAATATAAGCTCCATATTGAGTCAGGCTATATCTGTAAGGTTGTCTACAATCAGGGCATTCGCCAAACAAATTTTCGCCTTGACTGCTTTTATTTGTTATGCAGCCTGGATCTTGTTCAGGTAATAAACGTAAAAAGCTATACAACAATTTTGTAGTTTTTGGTAAATAGATCCGAATGACTGGTGCTAATGATGAATTCGGATTTAAGTATATCCACAAATACTGACTGTCAATACCAACTAAACCAATATTCATATTGGCCTTATTATCCCAAACACGAGTATTTTGTAGCCCAGTAGCGATAGAATTACGGCTTTGACCCGTAATACAAAATCTGACACCACGAGAATTACACTGCTTTAATGTGGAAATAGGAAATGGGTTATTGCTAGTTGAGCTTGACCAAGCTATGGCTATTTCTTCCTTAGTTGCAAGTAAGTCTGAGTGTATTTGTTTTAAAGTATCCTGGCTTTTAGAAAAATAAGTTACTCCTGGTAAATTGCTGAGTGGTTGTAAAGCCCATGTGAGTGATTGCGTATTAGCTTGAGCATAGATACGGTCAACAAATTTGCGAAAAATATTAAAAGAGTCAAGTTTTTGCTGAATATATTGATAATTAAATAAACCAATAAATTTACCTTGCGCTCTACTAACAGCGACATTCGCAAGCCGCATAGCTGTACTTTGTGTTCCACCTGTAACTAATTTTCCTGCTTTAGCTTGCGGTGAACCTTCAACAGCGTCAAAAATAATTAAATTCTGTTCTGCCCCTTGAAACCGATGTACAGTAGCAACTTTTACAGACTTGTCAGTAAGGTGCAAATCTTGCAACAAACCTTGGATTAAACGTGCTTGGGCATTGTAGGGAGCAATGATACCCACACTAGAATTATTAGTTTGGGTACTTTGATAAGCCAGATTGACTGCTAATAAAGCTGAGATGATGTTAAAACGGCTGTGAGACTGCTGTTCTTTAAAGCAAAAAGCCGAAAGTTGGCTCAAATCATATAGTATTAGGGCTGCCCCTGGATGTGGCTGACTCTGGACAATCGGCATTGTCCTTTGCTCTACATCAGAGCCGTCTTGCAGTTGCCCATTGTAAAAAAGCTGATTTGGTATTTTAGAAATGGCTGGATTCATACGGTACTGTGTTTTTAATAGCACCATCCGTGAATCAATTTGACCCTGATTTACCTTTCGAGTAATACCTGCTTCGTCAAAGATATCTCGTTGTAACCATTCCTGCACTGCTTCTGTTTGGGCTTGTGAAATTGGCCCTAATTGACGAAAATCACCAAAAATCGCAATGCGGTGATTAGCAAGGGTGCTGACATAAGCACAGTGAGGAATATAAGCCATACTCGCCTCGTCCACTACTATGGCATCAAAGCGACGTTGGTAAATTTCTTTAGCGATCGCTGCCTTTGATAAAGTGCAGCCAACTACTGTTGCTTGTTTAATCAGTTCAGCTTCTTTCAGTTTCAACTGTTCTTTTAGGGGTTGCAAAGCTTGTTTGACAGTTGTAATCTCATTTTGAATATTCTGGCGTTGCAGTTCGGTTAGCTTTTCAATACGCGATCGCTTAACTAAATCTTTGCGTTGTCTTTCTAAACGTTCAATTTGCTCTATTAATTTTGGATTCTGCTGACGTGCTACTCCTCGAACGTGTAAGTTAGGAAATTCTTCTAGGCTACCAGGAGTTGCAACTCCATAACGCAACACTAAACCATTCTCATAAATAGGCGCACCTTGCAAATACTGGGCTACACTTTTCATAGCTGTATCAACAGCAGTGTTGCTATGCGCTACCACCAAAACTGACTCACCTGCTTGAACTAGTGCAGCTACGGTAATACCCAAAGTTTTAGTTTTTCCTGTTCCTGGTGGCCCCCAAATAAAACTGACTTGGCGATTAAGTACCTTGTCAACAGCAGATTTCTGATATTCATTACAACTTATTGGTTTTTGTAATCGCTGCTCAATTTGATTTAACAGTTTTTGGGTGTTGTTTATTGAAGAGTTGGTTTCACTTTTATCACCTAATAATATTTCTGCTAGGTTTCTATTAGCTCCTTTTAAATTAGAGCTTTCTAGCAAACGCTTTTTAAGTTCTTCCAATAAAAACCAAGGAGAGGTGTAGAGTATAGCTGTAGGAATTGAATCTCCTAAGTTTTTCTGTAATGCCAAAATAATATCAAAGCCTTCAACAGAGACTAAAATACCACTATATTTTTTCTTGTTATACTCTAAATCTACTGGAGTATCATCAGGGAAGCGCAAATCGGTATCTGTTGTAAATGAATATATATATTGACCTCCGCGTTTACCTAACAATGAACCGTCACTCAAGAATGTTTTTTGTCCACCACTTTTTCGTAATGCTTTAATTTCATCTTCAAGTGCTTTATTAAACTGTTGTTGGTATTCTTGATAACTCATAGACGCAACCTTGAAAATCCTATTGCTAGGATGGTCAAAATTTTGTCTAATCAATACAGTGTAAACCGTAGTCGGTCATGTACGGTAGAAATGAATTTATTCTTTCTATACATGAAAATAAAGTCTTCGTGAAGAAATTAGCATTCAAAAGTTTTGAGTATAAAAGAAAACGTAAATTATGAAAACTATTGATATGTGTGGTCAAAACTAGCTACTTGCTTACCTAACCTGGAACGGCGATCGCTCTTTTTAAAGCGTAAGTGCTACAGTCTGGGTTGAATTTAAACGAAATAAACTATATAAACATTTTTAACTATATAAACGAAATAAACTATATAAACATTTTTAACTATTTTAATGCTTGGTATACAGTATTATTAAAACCTTGTTGGTCAGTTCCTCTATATTCTGAGTTCACTGTCACATGATGCGCCATGCTTGCGGTTATTATCTGGTGAATTAGGATTACAGCACTAGAAAAATTCAGGACTTTTTAGAGCATCGGGATATCAAACACACTGAAAAATATACCAAATTGAATGCTCAACGTTTTCTAAATTTTGATTGGGGATATTTGTGACATCGGAGTAATCATGTGTTAAACTCTGTCAAATAGTGTTTAGTACTCAGTTTTTTAAATCAGCTTTCAAAAAACACTTAAAAATATTGATAATTTAAATACTTAGTATATATACTAGTACTTATGTACTTAAAATTTTAAATACTCTGCAACGGCAGCTAATCTGATTATCTACTGCCTAGACAAGCTCACAGACTATTCGGAGTTTGAACGTCTTTGCCATGACTTGATGTTTCTAGAAGGATATTCCTCTATTGAGCCACTTGGGGGTTTCAAGGACAAAGGGCGTGATGCTATTTACGTCAGTCCAGCGAAAAAAACAACAATATTTGCCTATAGTGTACGTGAAGACTGGAGAGCTAAACTTGGAGAAGACGCATTCAAGATAAAAAAACACGGTCACACTTGCGATAACTTAGTTTTTATCACAACTGCTCAACCTACAGCTGGTGAACGAGATGAAGCGATCGCTTATATTCGGAATCAGTATGGCTGGGATCTAGAAATTTACGGAAGTGAGCGTCTAAGAATACTGCTAGAGACAAAGTATCCACATATTAAAAAGAATTATCCATCTATCTTTCCAGCAGAATTTATCATCGCTCTAGAACAAATTAATAAATTTGAGGAACGTAAGCACCTATTTATCAGTTACGCCCCTGAAGATTTAGTACTTGCAGATTGGTTAGCCAAAAGGCTTACAGCAGAAGGATATCTTGTTTGGTGTGAACATCTGAAGCTGCTAGGTGGAGAGAAATTTCCTGATGACATTGAAAAAGCAATTAAAAATCAAGCTTTTTGTATAGTTGCTCTATATTCTCAACCATCACTAACTAAACCTGATTTAATCTTGCAAAGAAGTATTGCTATAAATTTAATTGAAGAAAGGCAAGAAGATTTTCTGATTCCAATTGATGTTGATGGTATCAATAAAACCAGCCTCGACCGTAAGACACAGTTATTAAAGTTTATTGAATTTAACAAAAACTGGGCTGAAGGGTTGAAAAAATTATTAAATAAACTGGAATATATCAAATGTCCAAAATCATTACCTGAAGGTGCAAAAGTGTCACTATCAGCATTTTTATATGAGGATGCCATTGTAGACGAGACTGAGAATGTATTTTCAAATTACTTAACATTTCAAAAAATCCCTAGTATAATTTATCTATTTGAGGCTGAAAATCCAAGTTTAAATTTAGAGATTGAAAATTTAAATCTTGAATGGTCTTATCGTCAAATAGATAGTAAAAAATTTTTATCGTTTCACCAACCACCAGCTTGGATATCGGAAAAGTTACAACTTAATTTATCCAGAAATAATTGCTGGCAGGAATTAGTAAATATAGAAGGTATTTCTACTAAAAATTTAGTATCAGAATTGTTAAGAAAAGCTCTCATAGTCAAGTGCCATCAGAAAGGATTGAAGTACTGTTTTGAAACAAAATTGCAGTATTTTCCACAAGGATTAGCAAAAGGAAATCGTCTGAATTATATCAAGTACGATGGTTCAAAATCATTTGTTCAAGCCGTTGGTACTCGAACTTATTGGCGGCCTGCTAAAGCAGAGGAGTATCAGTATCATCTTGCTCCTACATTTTATATATCTCAAAATTTGTTTAATACGTTTACACTACAAATTCGCATAAGAATTCGTTTGGGCGATTCCAGTGGTATAGCATTAGATAAAAGAAAAGCAGTTTCACGTAGAAAACATTTATGTAAAAATTGGTGGAATAATGATTGGCTCAATCGGATTTTTGCTGTTTGCCAATTTCTGGCTGATGACAATCAAATAATTATTGGAGATGAAGTGAACGAACAAATTCTTATTCATGCAATACCAACCCATTTTACAGCACCAATTGCTATTGATGAAGCTTCTATCAAAAAATTTAAACAGGATAGATTAGACTTGCTAAATATGCGTTCTGGTAGTGAACAAGAAGATATATTGTAATAAAGAAAGTGAAAATGAATGAGTCGCTTATTATATTTGATGAACCAGAATTAGAATTTCGCTACGGTCAGCGACTGAAAGACCCACGCGATGGGTTAGCCCTATTTGGCCCTTTTGATGCTGATTCTCCATCACATCCCAAATCATTACCTTATATTGTACTTGGTACTGTTAGCGGAATATCTCAATTTAAGGCTTGGTCAGAGGCAATGAACTGTCCAGCTATATACGCACCTAAAGAGAATTTTCGCCTTTGGCCTCCTTACCCCGGCTTTGAAGCAGCATTTTGCAGTCGATGGTCTAGTGATCCTATTTGGTCTTACCCGATAGATGAACATCAACTTTTAGAAGCTTCTCATACCCGCGAGAAACATGAACGTTCTTATAAAGTTGTAGATATATTTCTCAAAGGGCTGAAAATTGCAGCAGATAAACTAGACCAAAAGCCTGCTGTAGCAGTTTGTGTTGTACCAGATGAAATCTATCAAAACTGTCGCCCTGAATCGGTTGTTTCTGAAACCGTTGGAGAACTTATATCTAAAAAAACTGTACGTTCTCGGCAAGCAGGGCAGCTTGAGTTACCACTGTATGGTGAAGTCAATTTAGAGCCTTACAGCCTTTCTCCTGACTTTCGCCGACAACTTAAAGCACGTTCAATGAAATATGATATTCCGCTACAAATTATACGAGAGTCTTCTTTACGATTAACTGATAAGAATCAGTTAGGTCAGCGAACACTTACCCCGCTTTCTGATAGAATGTGGAACATTGGAACTACTCTCTATTACAAATGTGGTGGTAAACCTTGGCGATTAGTTACTGCGCGAGAAGGTGTTTGCTACATTGGTATAGCATTTCGTCGAGCAGAAGATACAGAAAAAGGGAAAACAGCTTGCTGTGCTGCTCAAATGTTTTTAAATACGGGAGACGGAATAGTATTTCTCGGCGACTTTGGCCCCTGGTATTCACCAAAGACAAAACAATTTCAATTAAGCAAAGCCTCAGCATACGACCTTCTAAGAGGAGTATTAAAAACTTATAGTGAACTAGGAGGTAAAGAACTTACTGAGATTTTTTTACATTCACGTTCCACTATTAGTAATGAAGAATTTGAAGGTTATCAGAAAGCTTGTCCTCATGGTGTCAAACTTGTTGGTATTAGAGTACGTCCTGATATAGGTAATGGTTTCCGTCTTTTTCGGACTGGTGAAATGCCTGTGTTACGCGGAACATTTTTAAGGAATAACGAGCGTTCTGGCTTATTATGGGGAAGTGGATTTAAGCCAAGGCTTGCTACCTATGATGGATGGGAAACTCCAACTCCTCTGCAAATTGACATTCAACATGGAGATGCTGTCATAGAGCGAGTAGCACAAGACATATTTGGGCTTACTAAGCTAAATTACAATGCGTGTCGTTTAGGAGAATCTCAGCCAGTTACCGTTGGGTTTTCTGATGCAGTTGGAGAAATTTTGATTTCAAATCCTACAGTTTCGGAGCGTAAACCAAACTTTAAATTTTACATTTGATAAAACTCAATATCGGTTGGTAGTACTTGTAGTCCTTAGTTAATATCCGCTATTTTAATACCTTTATGTATACTGCCAATTACATCAGGTATAACTTTGTATTGATTTCACAAAATGCGCTATTTTCGACTATTATCTTATCTGTGATCGCTCTAAGGCTTAAGTGCTACAGTCTGGGTTTAATCTAAACAAAATAAACTATATAAACCATAAAAACTATATAAACGAAATAAACTGTATAAACAGTTTTAACTATTTTAATGCTTAGTATCCAGTATTCTTAAAACCTCGTCCGTCAGTTGCTCTATTTCTTTGATGGCGGCTGAGGACTTATTGCCGAAATTATGTACTGTCTGACCAAACACAGCAGATTGACGATAGACTTGCCGATGCTGTATCTGCGTCTTGGCTAAGGGAATCCCAAACTCAGGTAAAACTGCCAAAGTTTCTTGGGCCAAAGTTGTTTTTGGTTGGCACTGGTTCAAGACAAGCCGGGACTGTAAGGCATCATTAAAATCACCCACATTTTGAATAACCTGTCGAATACCAACTGCTGCCCACATATCCAATGGCGAAGGGATGATAGGCACTAGAGCTAGGTCTGCAATCAGCAACGCGCTTTGTGGGACAGGGGAATCAGCAGCAGGGGGGCAGTCAATGATGATGTAGTCGTAATCATCAATAAATTTTTTGACTTCGCGGTGGACTTTGTTATTGGCCGCACTCAATCCGATTACGCCAGCAGGAAAGGGGGTTTCGTCTTCTGCTGAGGCAGCCCAACGTGTAGCTGTCCCTTGTGGATCAGCATCAACGACAAGAACTTTGTTGCTGCGTCGAGCGATCGCACCCGCAACCTGCATAGTAACAGTTGTCTTTCCTGAGCCGCCCTTTTGATTGACAACTGCAATGATTTTAGCTGTCATAGAATTAACCGTATTAATGATTTAAACTATATAAATAGTTTTTACTGTTTATAGTTTTTATAGGGTTTAATGTTGATATTGTGACATAAAAGAGAGAATTGGTAAAAAGTATATACAGTTTTAATAATTTATATTGTTAAAATAGTTTACTTAGTTTTTGGCTAACCTAAATTTTTTGATTGCAGAGGAGTTATGACAAAGAAGAGTATGAAATCAGCTTTGACAAATTCATTAAAAGCTGAAGATGAAGCTGTGAGAAGCCGTTTTGAAAAAGCAGAGAGATTGCTAGAAGAGAAAACAGAGCCAAATTCTAGCCAACTGACGACATCTCAGCCACATGACATAGTAGAACCAGCCCAACTACAGAAGGTGATTCGTGATAGTTTCACGCTACCGTCTGGAGATTATGAATTAATCACAACAATTAAACAGCGATGTTTAAAGTCGGCAGTCAATGTAACAAAAAGTGAAGTAATTCGCGCGGGACTTCAGATTCTACAATCTTTATCTGACGAAGAATTAGTACAAGCGATCAATGGTCTAGAAAAAGTAAAAACAGGTAGACCCTCTGCAAAGCAACAAAAACTATAAACTATTTATATAGTATAAACTGTACAAATAGTTTTACGTAAAATTAGGTGAAGCAATCAATAGTCTAGAAGAGGTAAAAACAGGTAGACTATCTGGAAAGGTGATAAAAAGTATAAAAAGTATAAAAAGTATAAAAAGTATAAAAAGTATAAAAAGTATAAACAGTTAAAATTGTACAAACAGTACAAACAGTACAAACAGTTTTAGGAGTGAGAGAACTAATAGCCACGCGATTACTAATACCACTTTAAATATTAGATCCAAGAGTAAATTTACAGTTGAATCCAGTAGTGGTACAAAAAGAATTATTCGTTGCAAAGCCATTACCAAGGATTAGATAATGGCGGATGACTACATCGAAGTTGCTGGAATTATCTTACGTCTTGTTTGTTTCTTTCGCCTTTTTAGAAACTTACTCAGAGGTGTTCGATGGATTTAGT
>NZ_JACJQW010000035.1:0-73439 GCF_014696905.1 Nostoc sp. FACHB-190
TTCCCTTCGAGCGAGCTTCGCTTTGCAGCGCCCCCTCTCTCAGGCACTTATCCAATATAACTAACCTTCCCCTCACTGTCAACCTCTTCTCTAAAAAAATTTTTCTCTCTCCTCTCCATACCTCTACACTTTCTAGGTAAACAGTTCATTGTGCCGGGCATAGGGCAATTTATAAAATAATGTTGTATGGCAGACTCACATACTAGATCATGTAGACCGTTGGTCATGGCAAAGCATCAGGATCAGTTGTGAGCTAGTTCAACAAAGACTATTAATGACTAACTCTGTGACCATTGGTTGCCAACTTTCGCTAAATTGGAAAAAGGTAGACTTAAGGAAGTGTTAAATGTCAGCACAACTGTTACTGGTAGATGATGAACCAGGATTGAGAGAAGCTGTGAAGGATTACTTACAAGAAAGCGGCTTTAGTGTTCAAGTTGCCAGTAATGCCCGTGAAGGCTGGGATTTGATGGAACAGAATAGGCCTGACTTAGTGATTTCTGATATTATGATGCCTCAAGTGGATGGCTATCAGTTTCTGAAACAATTAAGAGAAGACCCACGCTTTCAAACACTACCTGTTGTCTTTTTAACTGCGAAGGGTATGACAGGCGATCGCATTCAAGGCTATCAAGCAGGTGTTGACGCATATCTACCAAAGCCTTTTGATCCAGATGAGTTAGTAGCAATAGTAGAAAACTTGCTGGCTCGTCGTCTTGTTAAGCCTGCATTTACAGGTGAAGACAGTGAAACCCCGGATATTGCCGAATTAGCCAATCAAATCGCGCAAATCAAAGCTCTTTTAACACAAAGAAGTGCGATCGCTCAATCTCCGGCTCCCTTCAAAATTGATTTGACACCAAGAGAGCAAAGTGTTTTAAATCTAGTAGCTGAAGGGCTGATGAATAAAGAAATTGCTCGTCGCTTAGAGACAAGTGTTCGGAATGTAGAAAAATATGTGAGCCGCTTGTTCAGCAAAACTGGTACCAATAGCCGTACAGAATTAGTTCGATTTGCGCTAGAACACGGTCTGGCTAAGTGAAACTTTCGGAGTAATTTTGGGATTTTTCAGATGCACAACACAACTACTCAACGCTTAAGCATAAGGCAACCAGGAGCTTTGATAATCAGTAAACTCCTGGTTGAAAAGTCTATAAAAATACATTCCTAATACTGTAGTAAACGAGTATTTTACCAACCTGAAAAGGTAATACCAATTTGAACTTGAGATTTTAGATTTTGGAAGGGTTGATCGGTTAGCTTTTCCTTAATCTAGCTCTCGTAGTCATTTTCCAAGTTGGTGTCAAGTTTTGAGCCTACCATCCTACCCAAATTATTCAAATACATTAGACATCACAATAAATATCTGCCAGATATTTTGGACTGTTGAGATAGTCAACAACATATAGATAGATTCATTCTGAATGCAATGCTATCTCTGGACAAAGCGACACCCTGGGTAGAAAAATTTTACAGGTAGATAAATCTTCCTCAACTGTAAGCATCAAATTATTAATTAGCTACAGGATTGGAGCGAATTTTAGATGCTTGATGAAGTTTTTGTAAGACAACACAAATTTAAGCTTGCAGCTTGGTAGTGAGGTTAAAACCAACTTTATGATGATATGACATAACACAGGGAATGAGCGAACTGCAAAAATTACCTTAATTATGCTTCATTCATCAACTATCGCCATTCAATTGCTGGAGAGTTTAAGAACCGACTATTGAGTGTTATCAGCCGCATTCCGTAAACGCATCAGTTGACGACGCATTTGGGGTGAGGCCTTAAATTCTGAAACTTCCTGCGCTTTCACAGAGGCTTGCAGCGTTTCTAAAAAGTCATCAGAACCTTCAGTTAAAGCGTCTAGTAGTACTTGCAGCAGTTGCTCGCGATCGCCCAGGAGACTCTTTTCCTCAATCAATCGGAATTTGAGATGAATTTCGCATTCATAAACACCGACTTCAATATTATTTATTTGGCGTGGTAATGCTTTCGAGTTCATAAGTTTTGCGGATTTTTTGACGTGGTAGCTATGAAATTGAGGAACTATTATCCCCAGCAAACATCCTTTATCTTTTTTTTTGAATCTATACCGATGTAATTTAAGATTTTCAACTCATCTCATTCTGGGGTTCATTTTTATCTCCTATGTTTTTTCTCACTAGTCTTGCACACCTGAAGTTGTAATCTTCTGCCACCAGAACTGGTTTAGGTAAACCATCACTATTATTCAGTTTTTAAGATTCTATACAATAAAGTTTCTGTAAGAAGTTGTTCTACCTTTTTAAAGGTTTTTACATCAACTTCATCTTAACGTCAATAACAGTTCGAGTTTTTACTGACTTTTTGGTAATTATACGTAAGTAAAATCGCTGTATTTTTTCAATTTAATTAACCCTAGAGGAAACTTCACCATCATTACGTGAAAACACTTGATGTTAGTTTTTTTCATCAATAATTTCAGGAGATTTTGATGAATAAATTTATTAAGAGTAGAATGTTGAGTCGGGGTAGAGAAATATACACTGTTGGAATACTTATTTTAAGTACAAAAGTCAGAATTCATCTGCATCAAAAACCTGAAACTTTTGCATTGTAAAAGCGAAAAATGCGGCAGTGAAACAGCCATAGTCAACAATTCAGTCAAAGCTTACGTATAAAAATCAAAAATTAGCAGCTTAAGTAATGGTATGTAGGTATAAATGATTTATTTGCACACAAAACGAGTTTGGCAGTACTAGCTATAGCCACACTCAAAAATCTCACCCAAAAATGAGATAGGAAGAGGCAGATGTATGGTGAGAATAATAATTAACTACTGATGAATTAATGAAAGCTTATGGATAGAGCAGATTTTAGGGCTGGGCAACCGTCTACAATGATTTCAGTGTAATCAACTGAAACCTTTACACCATTCTATGGACAACCCAATGCTGCTCAAGTCCACAACCCGGCATATCCGCATTTTTGCGGCAGAAATTGACCGGGATGGCGAATTAGTTCCCAGTAATCAAGTTTTAACGTTGGATGTTGACCCAGACAACGAATTTAATTGGAATGAAGATGCTCTACAAAAAATTTATCGTAAATTTGACGAATTGGTAGAATCTTCTAGTGGTGCAGACCTGACAGACTACAACTTACGCCGCATTGGTTCAGATTTGGAGCATTACCTGCGATCGCTCCTCCAAAAAGGCGAAATCAGCTACAACCTATCTGCTCGCGTTACAAATTACAGTATGGGAGTTCCCCAAGTGGCTGTAGACAATAAGTAGTAGCAACCTGTACAGCAAGCACAGAGCTACAAATCAATAGTAATGAAGACTTTGCATCCTCAGCAACCAGAATAAAAGTTGTCCGATCAGCTCTGGTTAGTGCATAAGTTTGATTATTCAATAGTCAAGAGATAGGAGTGATGTGTATTCTCACTCCTATCTCTTTAGAAATGTCAAGTTGTTGCTGCTATATACCATCTTATAATCGATATATATTCATCAAGCTATGTTTGGAAACCATCTCTGAGAAAATCAAAATTTTTACTTTTTTAACAGTTAGCAAAATTACATCGTCTGATAGAAGACAAAATCATCAGAATTCCGAAACCAAGAGCCATAAGTCAGAATGTGGAAGGAATTTCACAATTTTTTCTGCTTCTGGTAACTATTCTGATTACTTGGATTCTGGGTAATAAAACAAAAATTTTTCGTATCCTGGCTTTAGCAGATTAATAACTGCAATTTAGCTAGTTTAACAACTAACTTTTCAATTCTTAAATAAAATTAATTTACAGTTTGTAACTGAGCAGCCCATCTATTTCAGTAAAGCACATCAAAGAAGTTTATCACCCAGATTTCTGGGTAAATTTGGAGATTTTTAACTTTAACTAAACCATATTGACTTATAAATTAAAGAAACAGTTGTATTATGTATGGCTTTCTAATGCTCTAATTAACTCAAAGCACCCAATTACAGATAAGTAAAGGTTAAGCTTTGTTGACAGACTGAAAGTTAGTTGCACTGGCAACGGAAAGTCACAGAACAAGAAAAGTTATGATGAGGCTGTAGAATTGGCCAAGGAGTGTGATATTTGCATAAATTCTTTCAATCAAGTATTAGCATTGACTGGTGTTTCCCAGCTAGAATCATGATCCCCGGTGGGATATGTCTGTCTGTTTGCAAGAACAAGAGCAGCCTAATACTGCTCACTGCCTATGGTTTTGAAGAAATTGCCAATCGCTAATCAGTGCGAACACTATGGAAAATGATGCGGCAACCCTCTACTGCCCAAATGAACTTTGTCAGGCTGCCAACCCCCTGACGCATAAGTTTTGTCAACGATGTTCTACACCCCTACCCAAACGATATCTCTGGGTTGTGGGTGATGTTCTAAATGTGGGTAGTCCTGGAGAAATATTAGCCGATCGCTATTTAGTCCTGAATAAATCTGTTGTTTTAGATACTAAGCCTGGCTTACTCCCTCACGGATTAGAAACAGACAACTTAGAAACAATTAGAGCTTATTTGAGATTAATTCCCTACCGCTTACATATACCCCAGGTGTATGGAGTATTGTCTTTCAAAGACGGACGATCTCGTAAAGAAATTTTACTTTTAGAAAAACCGCCTTTATTCACAGAGCCGACGACAGACTCTCAATTAAGATTGTGTCCGCAGTTAACTACGGCGTGGCGCAATGCGACATCTATACGTCAACTGAATTGGCTCTGGCAATTAGCCCATCTCTGGCAGCCTTTGGCGAGTGAAGGTGTGGCTTCTAGCTTGCTGGAAGCTCACTTGTTAAGGGTGGAAGGGCCGTTAGTTCGCTTGTTAGAATTGCGTGTTGACACTGCAACACCAACATTATCTGACTTAGGAGAATTTTGGCAGCAGTTATTACCAGATACCAAACCAGTCATTGCCGAATTTGTTAACCAAGTTAGTAATTATCTGATTTACGGAGAAATCAATTCGGCGGAAGTGCTAATCTCAGTTTTAGACCAGGGATTAGCAGAATTAGGGGAATTGCAATCGCCGAAAATTAAAATTATCACCAAAACGGACACTGGCCCAAAACGCCAACGCAACGAAGATGCCTGTTATCCCCCAAGTGGCACAATGTTGAGTAAACCGCCGCAAGCTACAGCATTGGCTATTGTCTGTGATGGCATTGGTGGACATGAAGGCGGTAATGTCGCATCTAATTTAGCAATTGATACTATTCAGCAACAAGTTCAACAACTCACCAAAGTTCCTTACAACCATATAGACCCCTCACTGCTGCTGGCAGACTTAGAGCAAGCTGTGGCAGTTGCTAATGATAAAATTAGCCAGCGCAATGACAGTGAAAATCGCCAGGGGAGAAAACGTATGGGTACAACCTTGGTGATGGCATTGCCAGTAGCCCATGAGATGTATATTACCCATGTTGGCGATAGTCGCGCTTATTGGATTACACGGGATGGTTGCTACCAAGTTACTTTGGACGATGATGTTGCTTCTAGGGAAGTACGCTTGGGATATGCTATTTACCGGGAAGCGGTGCAACAGAGTGGTTCGGGTTCCTTGGTTCAGGCATTAGGGATGAGTTCTAGTACAGCATTACATCCAACAGCACAGAGGTTTATTTTGGATGAAGATGCTGTGTTTCTGTTGACATCTGATGGCTTAAGTGACTTTGACCGTGTGGAAGAATACTGGGAAACAGAAATTTTACCAATTTTGACAGAAGAAACAGATTTAGTCACAGTTGCTGATAAATTACTGGAAATTGCCAACACTAAGAATGGTCACGATAATGTAACGATCGCTTTAGTTCATTATCAAGTTAAATATGTTGAGCCAGAACTTACCTTAAAAGCGGTGATTGTTGAACGTCCTAGTACCACAACCGCTAAAGTTGCACCGAAGCCTTTACAACCAACTTTACTAGAAGATATTTCTGAGCAGAAAACTTTAATTCCCAAACATAAATCTACTTCTCTTCAACAACTGCCACTGCATTTGATTGTGCCAATGATTATTGCGATCGCCGCAGGTTCTTTAGGACTACTGGTGCGTGGACTGTTTATGTCACCACCGTTCTTAACTACAGATCCTAGCCCTACTGTACAGCCAACTCCTACTGCTACAAATGAGCGATCGCTCAATAACCTGGCTCCGGGTTGGGTAATTACAAATAGTCAAGCAATCACTTTGGATGATCAGAAGTTAGAAGGTGGTAGTTTTCTGCAAGTGGTTGAAGTCGAACCGGGAGATACACCCAATGCTCAGGAATCTGTGATTCAATTGCGACTTTGCTCTGCTGAAAATACCTCATCTCCTCAACCTAACAAACCACTGCGTGTTAAGTTAGCCCAACTGCAACGTCAAGGCATTTCTGTACTCCAAGCCAACGAAACCAGTAGTTGCAATAACTTATCCCAATTGCCAGATAGTTAAACTCCTGTATTTACCAAGGTGAAAATGCAACAAATACTCGATAAACTTGTAAAAGCCTGGAATAATACATTTAATCACTAGATTTAAAATTTCCAGGCGAAGAGTTTTCCTCATGGAAAATTATTATCGCAAGTCCTTGGTTTCTACCTTTTAATTTAAAGAACCCATGCCATCCCTGAACTTAGCGATCGCCCGTCTCATCAATACTGGCACAGATAGCTTTGCCATTTGGGTGGTCAAAGCTCCCTACCCTAGTGGCTATGTTCTGCGTGACTGTGTATGGCCTGCTGATCTGAATCAAGTTTGGCAAGAGTGGCAGCAAATGTTTGCTGGACACAGTGGTTTAAATGTTATAGCCAACACAGCACCTCAACCTGCTAACCCACTCGCGTTGAATTTAGGTACCACTAATTCCGGTCACATGCCTGGTTATAGTGGTCGTCTGATGCAATACTTAGGTCTGTATTTGTGGCGCTGGGTATTTGACGGGCCAATTCTCAGCAGTCTCGAACGCAGTTGTGGAATTGCGATGGGACAGGACACACGTTTACGCTTTCAAATCGAAATTCGTGACCCAGATTTGATTGCTTTACCTTGGGAAATTATGCAGCGTCAACCCGGACAATCAGCGATTTCGCTTTCCCAGGATTTACTGTTTAGTCGTACCACTAGTGAAGTTGAACCACTGCCATTTTTACGCACGGATCAGGCCTTAAATATCTTGCTGGTATTAGGTCATGATGAAAACTTGGCACTAGAACAAGAAGCAAAAATTTTGCAACAAATCTTGGAAAATCAGCCGCCAATCAACCGCAATTATTCTGGGTTTGCGCCTTGTATGGTTAAAACGCTGATTCAACCAACACCCCAAGAGTTGATTCAAGAATTAGAAACGAAAGCTTACAATATATTTTTTTACGCTGGTCATGGCTTGCCTGGGCCAGATGGAGGATTGTTATTTTTGCGTCCCAATAAGACGCTCAATGGCATAGAATTGGCGCAAGTCTTAACTCGGAGTGGTTTAAAATTAGCCGTTTTTAATGCTTGTTGGGGAGCGCAACCAGCAGCAGTCAATCACCAAGCAATTCCCGCCAGTAGTTTAGCAGAAGTACTCATTCGGCATGGTGTACCAGCAGTTTTAGGAATGCGGGATGTGATTGCTGACCATGAAAGCCACAGTTTTATTCAAGCTTTTGCTGAGGCTTTGCGATCGCGCAAACCCATCGATGAAGCTGTGGCAGAAGCTCGCCAAGAAATGTTAACACTGTATAAGTTCAACCAACCTGCTTGGACTTTACCAGTTCTGTATTTACATCCAGATTTCAATGGCGAACTTGTTAAAAGCATTGATGAGGGAATTACAGAGTTACCAGATATCTCAATTATTAATGTAAATCGTGCTAGTTCTAGAGCTTGTTTGCGATCGCTCTCCCCAGGAGGTAGAACTTGGTTTTTACGTGTCGGTGTAACTCGCATTGGTCGCACTCAAGACAACGATATTATAATTCCTGAACCATCAGTTTCTAAGCGTCATGCCGAAATTTTATGTCGTAATACTTATACTGGTAACACTCCAGTACAAACTTATTATTTACAGGATCTCTCAACTTACGGTACAACTTGGTGTCTGAGTGCTAATGGCTGGCAACAAATTCTCCGGGAAGAAGTACTATTACAACCTGGAGCTAAGTTAAAGTTTGGCAATTCTGGCAGTGAAACTTGGGAGTTTATTATTGAAAATTAAGCCTTCTTTCAGAATAAAAATTACTGTGAACTGTATACTTCACGCTTCACGCTTACTTTATGAAATTTTTTCCGATTCAATTACTAAATAAAAATCAGGTTCATTTTTGCGGAAATTCTAATTTCCAACTTGTAGCAGTCAGTACTGCTAAATAATTCATCAGGAGTCAAAACAATGATTAACAAATTCGACAATTCCAACAATATCCCATCGTCGCCCACTCAAACTGAATTAGAATTCCTCGAACTACTGCTAAAACCCGAAGATGGGACTTATCCTTGGAATCCTGCCGATGAGCAAGCTGAAGCATATTTTGATGAATTAGAACAGCAGTTTGCGATGCAAGATGTCCTAGAAGAAGAACTACATACTAGATCCCAATCTTTTTACGCCAAGCTAGATGGGTTATGGTCTCAGGTGACAAACTGTGCTGATTACAAATGTAATACAAAAGTCAGCATTTTTGACAGTCTTTGTGAAACTTTACATAGTGCCTTTGCGGCTGGCGTACCCACAGGCTGGTTAAATGCGATCGCCCAAAAAGCCACAGAAGTGACAGCTATGCAGCAATCAATCAGCGAACAACTAGTGCAATGTGTTCAAACAGTATTACCTGCATGGGAAACCGACGATATAGAAATTTTTGCTCGTCCTTATGCTTATGCGATGCGTAGTAGCGACAAACAAAGCCTGACATCAGTTATGAATAAAATTAAAAATCGAGATTGGGCAACTTTATCAGAAATCGAGCAAGCTAAAGTGAGTGTGGCGATCGCTTACTATGCACTCAGACAAATAGATAAGTTAGAGACAGAAGCTTAATCAGAACTTTTTCAGACTTTCTATCTATGAACTAAGATTCAATTTCTGTCGATAGTGTGAATGCTGCTAATGCTAAAGTTTCGATATGAACTTAACTTTAGATAAAATACTTCCAGAATAAAGTCAAGTTAAGACAATCTTCCCAACAAAGCAATCTATCTTGAGATAGAAAAAACTGGGCAGAAAGCAAATTTATGACTTCTACCCTGATCGGTTAGGTTTGCGAGATATTTATTTAGGGCCGAGAAAGCGAGTTGCAAAATTTTGCGATCGCGTTGGTGATAATGCCCTCGCCTTTAAAATTGCTGCCATCAACACAGCGTAAGCTAAAACTCCAACCACCACCAATAAAAAAGCGTTAATCGAACCCAGCGCGTTCCATAAAGCATGAAGTACAGATGCACTTAAGTAGCCGATAGAAAGAATTTGCCAACCCTGACTGGGTTTGAGAACAGCCAACCCAATAAAATATCCCAGATAGCCACTGTAAGCCATGTGACCCGCAACCGAGCCTAAAACACGGGGAATCAGCAATTGTAACCCGGCTAATTGACCAGCCGCACCAATACCAACCTGTTGACTCACATTTTGAGTGATATCTGGTACATACTGTCCCAGAGTTTCTAAAAGTGTGAAACCCAAAGCCGAAGCTGTGCCGAGAAGAATACCATCCAAAGGTTCCCACACACCAATATGTTCGCGCCAAGGTGAAGGTAATTTACTGCCAATGAAATATGCACCTAAGATTGGCAATGCCTTAAGCAGTTCTTCCATCAACCCTGCACCAAAGAACATCCTGATGAAAAGTTCTGTAATCGTAGCATCTTGAGCGGCGGCTAAGTTCCCTGGCAAGACTACACGAAAAATAAAGATAAATAAATCTAAGATAGGACTCAGCAAGATTAAAGCTGTAGTCAGCGCCGTACCAATGAGAACCCACCAAGGCTTAGGCTTACCACAAAGTTGATAAACAAAGTAGTAAACCACAAAGCCAATGTAACTAGCCACAATAACTTGGTTAGCCTGGGGTCTACCAACAGTAGCAAACATCAGCACTACAAAAACTACTGTAAGTATTCCGGGAACAAGGTAAGCCTTACGAGTTAAATCCTTACCAGTAGAAATAATCGGAAAAAGTTGTGTAAAGCTAACTGAATCAGGTTGTTTGATTTGGGTGTGGTTTTGAAAGTTAGCAGCAGAAGGCAATGATGCGTTTTGTTTCGTCATCATTGTTGGTTGAGGTATCAAGTCATACTCAAAAATAAATTGTGGCCCATCACTACCTAAACCAATGCGATCGCCTGATTGTAATTCTTGACATCCATAAAAACGTTGACCATTGAGATAAGTACCATTAGCACTGTTTAAATCGCAAATTACCCAAGTAAATTTATTGTCTGGAGATGAAGAGAGAGGGCGAACCGCAGCATGACGACGAGATACCATTCGATACATC
Organism: Nostoc sp. FACHB-190; assembly: GCF_014696905.1. Lineage (NCBI taxonomy): Bacteria > Bacillati > Cyanobacteriota > Cyanophyceae > Nostocales > Nostocaceae > Nostoc > Nostoc sp. FACHB-190. The sequence continues at coordinate 10,465 of NZ_JACJQW010000035.1, forward strand.
ATGGCATCCAAGACAACCTGACAGCTGGGGTCACGTCCAATTACCATCTCTTTACTTGCGTGTAGCGGGTAACGAGATTCTGAACCAAAAGCTGCTGCATTACCAGACACCAGCCGCAGAAAAGCGTTATGTCTTGCGTTTTTGCCTGTCATCGAGTTAGAGTGTCTTCCCAAACTAATTCATAAAATATTCTGGTAGGATGACTTAACCTTAGCCATACCGACAGCAGAATTACTAAATCCACTATAGCTTTAGTTTCTGCTCAGAAATTCAAAATTTTCTCATGCAAAATTTAAAATTATCTAACTTCATATTGACAAGCATTATGGCTATTTTTAGTGTCTTATGTACCTGTTTGTTGGTAAATATTTCTCATAATACATAGATTTTATGTTATGCAAAGCCCACCACCAAAAAATGTGCAGTAATGGTTGAAATTTTTAGTAGTGTTGACAACATATTGAGGCATTTATAGCAATCTCGTTTTTGAAAAGGCAACAGACAACAGGGAAACCCCCACCATTAAAATTAGGGAGCCAGTTGCGGTTGAGGGGTTTCCTAGCATCAGCAAACTGGCGTGGATTTGTTATGAGGCTTGACTAATTTTGTATTTCATCCTTAAACTTGGGCAACTTCTGGATGTTCAATTTTAGTACCAAGTACTTTGAGAAACTCTGCCAACCAACGGGAATGTGCAGGCCAAGCTGGTGCGGTGACTAAATTTCCGTCTACTATCGCTTCATCAACTGGAATTTGGACATAATTACCACCAGATGCACGCACATCTGGACTACAAGCTGGATAAGCTGTACAATTTTTACCTTGCAACACATCAGCCGCAGCTAACAACTGTAAGCCATGACAAATAGCAGCAATTGGTTTATTGGTTTGAGCAAAATGACGAGTAATTTCTAATACCTGTTGATTTAAACGAATATATTCTGGTGCGCGTCCTCCAGGTATAACGAGCGCGTCATAAGTATTAACATTTACTTCGGCAAAAGTAGCGTTTAAAGTAAAGTTGTGTCCAGGTTTTTCAGTATAAGTTTGGTCGCCTTCAAAATCATGAACTGCGGTTCTGACTTTTTCACCAGCTTTTTTGTCTGGACAAACAGCATGAACAGTGTGTCCTACCATTTGCAACGCCTGGAAGGGAACCATCACTTCATAATCTTCCACAAAATCGCCCACCAGCATCAAGATTTTTTTAGCTGCCATATTTTGTTATCCTTTTCGTCAATGGTCATTTTTTATTTGTTAACGGTACTTTAAAAAATAAATGATTTAATTTATTTACTCAACAAAACTTATATCTATAGGAATTACGTAAGTGTCACAATTGGTGGTTGGTGCGTGACGCTATAAATCTGATGACTACGTTCAAATCTTCTCATTGAGTCACGCACCCTACAGAAAAAATATACCAGTTGCGTAAGTTCTAATCTACCTTGTCTACCTTGTCCACCTCGTCCCTAAATATAAAGTGTGAACTACAAATTTATTAAATCAGATGAAATTCTTCTATAGCATGGGGAAAATTTTTATTTTCATGGCTGGGACGGCTGAGTTTAATTAAGGCAAATCTTTGCAAGGGAGTTAAAGCCACCCACTGTTCTAGACTCAAGTTGACTCCTAATTCTTGAGCTTTTTCTTGTAAGTTGGTGGGTATGGTACTAGAGTCCATCCAAGCAGGATAAGCATCTACAGGTAGTTGTCCTACAGGTGTACCTGTTTTTTCTAAAATTAGTTGTTGGAGATATTCTTTGTAAGCGTCAATCTCTGTTTGTGTAGTGCAAGGTAATTCTAGTACAGCTTCACGCTCATCTTGCGTCATTTGTAACCAATCTGAGAACTTGAGTTTAATTCCGCAAGTATCTAATTTATATCTCACTTGCATTGGGATGCAACGTAGAGAATTTACAAAATCTGCTTCAAAATTAAAAAAGGTTGCCATATTTTAAATCATAAAAAACTTGTGGCAGTGCTATTTGATAAACAGACAAAACAGACAAGGAGGACAAGTGAGAGAGATTTTTAAACTATTAATAATTGATATATTCTAGATGATTGTTATATCTTCATGTGAGAGCAAAAAATATTTCAATTAATATAAATGCTTGTTAAATATGAACAAATTTAATGAGATTGTTTGGAATTACTAGAACGAATGATTAAATAACTGATAGATAAAGCTAAAATGGCAATTCCTAAGCCGATTATATCAATTCCTGTAACTTTCTCTAAGTCAAGAATAATAATTTTACGAGCAACAGCAATTAAAGAAGTAACAATAACTAATTCTACTTGGAATACGTGTTTTCGTAGGTAAGCTGTGATATTTTCGAGAATTTCTAAGGCAATTAGGATATTTAAGAACAAGCCAAATATTTTAAATAATGTTGTATTGAATTTACCATAGGGAGTATCAAATAACTCTTTAATTAAAAAAGCACCTAAATCTCCGATCGCTACTAATATTACTAGTACCATTAACACAGATAAAACCTTAGAAACTATTACCTCGACGTTCTCGATAATGTGCATGAAGCCTTCATCGGTAAATACTCCGAAGATGTTTTTGAATAGTTTTTTCATCTGCTGCATCCTGGTTATAGTTCAACAAGTAATTGGTAATAATGTATATATAGTCAGTCAATATCAAGAATTACGACATAATATCTTGATGTCTGCTGTAATCAAGATTTAAGGATGAGTTTTGTAAATCCTCACCATTGACTAATATCTATTGATTTAATGACTCAATTACCAATTTCTTGTTTAAGGATATACCAAGCAGATCACCATTGTGACGATTGGAGTTGATAATTTTTGCTGGTGACTTCCACAGAAATTGGTGCTAGTTGGACTGCACAAGCTTTTAATTCTGGTTGCAGAGAATCTGGACAAGCTTCGGAATGGGTGAGGGCGTTGGCTTCGGCTTGATTTGCCCACAGTGCGCCCCAGTGCATCGGCACAAAAACTGTACCGGGTGCGATCGCCTTAGTCACTTTTGCGGGAAAATGAGCTTGACCACGCCGCGATCGCACTTCGATTACTTGATTATCACTAATTTCCAACTTCGCCGCATCACGGGGATGAATTTCAATGAATGGTTCCGGGTGCATTGAGCGAATTTTTTCAATGCGACCTGTGCGCGTTTGCGTGTGCCAATGTCCGTAAAGTCGTCCTGTAGTTAATATAAAAGGATAATCGGGGTCTGGTGGTTCGGCTAAACCTTTGGAGTAATAAGCCCCGAACCGCGCCCGACCGTCGGGGGTGTGGAAGTGTAGGTCTGTGTAGAGTCTTTTTGAGTTGGAGGGTGTAGGGTGTAGGGTGTAGGGTGTAGGGGAAGAAGATGTTTTATCCCCATTCCCCACTCCCCATTCCCCACTCCCCGTTTCGGGATGCGGCCAGTGGGTTGGCCCTTGTTTTTGTAATTGTTCATGACTAATTCCTGACATATCGCATGGGCGATTTTTGGTGAGTTGGGTAAATTCGGCGTAAACTTGGGCAGAGTTGGCAAAGTTAAACTTATCGGCAAAACCTAACCTTCGTCCAACTTCCGCGAAAATTTCCCAGTCGGCTTTGGCTTCTCTTGGTGGTTGGCGGAATGCTTGACATAAACTAACGCGGCGTTCAGAGTTGGTCATTACGCCTGTTTTTTCACCCCACTGGGCAGCAGGTAACAGGACATGAGCATAGGCGGCGGTTTCGGTGGGGTAATATGCGTCTTGGTAAATGGTGAAAGGCGATCGCAATAATGCTTTCTTTGTCCGTTCCAAATCTGGCATACTCACAGCTGGGTTAGTAGCGGCAATCCACAGTAACCCGACATCGCCAGTTTCTAAACCTGTAATCATATCCCAAGCCGTTAAACCAGGAACAGAAGAAATTTGACCTCGCTTTAGTCCCCAAAAATCTTCCACTTCGGTGCGATGCTGGTCATTTTTCACCGAGCGATAACCGGGTAATAAATGCGCTAAACCCCCGGCTTCTCTACCGCCCATTGCATTAGGTTGACCAGTTAACGAAAACGGCCCCGCCCCTGGCTTACCAATTTGTCCTGTCATCAAGTGGAGGTTAATGATAGTCCTTACCTTGGCTGTCCCTTCAGTTGATTGGTTCACACCCATCGACCACAAAGACAACACTCGTTGAGATTGACCCCAATAACGGGCGGCTGTTTCTAAATCTTCAACGCTGATACCGCATTGACGCGCTGTTACTTCTGGGGAATAGTGGCGGATGACTTCTGCATAAGCGGAAAAATTGCTGGTGCAGTCATCAATAAAGCCAACATCAATATAATTCCAACGCATTAATAAATGGGCGATACCATTTAACAAATCAATATCTGTACCGGGACGAATTGCTAAATGTAAATCTGCGGCTTCGGCGGTGGGTGTGCGGCGAGGGTCAACCACCACCATTTTTACTTTGCGGTTTTTTTTGTGGTATTTTTCTAGTCGGTTAAAAATAATAGGATGACATTCGGCTGTGTTAGTCCCAATTAAAAATGCACAGTCAGTTAACTCTAAATCTTCGTAACAACAGGGCGGGCCATCTGCGCCAAAACTTTGAATATATCCAGATACCGCACTGGACATACATAAGCGTGAGTTGGCATCAAAATTGTTTGTTCCTAAACAGCCTTTTAACAGTTTTTGGGCGATGTAATAGTCCTCAGTTTGGAATTGACCAGAACCATACATACATATAGCTTCTGAACCTTGGGTGAAGCGGACAGTTTGAATACGGCTGGTAATTAGTTCAAAAGCTTCATCCCAACTAACTCGCCGGAACTCTTGGTCTAAAGAATCCCGCACCATTGGGTAATGTAGTCTATTTTTATCTAAAGATTCGGCGATCGTTGCACCTTTAACACATACCATTCCCTGGCTTGATGGGTGAGATTTATCACCCCTGACTCGCCAAGTCGGATTTCCTTGACTATCTCGGTTAGTTGCTTTGCCGTGTTGGGCTGGTGGAGACACTTCTAAACCACAGCCAACACCACAATAAGGACAAACAGTTTTAGTAAATTCAGTCATGTAGATACACCTAATTTATCGGTGCTTATGGGCTGGTTGATTGTTTATGAACCAACAGCATCCCTATATTCCCATTTATCTCGAAATTTATTCTTCTCTCACTCTTCTTTGCGTCTTTGCGTGAGAATAAAGATTCATCGTATATCAATTTTGTATGAAGATGCACAGAATTAAAAAACGAACCGCAAAGGACACAAAGGACACGAAGAAAAGAGGGTTACTTGTTTAGTACAGCTTCAAATTAAATTGGTCTTATACCAATTCACGAAATTACTGATACAAATCACTTCCTCTCCAACTCTGATTCCGGTCGCCGAGCGAAGTCGAGGCGCTGCTTTCATGTCTGTATCATTTTTAAAGTGAAATGGTATTACTCCTCATCATGAGCAAACCGACGATAGAGGAAATCTAGAGCATAGTTCCGCAGGTTGTAATATTCTGGGTCTTCCATAATGCGGCGGCGGTTGCGGGGACGGGTGAAAGGAATTTCTAATACTTCACCGATTTGAGCGGCTGGGCCATTGGTCATCATTACTACTCTGTCGGCTAGGAACAAAGCCTCATCAATGTCGTGAGTAATCATCAAGACGGTAACTTGATGGTCACTCCAGATTTGCAGTAGTTCTTCTTGTAGTTCTTCTTTGGTGATTGCGTCTAATGCACCGAAGGGTTCATCTAAAATCAAGACTTGGGGACGGATGGAAAGGGCGCGAGCGATCGCCACTCGCTGTTTCATCCCCCCAGAAATTTGATGTGGTTTCTTGTCTGCGGCTTCTGTCAATCCCACCATTGCTAAGTGTTCTCTAACAATGGCGCGTTTTTCTGCTTGGGGCTTTTTGGGAAATACAGAATCTACAGCCAGATAAACGTTTTCAAATACACTCAGCCAAGGTAGTAAGCAATAGTTTTGAAATACCATCATCCGGTCTGGGCCTGGTTCGGTGATGGGTTGGTCTTGCAGCATAACAACGCCATCGGTGGGTGTGTTGAAGCCAGACACCATATTGAGGAGGGTGGATTTACCACAGCCGGAGTGACCAATTAAGCAGACAAATTCGCCTTCACGAACTTTGAGGTCAATGCCATCGAGGACGGTGTAGGGGCCTTCGGGGGTGGGGTAAATTTTGCTTACGCCTTCAATTACGAGGAAGTTATCTGCTTTGGTTTGTGGTTTTTGGAGAGTTTTGTTTATTATTTGCATGATATTGTCCGAATTTATTATTTTTTCACGCAGAGGCGCAGAGGCGCGGAGAGTTACAAAGGACGAATGACTAATGACTAATGACTAAATAAATACTTCTTCTATACGGATGTCTCGTTTGATTTCTAGGCTTTTGAGGTATTCTAGGGGTTCTGAGGGGTTAAAAACTTTACCGTCAAATAGGTGAATTGGGTCGTCGTAGCCGGTATCGAGTAAGCCGAGGTCACGGGCGGCTGCACCAAATATATCTGCGCGACAGACTCTTTCGATAATTTCTAGCCAGTTTTTGGGGAATGGTGTTAAGCCCCAGCGTGCTAGTTGAGTCACCATCCACAAGATTTCGGTGCGGTTGGGATAGTTGGTTTTGTTGAGGTAAAACTGGTTGTAGGCGGTGAGTGATTGGGGTTGAGTACCGTCGCCGCGATCGTAAGGGTCAATGAAGCCAGGACGGACGTAGGCTGGGTTGAGGTTGAGGTATTCAGGACGACAGATTAATTTGAGAATTTCTTCTCGGTTGCGGAGGTCATCACAGTATTTACACGCTTCTAGTAAGGCTTTGATTAAGGCTAGATAAGTTTCGGGATATTGCTGCGCCCAGTCTTCGCGCACACCTAATACTTTTTTGGGTTGTCCTGACCAAATTTCTAGGGCGGTGGCTGCAACAAAACCGACATCATCATGAACCGCCATATAATTCCAAGGTTCGCCAGCACAGTAGCCGTCAATGGTTCCGGCTTTGAGTTGAGCGACCATTTCTGTAGGTGCGATCGCAGTTAAGCTAACATCTGTATCAGGATTAATCCCGCCAGCCGCTAACCAATAACGCAGAATTAAGTTCTGCATGGATGTGGGATGAACTACACCCAAGGTTAAAATTCTGTCAGGAGCAGCGTTAATTGCGGCTTTCAGGTCGCTTAGATTTCTCACACCTTCGCTATACAGTCTTTTGCTTAAGGTAATAGCATTGGCATTCCGGGAAAGATTCAGCGCGTTGACAACCGGAATTGGTGTTTTACCACCTGCGCCTAAAGTTAGTGCTAAGGGCATTCCTGCAAGCATTTGGGCTGCATCTAATTTACCTGTCGCCACACCTTTGGCAATTTCATTCCAATTGCTTGCACGGTTGAGGGTGACTTCTAAACCATATTCAGCAAAGAAGCCTTTTTCTTGGGCAACGATTAAAGGTGCTGTGTCAGTTAAGGGGAGAAAGCCAATTTCTAAGTTGACTTTTTCTAAACCTCTTGGAGATACCGCCACAGATGCGGCTGTTTGTTGGGCTTTGCGTTTCTTAGCCTGCTTTTGTTTATTGAGGAAGTAAATCATCTCATTCCGCAGATTGTAGTAACTGGGATGATTAACGACTTCCAAACGTTGACGAGGGCGAGGGATAGGAACTTCCAGAATTTGACCAATGTGCGCTTCTGGCCCATTGGTGAGCATAACGATGCGATCGCTCAACAATAATGCTTCATCCACATCATGAGTTACCATCACACAAGTAACATTATGCTCATTGCAGATTTTCATCAATTGTTCTTGCAAACTACCCCGTGTGAGCGCATCTAAAGCACCAAAAGGCTCATCTAACAATAACAACTTCGGACGAATCGCCAAAGCACGGGCTATTGCTACCCGTTGTTTCATCCCGCCAGATAACTCACTGGGACGCTTCTTAGCTGCTAGACGCAAGCCCACCATATCGATATGTTCTTCGATGATGCGGGTGCGATCTCTTTTCGACTTATTTTGATAAACCTCATCCACAGCCAAAGCGATATTTTCCCGCACATTTAACCAAGGAAGCAGCGAGTAATTTTGAAACACCACCATCCGGTCAGGACTAGGTTCTCTAATCTCCTTTCCTTCCAAAGTCACACCACCAATACTGGCTCTATCTAAACCCGCAATAATGTTCAGTAAAGTAGACTTCCCGCAACCAGAATGCCCAATTAAAGAAACAAACTCCCCCTGCCGGATTTTCAACTCAATATTCTTCAGCGCAATATATTTACCACCATTCGGTAAATCAAATATTCTATCAACGTGGTCAACTTCAACAAAAGTAGTAGTCATATCTAATTACTCTTTGCGTCTTTGCGCCTTTGCGTGAGGTAATTCTTTTTCTGGATTCAACCAACGCTCTCAGTTTTCTACTTCTGTTCTGCCACCACCTTACTAGCAATAAAACCAACCAATCTATCCAATATCAACCCCACCAAACCAACATAAATCAACGCCAAAATAATCTCACTCAAATTAGTTTCTGTAGTCGTGTTGTAAGCATCCCAAATAAACGAGCCAATACCCACACCACCTACCAACATTTCCGCCGCCACAATTGCTAACCAAGATAACCCAATCCCAATCCGTAACCCTGTAAAAATATAAGGCACAGTCGCCGGAAATACAATTTTAAAGAAATACTTTGGCCCTTTGAGTTTTAAAACTCTAGCTACATTCACATAGTCTTGGGGAATTTGCTGTACACCCACTGTAGTGTTAATAATAATCGGCCAAATTGACGTAATAAAAATCACGAAAATTGCTGAAGGATTAGCTTGTTGAAATGCTGCTAAAGAAATTGGTAGCCATGCCAGTGGCGGTACAGTTCTTAACACTTGAAATATGGGATCTACCGCATTGTAAATAAATTGATTAGCACCAATTAAAATTCCTAATGTGATGCCGACAATTGTTGCTAATGAAAAACCCAAACCAACCCTGCCTAAACTGCTGAGTATTTGCCAACCTAAACCTTTATCGCTTTCACCATTATCAAAAAATGGGTGAATAATAAAAGGGTCAAAAGTTTCGGTAAATGTTTCTATTGGGCCAGGTAATTTAAAGCCAGGATTTAAACAAAGTAATTGCCAAATCACCAGAAAGATAGCTAGTGCTACCAACGGTGGTATAACTTTTTTGACAATAAATTTATTAATAGCCTTTTGGGGCTTTTTTCTAACTGTGCGATTTCCTAGAACAACTGCCATTATTTTATGATTCCGAAAGTGTTAATAAATTGTGTTGCGATCGTTGGGAGAGAAGTCAGAAATTAAACTTTCTTAATTTTCAAAGATTGCAAATATTCTTCTGGTTTTTCTGGGTCGAATTTCACTCCATCAAAGAAAGTTTCTACACCACGAGAACTACTAGTAGGAATTTGAGAATCAGGTACACCAATAGCTTTCGCTGCTTTCTTCCATAGGTCTTCTTTATTTACTTGGTCAACGATTTCTTTAACTTTGGTATCTTTTGGCAAATAACCCCAGCGAATATCTTCAGTTAAAAACCAAATATCGTGACTCTTATAAGGATAGGAAGCATTATCAGCCCAGAATTTCATCCGATAGGGAAATTCTTTTTCTGTACGTCCATCGCCAAAGTCAATATTACCTTTAGCCCTCTCGATAATATCTGCGGCTGCAACATTAAAGTATTTGCGATCGCTACAGATTTTGCACATTTCTTCTTTGTTTTCTAGCTTGTCGCACCATTGTTGTGCTTCAAGAATTGCCATTAATATTGCTTGTGCAGCATTGGGATTTTTATCAACCCAATCTTGGCGCATTGCAAAGGCTTTTTCTGGATGGTCTTTCCATAATTCACCTGTAACTAAGGCGGAATAACCTAATTTTTGACTGACTAATTGAGCATTCCAAGGTTCACCAACACAAAAAGCATCAATTGTATTCACTTTCATATTGGCAACCATTTGTGGTGGTGGTACAGGTTCTAAAACCATATCTTGGTCTGGATTAATCCCACCAGCCGCTAACCAATAGCGCATCCATAAATCGTGAGTACCACCGGGAAAAGTAATTCCAGCTTTTAAGGATTTTTTATCAGCTTTGGCTTTAGTTGCGGCTTCTTTGAGTGCTTTACTTTCCAGGTTGACTTTGAGTTCTTTGAATTTATTAGCGACGGAGATAGCCTGACCATTTGTATTTAATCGCGCCAAGAGATACATCGGCACTTTATCGTTAATGGTCATCAGATATGGCATAGGGCTGAGGATATGTGCGCCATCAATACCACCGCCAGCCGAACCAATTTTTAAGTTATCGCGGGTGACAGGCCAAGATTTTTGCTTGATAACTTCGACATCTGTCATCCCATATTTCGCAAATAAACCTTTTTCTTTAGCAATAATGAGCGGTGCAGAATCAGTAAGGGCAATAAATCCGAGTTTGGCTTTGGTTGTCTCAACTTTGGGCGCATTTGCAGAGGTGACGTTAGCGACTGGTGCGGCGGATGGGTTGTTACCACCATTGGAGGCTGTATTGCTGGAACAACCATGAGCAACAATAGAAGCGGCGGCGGCTGCACCAGTGGTAAAAATAAATTTTCTGCGGGAAAGGTTGGTCATTTATTTGTCCTTTGTCATTTGTAGGAGTTACGAACCGCCAAGGCGCAGAGTTCGCAGAGGAATGAGAGTTTGAGAGAGGTTTTGCATAAACATAAGTAGAAGTCTAAAATTTCAGACTTCAGACTTCAGACTTCAGACTTCACACTTCATACTTCCACCAAGGCTTCTTGTTTGAGTTTTGCGCCGAAGTGTTTAATGAGTAGGTCTTGTAAGACTGGTTGCAAGTCTTCGCAGGGTACACCTTTGATGGCACAGGTTCCTAAATGCGCGTCTTTGCCGACTTTGCCACCCATATAGATGTCTACGCCTTCTACGGCTTTGCCATTTTTGCGGGCTTTTGTACCCATTAAGCCGATATCTGCAACTTGTGGCTGTCCGCAGGAGTTGGGACAACCCGTCCAGTGAATGCGGACTGGCTGGGTGAAGGTTAAGTCTGCTTCTAAAGCTTGAATGGTGGCTAGGGCGCGGTTTTTGGTTTCGATGAGGGCGAAGTTACAAAATTGTGCGCCTGTGCAGGAAACAAGCGATCGCTCCAATGTCCCCGGATTGATGGAAAATCTTGTTAGTAGGGGTTCTGCTAAAAATGTTGCCAGACTACCATCAGAAACATTCGGAATGATGATGTTTTGTTCAACTGTTAGTCGAATTTCACCACTACCATACACTTCTGCAAGTCGCGCAATTTCATACATATCTTCGGCATACAACCGCCCAACGGGAACATGAAAGCCTACATAGTTAAATCCTGGTTGTTTTTGCTTGTATATGCCGATATGATCGCGTTTTTCCCAATCAATCTCGTCTTTGGGCGCAGCAGGTAACAATGATTTACCTAATCGCTGTTCTACTTCAGCGCGAAACTTATCTATACCCCATTCATCAAGCAGCCACATCAAACGAGATTTCAGGCGGTTAGCCCGTGAACCGTTGTCTCGGAACACTTCTAAAACGGCTCTACATACAGCCACGACATCTTCAGGTGCTACCCAAGCATTGAGAGGAATTGCAGCATCGCAGCGTTTGGCGGAGAAAAAGCCACCAACCAGGATGTTAAACCCGAAGATTTTTTGGGGAGTAGGGAGTAGGGAGTAGGGAGTAGGAGATTCACCACTCCCCACTCCCAATTCCCCACTCCCTTCTTTAAATGCTGGAACAAATGCTAAGTCATTGATTTCGGCGTGAACTGAATTGTCTCTTCCACCTGTGATGGCGATATTAAACTTGCGGGGGAGGTTGGTAAACTCTGGGTTGCCTTGTCCTTTGTTGGTGAGCATATCTTGAATTTGCTGCACCAAATCCCGTGTATCAAACAATTCATCCGCATCCAGTCCAGCGACGGGATCGCCTGTGATGTTGCGAACGTTGTCCATCCCAGACTGCACACTGGTTAAACCGACGGCGTGAAATTTATTGAAGATATCGGGTAAATCTTCAATTCTGATTCCCCGCAATTGAATATTCTGCCGAGTGGTAATGTCAGCACTACCATCATCACCGTAACGCTGCAATACTTCCGCCAAAACTCGCATTTGGTCACTGGTAAGAATACCATTCGGCATCCGCATCCGCATCATAAATTTGCCTGGGGTAACTGGGCGGAAAAATACGCCTACCCATTTGAGTCGATGATCTCGGTCGGTTTCGTCCATTGCTTCCCATCCGAGGGCGGCAAATTTGGCGATTTCGGCTTTAACGGCGAGTCCGTCTTTTTCTGCTTTGAATTTCTCGAATTTATTGACGCTGGTTTTGGTAGTGGTTCCTGTATCTGTCATGAGTTAACTCTCATTATTACTAATCCAGTGAGAACTTCAGGTTTCTTGAGCCAATATCAATCAACCCGTAGTTTGGATGTTGTTTCTACGAGTTTGGAGGCTTTAAATTGAATATTTATTTATTGCTAATTTTTAAGTTTTAAGTGCGTTCTGAAATAATTTATCTACTGATGAATTGACTCAGAATTTGAGATTGATTTCAAGTTTAAACTGAACGCGACTTCGTAAGCTTTGGGAGACAATTTGTCATCTTTTACATAGGGAAGATTTAGCGAGTAAACAGGGCAATTGTTTATGTAACAATTTCGACACTTTTAAGGTTAAAGTCAGATTTCTGCTAAAATCGTATAATTAGCTACAAAATATTAGTAAAATTCCTAATTTTGCATCATAAAAATGCGTTTTCTGCATTACACTGAGCAGATGAGTGATCTAAAAGCGTCGCTAACTCACACCAGTATGATGTTGATGCTCAAGTCTGGAGAAACTGCTAACCGTAGAGCAAGCGATCGCTGTTAATCTAATTACAAATAATTTCCACAACTATGAAACGTCGTGATTTTATCAATTGGGTTGGTTTAGGTTTAATAGCTAGTAACCTACCAGTCGCTATTGCGGCCTGTACTTCCCAGACAAATACACCAACATCTGAAGCTGCTGGAAGTTGGCAAAAAGTCGGCACTACTAAAGACCTAGACCAAAAAGGTCAACTGTTGGTCAAAAATTCCCCTGTTGGAAATGTGCTGGTAGTGGGTACATCTCAAGCTGCTAATCTGGTTGCTGTTGACCCTACCTGTACTCATAAAGGCTGCACCGTAGACTGGAAAGCCGATGCAAAAAAATTCGCCTGTCCCTGTCACCGTGCAGAATATGGCACTGATGGTCAAGTACAAAAAGGCCCGGCCGAAAAACCATTAAAAACCTACACCGCTAAAATTGAAGGCGATTCCGTTTTAGTTAAGAGTTAATAGGTGACAGGTGATAGGTGACAGGTAACAGAATTAAAAGTCTTTTGTTGTCTGCTGATGTCCCAACTACTTTGTTCATTGCTATATTTCTCCCTTATCTCCCTTGTCCCCCTTGTCTCCCTTATCCCCCTTGTCTCCCACTCCCTAGCTTATGCAAGGCAATACCAACCAGCTTTTAATACAGGCACAGACGGCGTATGATGCTGGTGATTGGCCGGTGCTGATTCAATACCTGCAACAGTTAATTGTGGTGGAAAATGAGCAATATTCAGAAGATTTACTGAAATTAGCACTGCCTGTTTTAGAAATGGGCGATTTTCAGCAGCGTTGGGAAATTACCAAGGTTTTACTTCGCTTGGGAAATATTGCCATTCCACCACTGATTGAGATTTTAGAAGACGAAGAAGCAGAGGAAGAATTGCATTGGTATGCGGCGCGAACTTTAGGCGAGTTTCAACATCCAGAGGCGATCGCACCTTTGGTAGAATTGCTCAAAACTAGTGATGATGAAGAATTAAAAGCGATCGCAGCTACATCACTAGGACAAATGGGGAGTTTAGCAATTACCCAACTCTCCCAACTGTTAAAGCAAGATGATACCAGACTTTTGGCGGTGCGATCGCTGGCTTATATTCGCACTCCAGAAACCATTGCACCCTTATTGACTGTAGTACAAGATACTGAAGTTGCAGTCCGCGCCACCGCCCTAGAAGCCCTCAGCAGCTTTCATGATGAACGTGTACCGCCTGTACTCATCACAGCTTTAGATGATGTGGTGGCGACAATTAGACGCATCGCCGTACTCGGTTTAAGTTTCCGCCCCGATTTAACTGGAGAATTAGATTTAGTCGCCAAACTCCAACCCAAGCTTGATGACTTCAATATAGATGTTTGTAATGCTACAGCAATCGCCCTTTCTCGGCTTGGTGGTGATGAGGCTACCCAACATTTATTTTCCGTGCTGATGTCACCCCACACACCCATAACCTTACAACTCGAAATTATTCGCGCTTTAGTTTGGGTAGGGACAATTTCGGGTTTGGAATATTTACAGCAGGCGTTAAACCAAACTAAATCAGAAATATTGTGTCAAGAAATTGTCACAGTTTTAGGACGAGTTGAAAAACCACAGTTAACTGCAAAAGCCACAGAAATTTTATTAGAATTATTAAACTCACATAATTCAGCGAAAGAAATTGCCTATATCAAAAGTGCGATCGCATTATCTTTAGGACAGTTAGGCAATCAGCAAGCTATCCCCTCATTAACTACTTTATTACAAGACTCAAACGAACAGGTAAAATTACACGCGATCGCTGCACTGAAAAAACTCTCACCAGAAATTCTCCCCATCCAGTATTGATTACAATTAAAGTAATCATACTTTTATATAGTTTTTATGAGTATCTCAACTGCTAAACGCTTCACAATATTTGAATATCACCGTTTAACTGAACTCGGCTTTTTTGCAGAAAATGACCGCGTTGAGTTAATCAAAGGAGAAATTATTGAAATGGCTGCGAAAGGTACACCACACTCTGTTTGTGGAACTCTTTTATTCAGGGAGTTGATTAAACTTATAGATGAAAATGCTTTGATAAGAAGTCAGCAGCCTATCATCATAAGTGATTACAGTGAACCTGAACCAGATTTAGTAATTGTTCGTAATGTAGATGATGATTATCTTTCTGCTCATCCTAGCCCATCTGATATTTTACTGCTGATTGAGGTGTCTGATTCTTCTTTAAAATACGACCAAGAAACAAAATTATCCATCTATGCTGAAGCGGGTATTCCCGATTATTGGATATTTAATTTAGTAGATAATTTTTTGGAGTGTTACAGCGAACCTTATCAAAGCTCACACGGACAATTTGGTTATCGTCGCAAACTCATATTTCTACCAAATGAATCAGTCAATCTACCATACTTCCATGATTTAGTTTTAGATTTATCTAAAGTCTTCCCAGGTGTGTAATTTATTTGAAATTTCAATAAATTATGAGTGCTGATCCAGTTTGGTGCTTGTTTAGAATAGAGCCTTCAGATGTACTCAATGTATCTCAAGCTTTTAATCAAGCTGTGGAGCGATCGCAAATTGCATATCACCTACAAGACTATCTTAAAATCAGAACGGAAATTCTGAATCAGCTACCTTTCCGAACATTAGATGAATCTAATATTTATTTTCCTGATTGTCTGATTCAAAGACAAAAAAATTCTGATGTGTTCGACTGGGAAGATTTACATCAAACATCCCATATTTTTTTCCCAAAAGCATTTGTAGAAATTTTTGATACTCTATTTTTAGGTAATACTCCAATTATTTCTCAAAGAATGAGCCAAGTCCAACTAGAATTAATCATAACTAATCGTGTATGTGCCACAGAAATGTTATGGGGTGGTTTAGGTTGGCAACGTGCAAATAAACTTCCTGGTTACTTAGGAAATATGTTTGTAACACCAGAAAATATAGCAAATGTTTTAGCAATCATAGAAGAAGTTTTTGCAGAAATAAGTACTGATGAATTTATTCAAGGAGCAAAGTCAATCGGATTTAGAGGAAACTGTAATGAAGATGATGCAGAAACCCTTCAATCAATCATTCTGTCCTGTTTTCATACTGTTTTACAGGAAGGAAATGGGCTTCTAGCCTTGAGCCATCCACACATCGGTATGATGCCATTTCCAGAAAATTATTAATTGACCTGTTATATTAATGAGATTATACTCACTCAATAACTCTCCGCGCCTCTGGTTACTGAGCGACTAGTACCGAGCGTTCGCGCAGCATCTCCGTCAGGAAAAGTCGAGGTAAGTCGAAGTATGCGTCTCTGCGTGAAACAATCTTCTCCTCATAAAATCAAACTTTGCATCGCCTGTTGTAAATCATTTGTAAAATCACTAACCGCTTGCTTTGCACCTGCACGACTTTCTTTATATGCAGAATAATGCTCAGATATAGATAACGGTTGACCGATATTAATCTTAACTTTTTGCTTACCCAACTGTGGACGCTGAAAATATTTATCACCTTGAATTTTGGCAATCATCTGCGATAAAATTAAAGTCGTTTCGGCAAATCTTTCGACTGAAGGTTTCTCTTTAATATAATTACCAGAAACCGCCACAAAACTTTCTACTAAGCGCATGTGCCACATTCTCGCAGTTGCTTCTTCCGCAATGCGATCGCCTAAAGCTATCTCCACAGAAGATAATGCGTTGATATCTTTAAAATCTTCCCTAAATATATAATTCCAACCAGCTTGTTCTACTTTCCGACAACGGTCTGTTAAAGTACCTTTAGCTTGCAAATTAAAATACTGTTCAGAGATTTGCAAGGCAGCATTTAATAATGCTTGTAATCGAAATGCTAAGGCTTCATTTCTATCTTTAATTTCCGCGACAGCTTGAGCATCTGCTAACTTTTGATGATAAAACCGCGTGTAAAATTGCTCCATCAAAGATAATAAATGTTCGGCTAAAGCTAATAATCGCGGATAAAGTAACTCCATCGAAGCAATATTATCGGTTTTTCCCGCATTCACAGGCAAACCACTCGCCGCTTCTAAATCACTCAATAATTGCGCGATCGCACTCCAAGGCGCAGCAGTATAACTATATTTAAGTCCAACTGGTACAATTAAAACCTGTTCCGAGCGTCCGGCTTTTTGCAAGTCTTCCGCACACCAAAAGCCTAACTGAGCAATACCGGGTTCTAATGGACTCACAATTTCTGATAGTCCATTTGTTGCACCTTCTGGCGCAGCAGCCATCGGGAATTTACCATTGGCGAACAAATCACGCGCCGAACGTAACCCCGTCCAGTCAGCCTTACCCCGTTGAATAGGCGTTCCACCCAACCGTGAAGCCATCCAGCCTACATAGTTACCCGCCCAGAGAGGAATGCCGCGATCGTAGATAAAATGAGCATGGATCGGAGACTGTAATGCTATACCCTGTTGTCGTGCTATCCTCGGCACAAGTTGAGACAGCAAGTAAACCAAACAAAAGGGATCATCTGTTTTAGGATGACGAAACGCCAACAAAAAGCGCACCTTACCTTCTTGAAACTGACGATAAAGATCCGCCAAAATTTCTACGTTGTCAGCTTCTATCTGGGAAATAGACGTTTGCCATTGTATCCAACTAGGTAGAACCGTGTGAACAACTCGCAAAAATAAAGGATTAAACGCTGGCGGAATAAATTCTAAAGGTGGTTGCGCTTGATAAATTACGTCTGACAAGGTAAGTTTCTCCTGAAGTAGTAGAGAGTGCTGAGTGCTGAGTGCTGAGTATTTTAAAAAGGTTTGGGATGCAGGGTGAAAATAACAAATGACAAATGACTATTAGCCAAGCACTTTATACTTCACACTTCATACTTCATACTTTAGTTGACATAAAGATTTGCAATTGGAAAGGGATTAAACGATGCGACTGTCACAAATGTTATTCGTTACACTCCGGGATGATCCTGCTGATGCGGAAATTCCCAGCCATAAGTTATTACTCCGTGCAGGGTATATTCGTCGCATCGGTAGCGGTATTTATGCTTATCTCCCGTTTATGTGGCGGGTGTTGCAAAAGGTTTCTCAAATTGTGCGCGAAGAAATGAATGCCACAGGCGCACAAGAATGTTTGTTACCCCAATTACAGCCTGCTGATTTGTGGAAGGAATCAGGACGTTGGGATACTTATACTAAAGCTGAGGGAATTATGTTTTCCCTAATCGATCGCCGTGAGCAACAATTAGGATTAGGGCCGACGCATGAAGAAGTGATCACAGCGATCGCGCGTGATATGATTCGCTCTTATCGTCAGTTACCGCTACATCTCTACCAACTGCAAACCAAGTTCCGTGACGAAATTCGCCCCCGCTTTGGTTTGATGCGCGGACGAGAATTCATCATGAAAGATGGTTATTCTTTCCACGTCGATGAAGAAAGTTTGAAAAAAACCTACCAAGATATGTACCAAGCCTACAGCAATATGTTGCGACGTGCTGGTTTAGCGTTTCGTCCTGTAGAGGCTGACTCTGGTGCAATTGGTGGTTCTGGTTCTACGGAATTTATGGTGTTGGCGGAAGCTGGCGAAGACGAAGTTCTCTACACCGAAGATGGTAAATACGCCGCTAACGTCGAAAAAGCTGTGTCTTTACCTGCGGATGCGGAAACATCACCGTTTACTAGTTATGAAAAACGGGAAACCCCAGGAACTGATACGATTGAAAAACTCTGTAAATTCTTCAAATGTTCTCCGACTCAAGTTGTAAAAAACGTTTTGTATCAAACAGTCTACGATAATGGCGTGACTGTGTTGGTATTGGTAAGTATTCGTGGAGATCAGGAAGTCAACGAAGTTAAATTACAGAATGAATTAACGCGGTTAGCAGCTAACTACGGCGCAAAAGCAATCATCGCCTTAAATGTACCCAGTGCAGAAACCCAACAAACCTGGGCGGCGAAACCTTTACCTTTGGGTTATATTGCACCAGATATTAGTGATGAATATATTGCAGGTAATAAACAAGTTCACGCCAAATTTGTGCGGTTGGTGGATAAAACAGCCGTTGATTTGAAAAACTTTGTCACTGGTGCGAATGAAACTGGTTATCACGTAGTCGGGGCAAATTGGAACGAGCAATTTAAGCTACCAGAAAGCGTGGTAGATTTGCGGAAAGCCAGACCAGGCGATCGCGCCATTCACAACCCCGAACAAACTCTAAACAGTGCTAGGGGAATTGAAGTTGGTCATATCTTCCAATTAGGCACAAAATATTCCCAAGCCTTGGGTGCAACTTATACCAATGAACAAGGAGAAGAAAAACCCTTGGTGATGGGATGCTATGGTGTGGGTGTTTCCCGCTTGGCACAGTCAGCAGTTGAGCAATCTTACGATAAAGATGGGATTATTTGGCCTGTAGCGATCGCACCTTATCACGCGATCGTCACAATTCCTAACATTAATGATGCCCAACAAGTGCAAATAGCCGAAAAACTTTACACCGAACTCAATCAAGCCGGAATTGAAACATTATT
Source organism: Nostoc sp. FACHB-190 (assembly GCF_014696905.1). Classification (NCBI taxonomy): domain Bacteria; kingdom Bacillati; phylum Cyanobacteriota; class Cyanophyceae; order Nostocales; family Nostocaceae; genus Nostoc; species Nostoc sp. FACHB-190. The sequence goes on from NZ_JACJQW010000035.1 coordinate 29,861, forward strand.
AGATGACCGTGATGAACGCGCTGGAGTTAAATTTAAAGACGCTGATTTAATCGGTATACCTTATAGAATTGTTACCGGACGTGCAATTGCTAACGGCAAAGTTGAAGTAGTAGAAAGAGCCACTCGTCAATCTCAAGAAATTGCCATTGATGAAGTTATTACTACACTAAAACAATGGGTTACAGCAGCAATAGAAGGTAAAAATTAACCCAACGAATTTAGCGCCAAGCTCCTGCGAGTTATTTGCAGTGAAATGTAATAACTTGCGATTAGCGGGTTTCGATACTTCGACTGCGCTCAGTATCCACACTTCGACAAGCTCAGTGCATCGCTTCGTGGGAGTTGAGCGAAGTCGAAACTCAACCCTCTTGTAGTCAGCTTAATGAGCATTGAGCGACTCGCCCTGAGCGTAGTCGTTCGCGTTAGCGTCTCCGAAGGAGAAGGGAGTCGAAATGCGTCTTCTAATTATGTACTTATAACTTTTGACAATACAGGTTATAGATAAAAATTCTGTTCCCTGTTCCCTAATTCTTAATAATTTCCTAAATCTTACGAAATAATGAGATTTATAGAATTTGGTAGATGACGGATTTAAAGTACAAATTCTAGAATTAGATCAGGACTATTTAGATTTAGCGATCGCCTGATTTTAGCGTATCGAGCTATTCACGAAATCTCTGGAAACTCTCAACTTATAAGTATCGTCCATAACCAGGCTGCTCTTCACACCAAAATTATTTCAGCCCTTAGTCAGTCAGGAAGGTTTTTAATATGAATGATGAACAAAAATCTAATCGCATATCTTCGGGCGTAGTTGCAGCCGTTTCCGCAGCCGTAATTGCTGTTAGTGGTGGTGTAGCTTGGTTAACTACCCAGACCCAAAAAGCACCTGTCACAACTAACCCCGCCAACCCCAACCAAAGTCTTCAACAACAGCCCACACAGCCATCAACCACCCAGCAAGACGAAAAAACTGCTCAAGTTTATTGGCTAAAACCCAAAGACAAAAATATTGCTTTAGTGCCTAAATCAGTAGAAGTAGCCGCGACTCAGCCTAACCAAGCCTTAGAAAGAGCTTTTCAGGCTTTATTAGAAGGGCCAAGCGACGCGACAGACTCAACCACCATTCCCAAAGGTACTAAGCTACTAAGCCTAAAAGTCGAAGGTGAGGAAGTCCACGTCAATTTATCTGATAGCTTTACCAGTGGTGGCGGTAGTACCTCAATGGTGGCGCGTGTCGGCCAAGTTGTGTACACAGCCTCCAGCCTGAACCCCAAAGCCAAAGTTTACATTGATGTCAACGGTAAACCTTTAGATGTGTTAGGTGGCGAAGGCGTAGAGTTGGAACAACCCCTCACCCGTGAAAGCTTTGACAAGAATTATCCACTTTAGTCATTGGTCATTGGTCATTAGTAAACACAAATGACAAATGACACCTGACCTAAAGTTTTGTATTCAGAACGCGAAAGTTACGAGCTTGCTGTTCTAACCTTGTAGCGATGCGATCGCACACCTGATTACACAACTCAAAAATCATTTCGTCTTCCACCCGATAGTAAGCGCAAGTGCCTTCACTGCGACGGCTGAGGATTCCGGCTTGCCACATTACTTTCAGGTGTTTGGAGACATTCGCCTGGGAAGTTTGTGTTGCCTCTACCAATTCTTGTACACATTTTTCTTCATCCCGTAGTAAGTGCAGTAGCCGTAGACGCATCGGCTCACTTAACAGGCTGAAATATTCGGCTACTTGTTGCACCACTTCCGGCGGTACAGGCAACGCTTGTTTCATCAGGAATGATCCGTAAAAACAGACAAGGTTAACAATCACTCATTTCATATATACATTAATACTTAATCAGGGTTAATTCGCATCAAAGGTTGACCATATTCTACAGGTTCTCCATTTTGAACCAGAATTTCCATAACTTGCCCTGATATTTCGGCTTCGATTTCGTTCATTAGCTTCATAGCTTCAATGATACACACACTTTGACCCTGACGGACGCGATCGCCTACTTCCACAAATGGTGCTTCCCCTGGTGCAGGGGCGCGATAAAAAGTCCCTACCATTGGCGAAGCAACTTCTACTAATCTTTGATCTATCGCTGAAGGTGCATTTCCTGTCACCTGTACACCTGCACCAGCAGTATCTAAAATTCGCTCTGGAGATAGCGTTGGTGCTACTCCTCCGGCTGCAATCGTTGTTACTGTCGCCACACCACCAATACCAGCTTGCGGTACAGCGTGATTGTTTATGCTGCCAGCTTTACGTACCGATAGCTCAAAGTCATCACTTTTGAGAGTTACTTCTGCAATATCTGTTTGTGCAATAGTTACCAGCAGTTGACGGATTTCATTAAAGTCCAATGGCACAGCTTTTATTACCTCAACCTGTCCGTAAAATGATTATTTTATGTGATACCAATTGAATAAATGATTGAGACTGATGGATAGATACAACTAAAACACAGACAGTTATTTCCAACCCAAAAATCTAAAATCGCAGATCCAATATGGTATTAGGGCAGGGATTTAAACCCTATATAGGGATTTAAATCACAATTAACTCTAAAATTTAAGAGAAAATTTATTCCCTGCCTAAATATTTATCTTCACGAGTATCAATCCGAATCCGTTCTCCTTGAGAAATAAACAAGGGAACCATTACAGTTGCACCAGTTTCTACTTTGGCTGGTTTAGTACCACCTGTAGCTGTATCACCCTTGACACCAGGATCAGTTTCGATAACTTCTAGCACCACAGAGTTAGGTAATTCCACTTCTAGAACTACATCGTCCCAACGAATCACGTTAACTTCCATACCTTCCTTGAGGTATTTGACGCGATCGCCAATTTGTGCGGCACTGAGTCGTCCTTCGTCATAACTTTCCATATCCATAAAGACGAACTCATCGCCCTCTTTATAGGTATGCTGCATTGTGCTTTTTTCCAAAGTTGCTTGCGGCACAGTTTCCCCAGCCCGGAAAGTTCTTTCAAGAACTTTGCCACTTTGAACGTTTTTCAGCGTGGTGCGGACAAACGCCGAACCTTTACCGGGTTTAACGTGGAGAAAATCAACCACCCGCCATACAGACCCGTCTAATACAATTGATACACCGGGTCGAAAGTCGTTACTAGAGATCATGAAGCTTTCAAATGTTGGAAGACAATCGGCATTTATTGTACCCTTCTAGCGGAGTAATTGGTTAATTAGTCAAGAGTCAATTGTCCTTCGTCCTTGGTCATTGGTCATTTGTGATTCTCCTCTGCACCCCAACTCTCCACTCCCAACTCCCAACTCACTCAGCACTCCTAACTATGGGAAGATTATTGATGGGTTCCGCCCAGTCAAACAATTTTGGATTTTAGATTTGCGATTTTAGATTGACAGTATCCACTCCTGGGATGCAGTGTGGAGATTTTAAACTGACGATTTTAGATTTGTTCTGCCCACGAAGGGTGGTGCTGGAACCGCAAAATAATCCAAAATCCAAAATCTAAAATCTAAAATTGGCACGGTCAACAATATTCATGCTGCATTTGAGCCATACTCATGTTTAAGTTAATAAAATCCTGGCTAAAGTCCAGCCTAGTAACAATACTGTTGGTAGTTATATTTTTAGGCATCAATACAGCTGGCTGGACTCCCTCCAGTAATGCCGCCTTGCCCTCTGGCAATGCAATTACCGACGGCAAAGCTTTGTTGCGTTATGCACTCCCAATCAAAAATGAACCAGTCAGGCAACTGCAAGCCAGTCTAGAAGACATATCAACTCAGTTGCGAGCTAATCGACGCTGGGGTGCTGTCTCCAAAGACCTGAGTAAAGCATCTCGCGTGCTTGATAAGCCTTCACAAATCTTAGCAAGTGTCCCCGAAGAACGCCAACCCCAAGCCACAGCATGGCTTGAAGAATTAAAATCTGGCGTAATTAAACTGCAAGAATTGACACAATCCAAAGATAAAGAAAAAATTCTGCAAGGGCGAAACAAATTGCTGAGTTTAGTTTCTTTGCTAGAAGAGTCAATGGTGCAGCAATTTCCCTTTGAAGTCCCAGAAGAATACAGTAATTTAGCCCAACTCAAAGGACGTGCGACCATTGCAATTAAAACCAATAAAGGCGATTTAACCGTTGTTGTAGATGGTTATAGCGCACCTGTGACGGCTGGTAACTTTGTAGATTTAGTCCAAAGGGGTTTTTATAACGGGTTAGAATTTACTCGCTCTGAAGAATCCTACGTCTTGCAAACAGGCGACCCCCCAGGTAAAGAACAAGGTTTTATTGACCCCAAAACAGGCAAATATCGGGCAATTCCTTTAGAAATTCTAGTCGAAGGAGATAAAGCACCAACTTATGGCATTACCTTAGAAGATGCTGGTCGTTATTTGGATATGCCAGTTTTACCGTTCTCTTCCTTTGGTGCATTAGCAATGGCGCGTCCCGAAAGCGAAGTAAATGGTGGTTCATCGCAAGTGTTCTTTTTCTTGTTTGAACCAGAACTCACCCCCGCCGGACGTAACTTGCTGGATGGTCGTTACTCAGTATTTGGTTATCTCACAGAAGGCAGAGATGTTTTAGATAAACTCAAAGCTGGTGACAAAATCGAATCTGCAACAGTGACTCAAGGCATAGAGAATCTAGTCCAACCCCAAGCAGCCTAGATAAAGTATGAAGTATGAAGTGTTAAATTTCATACTTCATACTTCACACATTTCCCGCCGCGAATATTTGATGAGGAGCGATCGCTAATTCGGGAAACGTCTGCGATACAATTTTCTGGTCAGCCGTAAACACTGTCTCTTCGTAAAATCCTTCTTCCAGCAGCAATACAGTAACTTTTAATTCTAAAGGGTCTACAATCCAATATTCCGGCACACCAACCGCCGCATACTCAGACCGCTTATGGCGATAGTCCCGCTTGATAGAATCTGGACTGACTACTTCTACAACCAGTAATGGTGTTGTCTCAAACACAGCTGAAGCCTTTAGTAAATCTCTGGCTTGCTCCTGTGTTACCAAACACAAATCAGTTAACCTAGACTTATTTCTTCCTGTTCTCGTCCCAGTTTCCCGAAAAGTTAGCCAAGGTAAACTTAAACGTGCGATTTCTAGTTTTAATACGGTAGCTAAAAATTCGACAATTAAAAAATGTTCAATTGTAGGAGGGTTCATTAATTCCAGCCTGCCATCCACTAACTCGTAGTGAAAACCACTGCCATCATCATAGGTTAAATACTCTTCAAATGTGAGCTTTATTACTGGTGTAGCGACCATCCCCACAGTCTCCTAAACTATACCATTATCGTAACTTGAGGGAGTAGAAAGTAGGGGAGGTAAAGGTGCAAGGGTGTAGGTAAGACAAGGAGAAGGGACAAAACAAAGGACAATTGACTATGGAATAATGACAAATGACCAATGACCAAAGTTAAAGACATTGGCGAACAAGGACTATTAGCAAAATTACAAAGCTTCTGCCCCCCAGAAATTATCGGAGACGATGCAGCAGTTCTAGAAACACCGCCAGGAACATCACTAGTAGTAACTACCGATGTTTTAGTTGATGGCGTACACTTCAGTGATGCTACTACTTCCCCAGAGGATGCTGGTTGGCGAGCCGCAGCCGCGAATTTATCAGATTTAGCTGCAATGGGGGCTACTCCTTTAGGTATTACTGTTGGTTTGGGGCTACCTGGTGATTTACAGGTAAGTTGGGTAGAGCGACTTTACCAAGGAATGACAGAATGCTTGCAAAAATACCATACCCCAATTGTCGGTGGTGATGTAGTGCGATCGCCAACTGCAACCATCTCCATTACCGCCTTTGGTCAAGTTGATCCCCAGCGCATTATCCGCCGTTCTGCTGCTAAAGTGGGAATGGCGATCGTGGTTACAGGTGTTCATGGAGCCTCCCACGCGGGCATACAACTGCTCTTGCGTCCCCAATTAGGGCAGAACCTCTCTCTAGCAGAAAAGACCGCCCTTATCAAAGCTCACCAACGCCCTCAACCCCGTTTAGATGTCTTACCCATACTCTGGGAAATTTTCACTCCCCACTCCCCACTCCCCGTAGCCGGAATGGATAGTAGCGATGGTTTAGCAGATGCAGTTTTACAAATTTGTCGCGCCAGTAACGTAGGTGCAGTTATCGACCGCCAAAAAATTCCTTTTCCAGCTATCTTTACCAATTGGCTCAAACCAGAACAAGCAATAGAATACGCCCTCTACGGTGGTGAAGACTTTGAATTAGTACTTTGCTTACCACCCACACAAGCAAATGCCCTAGTACAGCAACTCAACCAAGACGCAGCAATTATCGGTACTATTACATCTGGTTCACAAGTGTTATTACGTGACCAACATCAACAAATCCCTGACCAAGTTCTTAGTCTTAGTCAGGGATTTCAACATTTTGGTCAATAGTGAGTTTGTCCTTAGTCCTTTGTCATGAGTTCCAAGACCAATGACAAATGACAAATGACCATTGACAAATTATTGCCACTTCTGGGCTACTAGTTCAGCCAAATCTAGAACACGTTGGCTATAACCCCACTCATTGTCATACCAAGCCATAACTTTTACTAAGTCACTGCCCATTACTAAAGTCAAGCTGGCATCAACAATAGAAGAAGCATCAGTACCTTGGTAGTCTGAGGATACCAACTGAAGCTCACTGTAGTCTAGAATACCTTTGAGTGAACCTTCTGAGGCATCCTTGAGGGCTTGGTTGACTTCTTCCGTAATAGTACGCTTCTCAACCTGAACAACGAAATCTACCATTGAGACGTTCGGGGTTGGTACACGTAAGGCAACACCATTCAGCTTACCTTTGAGTTCTGGAATTACTAGCGCCACTGCTTTTGCTGCACCTGTAGAGGTGGGAACAATGTTGATGGCTGCTGCTCTTGCCCGACGTACATCGCGGTGAGAAGCATCTAGCAAACGCTGGTCTCCGGTGTAGCTGTGGGTGGTGGTCATTGTGCCTTTAATGATACCGAATTTATCATTCAGCACCTTGGCAATAGGAGCCAAACAGTTGGTAGTGCAGCTGGCATTACTAATAATGTGGTGTACATTGTGATCGTAATCGTGATGATTCACGCCGATAACGAAAGTACCATCTTCATTTTTCCCAGGAGCAGTAATCAGAACCTTTTTGGCTCCAGCATTTACGTGCTTTAAAGCTCCCTCTTTGCTAGTAAATACCCCAGTTGCTTCAATAATCAGGTCAATTCCCCATTCTCTCCAGGGCAAGTTTTCTGGATTGCGATCAGATACGCATTTAATGGTTTTACCGTTAACGATGATAGAGTTATCATCGGCGGTAATGTCAACATCCTTTAACTTCCCAAGCATTGAGTCATACTTCAGGAGGTGAGCATTTGTTCTAGGATCTGATGTGTCATTGACAGCTACAAGGTCGATATTGCTATTTTGCCGACCTAGCCAACAACGTGCAAAGTTACGCCCGATGCGCCCGAAACCGTTGATTGCGACTCTAATCACAGTGTCTTGCCCTCTGTATTTATGCCTATAAGTTGATATCTTTGAACCCAATCATATCGCAAAGGGGGGGAGTATTAATAACTATAAAGTGTTAGATCCAAAAAAAAATATATATTTTATTCAGATTTTTCTGAATAGAGGTTATTGGTCGTGATGTAGAATCTAACCGGCTCTGGAACTAAATACTTAATAGATTGATTTTGGCAAGAAAGTTTGCGAATAAGACTTGACGAAACTCCCACTAAGGGTATATTCAAGAATTGCCAGTGAATGGTAAGTGACTGCTGTTGTAGTTGTTGCTCAACTTGCTGGCAGATAATGTTGCTTTTAGCTTGATCACCATCTAATTGTCGGGGCGCAATCAACCAGTCACACATTTGTACTAACTCTTGTCTACGGTACCACCGAGGTAAGGTTTGGAAAGTATCCAAACCCAAAATCCAGTACCAATGAGTATTTGAATAAACAGCCGATAGGTCAATCAACGTGTTGATAGCGTAAGAGGTTCCAGAGCGATTTGACTCCACCAAGGAGACAGTAAAAGCTGGGTTGTCTCTTGTAGTTATTTCCAGCATCTTTGCTCGATGCTCAAATCGTGCTGCTTTTTTGTGTGGAGGATTGAACGATGGTACCCAAATTATTTGATCTAGGGGTGCTTGAGACAAAGCCATTTCGGCGATGAGTAAGTGTCCCCAATGAATTGGATCAAATGTGCCACCGAAAATTGCCAGATGTTGCATCTGCTCTTACCCAGGCTTTATACATTTGAAACACAATTTCACTGTCAATGTATTATTGTACTCAATTCATGCCTTAGCTTGATGAAATTTAAAACTCATTTGGCTAGGAATGTATTATCGTAGCCCTTACTAGTCAGGAATCTAAAAATATGTATTTCTACTTACAAGAATTTCTTTCCCGATGCAGTGGAAATTTTCAGAATAATCTTAAAAACAGTTCAGAAATAGCAAAAACCTCCTACAAAGGTAAAATCATTCTCAATCCACATAACGAAAGCGGAAAAGCTCTCCGACAACCAGCATAAAAAAGGTGTAGAAAAATTTACGGTAAAAAACAAATTCCTGTTATGATACGCGTGTCATTTGTGAATATGGTGTGGTGTAAGAGGAGTAATCAATGAATAATGCTGTGGATTTCGGCGGTAGACCATTCCATTTTATTGGAATTGGTGGCATAGGAATGTCGGCTCTAGCTTATGTACTGGCAAAGCGTCAATTGCCAGTATCAGGTTCAGATGTTCGGCCAAATCATATTACGCACAAGTTAGAATCTATCGGTACACATATTTTTGGCAAGCAAGAAGCAAGTAATCTTGAATTCTTTCGCCCCAAGGTGATGACGAATGCAGCAGCATTAAGTTCACAGGAATTATCAGCTGCTATTGAGTCCTCACTACCTCAAGTAATTTGTTCCACTGCAATTAACACTAACAATTTAGAATATAAAGCTGCTTTAGAATTAGGCTGTCCGATATTACATCGTTCAGATGTACTTGCTGCTTTGATTGCTGATTATAAGAGTATTGCTGTCGCAGGTACGCATGGCAAAACTACAACCAGTAGCATGATTGGTTACATGCTCTTACAAGCTGGTTTAGATCCCACCATTTTGGTAGGCGGTGAAGTCAATGCGTGGGAAGGTAATGCTCGCTTAGGTGAGAGTGAATATTTAGTAGCAGAAGCAGATGAATCTGATGGTTCTTTAGTGAAACACGCGCCGGAGATTGGCATTATCACTAATATTGAACTAGACCACCCTGACCACTACGACACATTAGATGAAGTTGTTGATACTTTCCAAAAATTTGCCCAAGGTTGCAAGACCTTAATTGGCAGTATTGATTGTGAAACAGTACGCGATCGCCTAAAACCGACAATCAGCTACAGTCTACATCAAGATACAAATGCTGACTATAGCGTGACCAATATTGACTATCGTCACGATGGCACCACAGCTTTAGTTTGGGAACGTGGTAAAGCTTTAGGTGTATTAAAATTACGCTTACTCGGTCGGCATAACCTGAGCAATGCTTTAGCCGCAGTGGCTGTTGGTCGCATTTTAAATTTAGAATTCGGTGAAATTGCCAAAGCTATTGCCACTTTTGAAGGTGCAAGACGACGCTTTGAGTTTCGTGGAGAAGTTGATGGTATTACATTTATTGATGATTATGCCCATCACCCCAGCGAACTGCGGGCTACCCTTGCGGCGGCGCGTCTCCAGGCTAGACCAGGACAAAGAGTGGTGGCGATCTTCCAACCCCACCGTTACAGTCGCACACTGACATTTTTAGAAGAATTTTCTCAGTCCTTTGCTCATGCTGATTTGGTTGTCTTGACTGATATTTACAGTGCAGGGGAACCCAACTTAGGGCAAATCAGTGGGGAACAGTTAGCAGCAGAAGTTGGTAAGTTTCATCCCCAGGTAGTGTATCAACCAACTTTACCCCTAGTGCGCGAGTTTTTACTCAAAACGCTACGCCCCGGCGACTTAGCTTTGTTCCTTGGTGCAGGAAATCTCAATCAAGTCATACCAGAATTAATTACTACACTTTGTGAGGCTGCTACAGCCACCTCTTAAGACCGTTGAGTAACGGCACCATTAATTCATATCCCTTGCTGTATTTTTGCGGCAGAAAAATGTAAAAATTTCACAAAATTGATGTCAAAATGAAAATCTCCCAGGCAGCTGGAAACATCTGCACAGTTTCTGCTACACCTACACAGAAACAGGAAACAGATAAATCATCAGATAACAAAATAATTTATTTACCAGGTACAGATTGCATGATCAGGTCTCAGGCTGCGTTGTCTGCGTTTACTTCTTACAGAGTTGGCGGAGCAGCAGAATGGTACGTTGCGCCTCGGAACTTAGAAGCACTGCAAGCCAGCTTGAATTATGCAAAAGAACATAACTTAACTGTAACAACATTAGGTGCAGGTTCTAACCTGCTAGTAAGCGATCGCGGTTTACCTGGACTAGTGGTTGCCACACGCCACCTACGCCACACCCACTTTGACCCAGAAACAGGTTTATTAACAGTTGCTGCGGGAGAACCGATTCCCAGCCTAGCATGGGAAGCAGCACAACTAGGATGGCAAGGTTTAGAGTGGGCTGTTGGTATTCCTGGTACTGTGGGTGGTGCTGTCGTGATGAATGCTGGCGCACATAATAGCTGCATCGCAGATATCTTGGTTAGTGCCGAAGTTCTATCTCCTGATGGCACACTCGAAACTTTCAGTCCTGAACAAATGGGTTACAGCTATCGAACTTCATTACTCCAAGGTAGCGAGTCTCCTTCTCCTGGCGGAGACGCTGCGCGAACGGAGAGGCGTTGCCAACGCATCGTCACCCAAGCAACCTTCCAACTGCAACCAGGAGCCGACCCCGCCACAGTTTTAGCTGTGACTAAACAACACAAACAACATCGACTCTCCACCCAACCTTATAACTTCCCCAGTTGCGGTAGCGTCTTCCGTAACCCCAAACCCTATGCAGCAGGTTGGTTAATTGAACAAACCGGACTCAAAGGCTATCAAATCGGTGGCGCACAGGTAGCTCAACTCCATGCCAATTTTATTGTGAATCGCGGTGGAGCTAAAGCCAGTGATATTTTCTGCCTGATTCGTCACATCCAAGAACAAGTGCAAGAACGCTGGTCGATTTTGTTAGAGCCAGAAGTCAAAATGATGGGTGAGTTTCAAGCAGCTTGTGGCTAAGGAGAGGCTAGGGGTTAGAGGTTAGAGGCTAGTGAGGAATTTGATTCATAGCCAGCGATATTTAATCTTCTCTTTCCTAGCCCTTATTCCCTATTCCCTACACCCTATTCCCTATTCCCCACCATTAATTATTAGTAATAAAAGTGGCAAATTACCACCCGCATCTATAATTGAATGTGATTTGTTATTGAAAGCACACGCGGACAATCAATTATGACAGGTAAAGGACAAGGATTCGGCTTTGGCTTAGGCAAAATGAAAGAACTTGCCGAAGCCTTCAAAAAAGCGCAGCAAGTTCAAGAAGGTGCAAAGCGACTCCAAGAAGAATTGGAGCAAATGGAAATTCAAGGAGAAGCTGGTGGTGGTTTGGTCAAGGTCATTGTCAGTGGCAACCAAGAACCCAAACGAGTAGAAATTTCTCCTGATGCTTTAGCACAAGGTGCAGAATTACTTTCCGACCTTGTAACAGCAGCGATGAAAGATGCTTACACCAAATCCACAGCCACAATGCGGGAACGGATGGAAGAATTGACCAGTGGACTGGAATTGCCTGGATTTTAGTCATGAGTCATTAGTCATGAGTCATTAGTCATTAGTTTGTACAAATGGCAAATGACAAGTGACACAGGACAAAGGATAAAGTACAAAAAATACCTATGCCCTACAAACTGTTGTTTGTCTGCCTGGGAAACATCTGTCGTTCGCCATCGGCAGAAAACATCATGAATCATCTGATCGATCAGGCTGGATTAAGTAACAGCATTATCTGTGATTCTGCTGGTACATCTAGCTATCACATTGGTAGTCCGCCTGACCGCCGGATGAGTGCGGCGGCGGCTGCTAAATTAGGAATTCAACTGCGTGGTCGAGCCAGACAATTTGCCAAGTCAGATTTTCAGGAGTTTGATTTGATTTTGGCAATGGATCGAGACAATTACGATGATATTCTTGCTCTTGATCCCACTGGCAAATATCACCACAAAGTGCGCTTAATGTGTGATTCTTGCACTCAACATAACCTGAAAGAAGTTCCCGATCCCTACTACGGGGGAGTGGAGGGATTTAATCAAGTCATCGATTTACTGGTGGATGCTTGTGAAGGTCTACTTCAGGAGATTACGCAGCAAGAATTACAAGCTTGATTGATGCACAAATAGTTTATAACTTACGCACAAAGGTTATTTTTGAAAAATGGGTGTAGGGGTATCCCTACACCCTCTTCCAAAGCCTTAATTTTTTGTATCAATGGGTAAGTTCGATAGTTATTCGACTAGACCATGTTTAATTGCAAACCGTACCAGTTCAGCTCGGTTACTGGTAGCGGTTTTTCTTAATAAACTACTAACGTACTTTTCTACCGTTCTGGGACTCAGGTGTAATTGTTGACCCATTTCCACATTTGACAAACCATGAGTCAGCAGTTCTAAAACTTCTTGTTCTCTGGAAGTCAGGGAAGAGAAAAACTCTGGTTTGTCTAGGTGAGTAAAGACAGAGTTCTGAGCTTCTACAGCTGTTGCTGGAGTTGAATTAGTCAGATTTTCTTTATGAGAAACGCGGTATTGTGATTGAATGATTTGCGATCGCTCCAACAAATTGCGAATAGCCGCCGCTAATTCCTCTAACTCAAACGGCTTGGGTAAGTATAAATCACAACCCGACTGATAGCCCAAAATTCTCTCTTGGGTCTTGGTACGTGCTGTTAATAAAATTACAGGCAACAAACGGAATCCTGGTTGTTGGCGCACTCGGCGTACCAGTTCATAACCATTCATCCTTGGCATGACTATATCAGTGACAATTAAATCAGGACAGTATTCTTCTACCATTGCCAAAGCTTCTTGACCGTCATTAGCCGTGATCACCGAGTAGCCAGACAGTTCAAGATAATCGCTAATAGACAGACGAGTGCCCAGGTCGTCATCCACCACAAGGATCGTCAAGGGCATGGACAGTACACCCCTAGCATTTTTATTATTTGGAAATTTGCTTCTACGCGCTTTTTCAGTGAACACAGCTAATAATAGTGTTCTTATGTTTCATACTATGACAGGATTACCAGCTAATGACTGCCCGAATAGATAAATTATAAAGAAAATCTTAAATCATTAGGAGTGACTCAAGCAGTTTAACGTAGGTTGTATAGCTAGTGCTTGCTAGACATAGAGACTTTTGTAATTCTTCACAAATTGCAATTAACTCAGAGTAATAACTCACCATACCGTAAATCATATTGACTTTATAAATCATAATGCAGCAACTTGTGAGGCAAAAAACATTTTACTTGATAGTTGTCAAAAGCTAGATTAATAGAATAACACTGATATTCCGAGAATAATTAATTTATAGTGGTTTAATATGCCTCTATAAATTCACCTGCCAATCTCAAGGATTTTGGCAACACATTTAAACTTATAAAAATATCAATGAGTGAAAAAAGCGAAAGTTACAAAGTCATTAGCGACAACCGTCAAGCCCGTTATTTGTATGAAATCTTGGAAACTTATGAAGCTGGTGTGCAGTTGACTGGAACGGAGGTGAAATCCATTCGTGCTGGCAAGGTGAATCTCCAAGATGGTTATGCTTTGATTCGTGATGGAGAAATATGGCTAATTAATGTGCATATTTCTCCATATACTGCGAGTGGGCAATATTTTAACCATGAACCCCGACGCACACGCAAGTTATTGCTGCATCGCCAGGAAATTCGGAAGTTGATTGGCAAAGTAGAACAGCAGGGTTTGACACTAGTACCTTTAAAAATGTATCTCAAGCGAGGCTGGGTAAAAATCAGCATTGCCCTTGGTAAAGGTAAAAAACTCCATGACAAGCGAGAAGACCTCAAACGTCGTCAGGATCAACGGGATATTCAAAGGGCGATGAAAAATTATTAGTCAATGGTTAATAGTTAGGAGAGAGGCTGGAGACTAGAGGCTAGGGGCTAGTATTTTTACTCATCACTTTTAATCAAGAAAGTATAAGGAAAATATTTCAGACTTCAAAATTCAGACTTCACACTTTTTCTTTATATACCCTCAGCGTGAGTTGATAAACAGCCTAGTTTATGGCTACAGATTGATTCTGGTTTCCCTAGGAGTCGATACAGTGGTGAGTAACTATGGAACCAACAAGGAACCTCACCATGAAACTCAACTTGACTCAAGCTGTTAGTGCTGGAGTATTAACATTAGGTATGGCAATTATGCCTTTAACATTGCCTGTGCAAGCTCAAGACAACACTACTACAACTACTGGTGATGCGCCCAGAACAACAACTTACGCTCGCAATGATTTTGATTGGGGTTGGTTGGGATTATTAGGTCTCATTGGTTTAGCAGGTTTAGCTGGTAGAAAGCATAACGATGAACCTACCCGCTATCGTGATCCTAATGCCCCTGGTGCTACTAGTTACAGGGACTAGCACCACAAAATAAAATGCGGCAACATCAACAACAGAAATGGGCAAGTTTGCAGTGGAAACTTGCCCATTTATCTCATACCAAATTAAAAAATGATTGCGACAGATTGATGGCTCAAAAGCTTACCGATCAACCCTTACCCAATCCAAAATCTAAAATCTAAAATCCAAAATGGTATCAGTCAGGAATTACGCACAAAGGTTGTCTGTTGAGGATGGGTTTAAGGATGTAAGGGTTTTGAACACCTACACCTTTTCCTAAACCTTGATTTTGCATCCTACGGCTTAAGTCCTGTCAATGTTAACTAGCAGACTCTGGATTAGATGAATTAATGGCTTGGTTACTATCTTGATGTAGTGGCCGCCAGTAACTTGCAATGATAGCCACCATCAACCACCAAAGTGTATTTACTTCCGGCCGGAACCAAATTGTATCTACAGTACCGTGGGCTAACATTCCCAGTAAAGTTGCACAAGCACCAATTAGCCAAAAACCTTGAACATTTCCAGATTCGCGCAATCTCCGCAGTTGCATAAATGCTGAGTTGAAGGTGACTACTATCAACCACAGGAAACAAGCCAAACCAACAAAGCCAGTTTCCACAGCCACCTCTAGCAGAATTGAGTAGGCGCTTAAAGCACTATAACGAGGACGTTGATAAAGTGGGTAAACTTTATTAAAAGCGTTGTGACCGGGGCCAATACCAATAATAGGCCGATCGCGGATCATTTCAAAAACAGCATCCCAAACATTGCGGCGATAATTGTTACTACTATCTTGGCGATCGGCAAAAATACTAAAAACTCGCAAACGTACAGGCTCAACAAAGATGACTGCCAGTATCAATAATCCCAGCAAACCGCCCATAATGATCGGCAGTGACCAAGTACGCCAAAAAGGAGGTAGCTGTAAACTCTGCCAATAAACTAATAATGCGATCGCTGTTAAAACTCCTACTACTAGGCCAATCCAGCCACCACGGCTAAAAGTCAAAACTAAGCAAGCCGCATTCACAACTACCATTGTCAATGCTAAAGCTTTTTTGACCCAACCTTGCCAAACAAAAATTGCCACTAAGCTCAAAACTACAGATGGTATTAAATACCCAGCCAACAAGTTAGGATTACCCAAATAACTATAAACCCTAGTTGTTTTAGACAAAGGTGATTCTGGATCTACCCATGTAGCTAATTGGGCAGCACCAAAAAACCATTGCCTTAATCCATATACACTAACAATTAGCGATATATGTAGATATAACGTAATAATCCAAGACCGGAGTCGTGGCGACCTGAGTACCCTAGCACAAAGAGCAAACAGCAACAAATATAGTGTTAAAGTTGCCAAGTCATTTAAAGCAGCCTTTTTCACTGGTGATAATGCTGTAGCTACCACAGCAATTCCCCAATAAAGCAATACCAACAAGTGAATCGGCGTGACTAATGGTGCGTTGGCTGGTATTGGTTCATCAGATAAAGTCAACAACAGCCAAAAACCTACACATGCTATCAGCAGTACTCCAATCAATGTACTCGATACAAAAGGCGCAAGAACATAAATTAAGCTGATTAAAGCAGCTGCAATTATGTCTCCCCACTGAAGCAAAATGCTACTTTGCCGCCAGGAGTTCAGCAAACCAATCGAACAACGACGTAAATAGCTCGTTGCCAGGTATTCTTTGAGTGGTAAATCAGATAAAGTCAATCGTTGCCAGACTAAATTCATAAGACACGCTGCATTTAATGAGCCGAACTGCACAGACAGAACTTGCCCTCAATGATAATGCGGGTGATTATAAACAGAGAACAACAGCGATCGCAAGTTAATATTGCATTTGGGCGAAAATCGGAATATCACATCTAAAAATTGGACAGAAATCGAAATTTAAGATTTTAATCTTTTTACTTAAGGTAATCCCACAAATAAATCATCTCATTTGTTTACTCCACAATACTTCTGTCCTCCTTATCCTTGAATAACGAAATATTTTTTTAATCTCAGCCTCTGATGTCTCTGAAGACGAGTGTTGATTGATTTGATGATGCTGATTGATGGGAAAAAATTAGTAGTTGGGTAGATTCAAAAGAATTAGCTTGTGATTAAATTTCGTTAACAGCTTCGCTCGTATTAGCCGTTTGTAGTGGTAAAGACAGTACATAACGGTGTCCAGATTCTGCTGAACCTTGAATCGAAATTTGTCCACCATGCAATTCCGCCAGCTGACAACTGAGCAACAAACCTAAGCTTTCACGAGATAAACCATTATTACTCTTAACTAATTCCATCTCAGGATTAGCGATCAATAAATCTGAGTAAGAATCATTTAAGTTGGGTGATTGTTCTAGTGCTATTGTCAAACCTCCTAATTCATCTGGGTTTGCGGCATAAGCACTGTATGATACTGCTTCATTGGTCAATTCCAATAAAGATAAGGGATGAAGCCGAAAATAAGGATCAACTTCAGTAATTCCATCTCCCAGCCAAGGATGTGAAACCCAAACAGTAATATTCAGGGTATTTTCCTTGTAAGAGACATGAATCCGCACAATACTACCTGTAGCGGATAACTGAATTACGCTAAACACCATGTGATAAAGAATTTGCCGCACTTTGTCTTTATCCAAAGGCCAAATGCGACCACGCCCTGGTTCTATTGATAGGCGAATATCTTGCTCCCGACGGTTAGCTGGCTCTTCCAAGCTATTAATAGCTTGTTGGCATAACATTTCGATGTCTACTGGAGCTAGGTTGAGACTCTGGGAATTGTCCTCTACAGTACCTAATTCAGTGATCTCGTTAACGAGAGAAAGTAAGTAACGACCACTATGTTGGATAATTTCGAGGTACTCTCTTTGCTTGGTTGTCAAAGGCCCATAAATTTCTCTACCTAAAACACTAGCCATACCCAGCACAGAAGTTAAAGGAGTCCGTAACTCTTGGGTAAGTTGACCTAATAGTTCTAGTTTTAGCTGTTTAGTAGAATGTGATTCTTTTTCTAAACTCGCTGATGAGAGCTTAATGCCATTGCTAGACTCTTCATTGATGAATAAAGTAGACCCATTCTTTTGATTGCTTTTTTCTGGTCTACTTTGCAAAAGTCGGTTGCGTTCAAACTCACTCATGCTCCAACGAGCAATGATTTGCAGAAATTCAATATCTCGGTTTTTAAATTCGCGCGGTACCAAATCCATCACGGCTAAGGCACCCAAACAATGACCGGAAGAATCAATTAATGGCACTCCCAAGTAGGCGCGAATGCCATATTCTTGTACTAATTTACTAGTAACAATAGTATTACTACTATATTTATGAGTGTCGTTAATGACTAGTTCTCTGCAAGTTTCCACGACTTGGGTACAGAAAGATTCTCGGCGCAATAACTGACGGTTTTGCGCCAAATGATTCATTAATCCCAGTCTGGATAAACCTACTGCTGACTTAAACCAGTGACGTTCCTGATCTACAAATCCCAATATGGAAATTGGTGCTTCCAAAAAATGGGCAGCCGTTTGAGTAGCTTCCTCAAAAACTGGTATTGTTTCGGGTTGTCGCAAACCAAGTTCTGACAGCACGGTGAGGCGCTGTTGTTCTCTTGTTTCTTGAGAAGCCCAACCATCCTTAAGAGCAAATAAGTTATTTTCAGGCTCTACCATTGCCACCGCTACCTTGATAATTCGTCGATATTGTAATATATATAACCACTGTTGCCGGGTTATGATTTCCTATTGTTAAGCATTCCCCAATTTTGCCCTCGACAAACAATAATTGCATAGAAATTTTATATAACTGTGGAAATTACGGATAAATAAGAGGATGTCACGATTACTCAAGGTTTTGATATCAGACAACGTTAGTTTTTAACTTGACTTGGGTAATATAATTCTAAGATTGGTATAAAAGTATTTTCTCTGTAGTAATTGTATACATAGGGCAAAAATGAGGTTTTCTGCCGTACTTACGCAAACATTGTTTATATCTCAAATATTTTTTACGTATAAATACTGTTAAATTAACTTAATCGTATTTAAGGGAGTATTTTGATGTTTGTGAGCAGAAAATACAGATTATTCTAGTATTTAACAAATGATAAAAATCTATTTTTCCAGCAATATAAATTCGTCAGTAACCAAAATTAGTATCAGGCTTTTATGTTTGTTATTCATGGATTTTATGGCAGAAAAAATTATATTCAAGAGTAAATTTTATCAAAGGTTTACTTATGTTTTACAAATCTGATTTGTTTAAAGTTTATGGTTAAACAATCAGTTTACACAGATTTTCGAGCAAGTTTTACACCTAAAGTTTGAGGCGCAATTATCAATGAATAAAATGGTTGTGAGAGTCCCTTTTGTTGATTTAAATTTACAACATCAACCAATTCAAAATCAATTAGAACAAGCAATTAATAGTGTATTAAATCGGGGAGATTTTGTTTTAGGTAAGGCATTGGCAGATTTTGAGACAGCTTTTGCCGCAGCATCTAATTCAGAATATGGTGTGGGTGTAGCCTCTGGAACAGATGCGATCGCTCTTGGTTTACAAGCTTGTAATATTGGTGTGGGCGATGAAGTAATTTTGCCAGCCAATACTTTTGTTGCCACATTAATTGGAGTGTTACGGGTTGGCGCAAAACCAATTTTAGTTGATTGCGACACCCATACAGCCTTAATTGATTTAGCCGCAGCAGCGAAAGTAGTTACCGCCCAGACAAAAGCCATTATTCCTGTACATTTGTATGGGCAGATGGTATCGCCAAAACAATTATTAGATTTTGCCGCTACATACAAACTATTAATTTTTGAAGATGCCGCCCAAGCGCACTTAGCTGAACGCGAAGGTTATCGGGCTGGTTCTGTGGGGACAGCCGCCGCTTTTAGCTTTTATCCCAGTAAAAATTTAGGGGCTTTTGGTGATGGTGGAATGTTAATTACCAAAGATCCAGAAATTGCCCAAAAAATGGTGCGCTTACGCAATTACGGTGCAGCCCAAAAATATGTGCATGTGGAACCAGGGACAAATAGTCGCCTAGATACCTTACAAGCAGCAGTGTTGCTGGCAAAATTACCTTATTTACAACAATGGAATAGCGATCGCAACGCCATCGCCCAACAGTACGATACTCAATTAGCCCCCTTAGCATCTGCTGGCATTATCCCCATCCAAAATCAAAGCGGCGCAGGACACGTCTATCACCTCTACGTCATTAAAGTGGATGATCCTACCTCACCAGAACGCCGCCAGCAAATTCAAGACAAACTCTCAGCCGTCGGCATTCAAACAGGAATTCACTACCCAATTCCTTGCCATCTCCAACCAGCATTTACCTACTTGGGCTATCAACCAGGAGATTTCCCCCAGTCTGAAAAACTAGCCAAACAAATATTATCTCTACCCATGTATCCGGGTTTAAGCAGTAGCCAAATTCAAGAAGTCGTGGCAGAGATTACATCAATCATGAGTGGCGAACAACAACAGTTGTTATCCGTCTAAAAACCAAGAATTCATGAGTCACAACCAGAGGTAGTGACCACATTTCAGCAAGCTCAATAACCATCTGCGCGGTTTCCAAAGTATTGATTTGAGGTTAGTCCGCGCAGGTGGTCACTGAGCTTGCGATGCCCTGAGCTTGTCGAAGGGTCGAAGTGCAGACTTCGATTGTGTAGCCCCAGACTTTAGTCTGTGGGCATAATGAAATTCATCCTAGAGACTAAATTTATCATCTCATGCTCTTTTGACTCCTGAGTTCTGAATTCTTCAATACTTTAAAATCATGGCACTTCCGCAACACATTCAAATTAGAAGCACTCAACAAATACTGAGCATCGCAATTTTAGGTGTTTTAGCATTACTATACACACCCTTGTTGCTTCATTGGCTAGATGGTTGGCTACACAAAACTATCAGCATCGAACACGAATATTTTAGTCATGGAATAATCGGTCTGCCATTTGCTGCTTATTTGAGTTGGTTAAACCGCAAACAATGGCAACGCTTACCAGATAGCACTCATCCCTTGGGTGCTTTTTTACTGTTAATCGGCGGCGTATTTTATCTAAGCGGAATTGCTGATTGGGTTAACCTATCTTTGCCAATTATTCTGACAGGATTGTGCCTGTGGTTTAAAGGTGTGGCAGGTGTGCGCTTACAAGGCTTTCCGTTGGTATTGATATTTTTAGCAACCCCCACTTTTGTACCTTATTTATTAGTTCCCTACACCTTACCCCTACAAAGCTTTATCGCTGGCACAGCCGGATTCATACTCAATCAAATTGGGATGCAAGTCACCGTTGATGAAATCAATATTTACGTTGGTGGACGCATTGTGGAAGTAGCGCCCTATTGTGCAGGGCTAAAAATGTTGTTTACAACTCTCTACGTCAGCTTAATGCTGCTGTATTGGACTGGTGCTTTGGTTTCCCGACGCATTAGTGTTTGGTTTATGTGTATTTCTGTAGCCATTAGCGTTACCGCCAATATTATTCGGAACACCTTCCTCAGTTACTTTCACGGCACAGGTAACGAAGCCGCATTTAAATGGTTGCATGATAGTTGGGGCGGTGATCTGTATTCTGCTTGTATGCTGTTATTACTCGTACCATTACTGAACTGGATGAACAACAATTTGTTAGCAGATCCAGAAATTGCAGAACCAATAGAAGAGCAGAACTAATAAATGCTACTTTTACTGAACTCAGAGTACCAATTATTCAGTAAAATCTTGCGTAAATCTTGCAAATTTTACTGATGATTTCCTTTTCCAAGGTTCTCAAAGAAAAACAGGTGACTTATATAATACCTCTGGTATTGTTGCTGCTGCTCTTGGCAATGGGCGCAGTTCCCAGCTACTTAAAAGGGCGCTGGGAATGGAAACAGCCGCCACCTGTCACCACCCTCAAGGAATTAAAAAAAATACGTAAAACCGGATTAACCATTCCTGGCTGGGAAACAACTCAACAAGCCGAACAACAAGTAGGCGAACATAAATGGTCGTTGCAAGTTCTCAAACAAGCAAGTCCACCCACTCAGGTGATTTTGCTATTACTGCCACAAAACGGCCCGAAGGATCAACCGGAAGTGGAATGGACGGAGATTAACGGCTGGGGTAGGTTGCGCTGGGGAAAATGGGATATAGCCCAAGAACGTTCTCTGGAATTTTCAGTGAAACCGTCCCAAAATGCTAGTTCTACTGCTGATGCGTTGGTAAAAGCGAGATTTTTCCGCGTTTCCACGCAACAAGATACCTTTGCTGTTTTACAGTGGTATGCTTTCCCCAATGGTGGCAACCCATCACCTTTGCACTGGTTTGTTAAAGATCAATTGGCACAGTTGCAGAAACGCCGAAATCCCTGGGTAGCAGTGAGTATAATGATACCGATTGAGCCTTTGGGTAACATAGAAACTACCAAGTCACTAGCTCAATCTTTGGGTGAAACGGTGCAAACTAGATTAATGGCAAATGCTTTATCTAGTAATCCTAGATGATACATGAACAAAAGAGACAAGGCAGTCCCGATGAAACTTGTTTCATAGCCAAGCATGAAAGTGGGACTAGCATTTTTACTCAGCACTCAGCACTCAGCACTTTCAAGTCCGAGAGATGTTAATCAATCATTTAGGATTGCTATAGCCAGTTGAGAAGTATTTTGGGTTGTAACTATGTGAACTTAACTAAAGAATGTGGAAAACCTGTTATCTTTGATCCATCAATTTCCCAGAGTGGCAAGTTAAAAATTTGCCTCTTATCTATAATCAATTCTGCAACTCAAAACAAATATACAAGTTACTTTCAACCTAAAATAACGACTCGGTAGAATTAATTCTCAATACAGTTTGACCGCACCGATGCTTATAGTTTCCCATCCTTATGTACGTGCATTTAGCACTTTATGTTTTGTGAGTTTTCAGGCAGGTGTTTGGCTGACAAATTCTGTTCAACCTGTTGTGGCTCAATCTTTACCATCTCCCACAACATCACCAGGGCAATTACCTGTACTACCACCCGAAAATCCTGCCCAAGAAGAATCACCACTACAACCTCCCGCACCGCCTCCAAATGCTGATAGTACATTTCCCAATGAAAGTGGCGCGGCTTCTCCCCAACTCAACCGTTACCTTTTAGGGCCGGGAGATGTAATTAATGTGACGTTTCAACGTCCTTCTGGTGCTTATCGCTTGGGGCCGGGAGATTCTATTAGTGTGATAGTTCAACGCTTCCCAGATTTAAGTTTTGAAGCTTCTATTAATCCAGAAGGTAATATTGCCGCACCCTTGCTCGGCACTGTAACACTACAAAATTTGACTTTACAAGAAGCTCAAGAAAAAATTCGCTTGTCATTCAATCGTTATGTTATTAATCCTGTAGTGGTTTTGTCTTTGAAGGTTCTACGCCCGGATTTGAGTTTTCAAGCTCCAATTAGTCCTGAAGGCAATATTGTTGTACCACAAGTGGGAATATTATCTATACAAGGTTTGAGTTTAGCAGAAGCTCAAGAAAAAATTCGCTTAAGTTTAAGTCGGGTTATGGTTGATCCGATGATTTCTGTATCTCTATCTGCCACAAGACCTGTACAAATTACGATTAGTGGTGAAGTTTTTCGCCCAGGTATTTATTCTGTCACCTCAGCAACCCCAAGAGTTGCTGATGCTTTACTGATAGCTGGTGGTTCTACAATGGGTGCTGATCTGCGTCAAGTGCAAGTACGGCGGACATTAATGGATGGTTCTGTGATTTCGCAAAATATTGATTTGTATGCTGCATTGCAAAATGGTGCTTCCGTGCCGAATTTACGCTTGCAAGATGGCGATGCAGTGATTATCCCCCGTCGGGAGGTGGGTAATGATGATGGTTATGATCGCAATTTAATTGCTCGTTCATCTTTAGCTGTACCACAAATTCGTGTCCGGTTGTTAAACTACGCTGCTGGAGGACTGGTGACACAAACCCTACCAAATGGCAGTACTTTTGTAGATGCTTTGGGGGGAATTAATTTAGATACAGCAAACCTTCGAGATATTGCTTTAATTCGATTCGACCCAGAACGGGGCCGCGCAGTTACGCAAAGGCTTGATGCCAAAAAAGCACTTTCTGGTGATATATCTCAAAATGTCCCGTTACAAGATAATGATGTTATTGTTGTTGGTCGCAACTTGATTACGAGAATCACCAATATCTTTAGTACAATTACTCGGCCGTTCTTTGATGTTCAAAGTTTTATCCGCTTCTTCCAATTTTTTGGCGGTGGCTCAAATTAAAACATCTCTGGCTTGGTAAATCATTCTTGACCACCATTCTCTCGCTTATTTCTATGTGTCTCTGCTATGACCCCACCAATTGTTAAACGCTATCTAATTGCCTTCGAGAAGTACAAGTGGATTGGACTAGCTGGTTTTGGGCTAGTGGTTGTCGGGTCAACGGTGGTGGCGGTACAACCAGATCCACCAATAAGTTACATAGCAAATGCAGCACTGACTTATAATCGTCCACCGGTTTCATTTTCGCTGACGGGAAATGAAATTCAGCAGCAAGGACAAGACTTAAGTGAGGGGGCTTTACTGTCAGATCAAATTATTGAAGCAGTTGCAACCAAGGTTAATGTTAAGCCCAAAACTCTTGGTACAAATGTGGCTTTGAAGTTACCCGAAAAAGCTGCTAAGGCGGGAGAAGCTGTATCGACAGTGATTGATCTGAAATATAAAGATACTGATCCGAAACGCGCTCAAGAAGTGCTTCAGGAATTGATGCAAGCAATGATCAAGCTGAGTGGCGAGATTAATACAGGGCGATTAAGAGCAATTATTCAAAAAATTGAAGAACGCATACCCCAGGCGAAAGCAGAATTACAAACGGCGGAGAAAAGATTAGAACAATACGATCGCCGGGAGCGTCCAGCAATATTATCAGCAGAAAATGGTAGTTTATTAGCAGCAATTACTAACAGTCAAAATCAACAGCGACAAATTCAATTAAATATTGCAGGGATTGACGCTCAAATTCTCAGTTTACGCACCAAGTTAGGTTTAGATGTCAATCAAGCTTATGTTTCCTCAGCTTTGAGTGCTGACCCAATTTTGACCAATTTGCGAACACAGCTATATCAAACAGAATCGCAAATCGCTTTGCTGCGGAAAGATTTACGCCCGGAACATCCAACGATGATTCAGTTGTATCGCCAAAAAGAAGCCACTGAACAACTAATTCAACAACGTGCTAATGAAGTGATTGGTGGCGGTGGTGCGGCTGCACCGTTGGCGGGAAATATTTCCGGGATTCGCGCTCAAAGTAATTTAGACCCAGCCAGACAAGGGTTAGCGAATCAAATGGTGACTTTGCAAACCCAACGCGATACTCTACAACAACAGTTGGCACAGCAAATCCGCGAGGAAGTCAGACTCAGGCAGGAGTATTCTTTAATACCCAACAAACAATTAGAGCGATCGCGCTTAGAACAGGAAGTTGCCTTGAAAAAAGCGGTTTATGACCAAATGCAAGCCAAACTTACTGATTCTAAAACCGCCGAGGCAGAAACTGTTAGTAGCTTAACTATTGCCCGCTCACCATTGATTATTCCCGAACCCACGAAAGCCAAAAGCGTACCAGCTACTCTAGGGGTTGGTGGTTTCTTGGGCTTGTTGGTGGGTGGTGGTGTGATATTTTTACTGGGTGCTTTAGAAGGGACATTCAAAACTCAAGAAGATATCCGCGACAGCCTCAAACAACGAGAGGTGGTGTTACTTGGCGAAATACCTTTAATGTCAGTGGAGAATTTACCTCCAGACACAGTACCAGTAGTATTTTCACCCGATTCGCCCTATTTAGAGTTTTATGAAAAATTCCGCAGTAATTTACGCCGTTTGGGTGGTAAAGATGTAAAAATACTCCTCATTGCTAGTACTGGCGCTCAAGAAGGCAAAACAGTAAGTGCTTACAATTTGGGTGTGGCTTGCGCTCGTGCGGGGAAACGTACTTTGATTATTGAAACTGATTTGCGATCGCCTTCGCGGGCTGCATCCCTAAAAGTTAATCTCGACCCCGACGCGACTATTGAACCTTTGCGTTACTATGCCAGCTTGAGTGATTGTATTCGCTTAGTACCAGATATAGAAAATTTATACATTATTCCTAGTCCTGGCCCTGTTCGTCAATCTCCAGCTATCATCGAATCTAGCGAAATGCGGCGGCTGATGGAAGATGCCCGTGAGCGTTATGATTTAGTGATTTTAGATACTAGTCCTTTAAGTTATTCCAATGATCCTTTGTTGATTCAACCCTATAGCGATGGTATAGTCATGGTCGCCCGACCGAACTATACACAAGAAAGTTTGTTAGGTGAAGCGATCGATCAATTACAAGAAGCTGAATTGGGGCTACTGGGTGTGATTATCAATGGTGCTGATATTGAAGTTGCTTTACCAGAAACGAAAGAACCATTACCAACCTCTGCATCAGAATCAGCAATTGTGGAAGAAGTTGACCAAGTTTCCGTAGGGTAAGTAATACGCTGATGTCACAGAGCCAATCGAAGTGAAGAACGGAGATTGAGACACAGAAATTCGTAATCTTGATTATGCGAGCTGATTAATAATTACGACATTAATTTATTCTATCTACGCTGAGTCTCTAATTAAACTCAAGTTAGGATCAAAATAGTTAGAATCGCAACTTTAAGCAATAACGGTGGAGAATACTGTATGAATCTGGTTGGACTCCAGAACTGGCTAGATAATGCCTCCTTTGCGGTGTTATTCCTCACCATGTTGGTTTACTGGGGAGGTGCAGCTTTTCCCAAGCTACCAGCATTGGGCGCTTTAGGAACAGCTGGAATGGCGATCGCTAATTTGTGTATCGCCACCCTTTTAGGCGCAAGATGGATAGAAGCAGGTTATTTTCCCCTGAGTAACTTGTATGAATCACTGTTTTTTTTGACTTGGGGAATTACAGCAGTTCATTTAATTGCGGAAAATGGCACCCGTAGCCGCTTAGTGGGGGTTTTTACTACACCTGTGGCAATGGGGATAACTGCCTTTGCTGCCCTGACTTTACCCTCAACAATGCAAGCAGCAGAACCATTAGTGCCTGCATTAAAGTCTAACTGGCTGATGATGCACGTTAGTGTGATGATGTTGAGCTACTCTGCATTAATGGTAGGTTCAATATTAGCGATCGCTTTTCTGGTTGTAACACGCGGTCAAAAAATCGAGTTACAAGGTAGTTCTGTTGGTACTGGTGGCTACCGCAGTAATGGTTATCGCCTACACAAAGCCGGTGAATTAGTTACTCAACCAGCAACAAATCTAGCTGAAAATAACGGTTCTGCTCGTCGGTTTGAAACCAATACTAACAACGGTAACACCGCCGTTTTAAACTTGGTCACAACTG
Source organism: Nostoc sp. FACHB-190 (assembly GCF_014696905.1). NCBI lineage: Bacteria > Bacillati > Cyanobacteriota > Cyanophyceae > Nostocales > Nostocaceae > Nostoc > Nostoc sp. FACHB-190. Next base: position 56,892 of record NZ_JACJQW010000035.1, read on the forward strand.
CACCATCAGAAGCTACAGAACCCGCCGCAGTTCTTTCACCCCAGCGTCTCAGTCTTGCCGACACCCTAGATAATATTAGCTATCGCATCATTGGCTTAGGCTTTCCCCTGCTGACAATTGGGATTATCGCTGGCGGAGTTTGGGCGAATGAAGCTTGGGGTTCTTACTGGAGTTGGGACCCGAAAGAAACTTGGGCGTTAATTACTTGGTTAGTTTTTGCAGCTTACCTCCACGCTAGAATTACCCGTGGTTGGCAAGGTCGTCGCCCCGCAATTTTAGCCGCCAGTGGCTTTGTTGTCGTTTGGATTTGTTATCTGGGTGTGAATCTTTTAGGCAAAGGTTTACATTCGTACGGTTGGTTTTTTTAATAGCTTTAGCCCCTCTTCATAAGTGGAGAGGGGTGAAATTATAGCAGAAGGCAGTGGTTTGGCTACTTCGACTGCGCTCAGTACAAGTTCGCTCACCAATCAGGCAGGAGAAAAAGTCTTACCATTCCTTGTATTCAAGCTTTAAAATTGTCCTAACATCTCTGACTACCGCTATATATTTGATATTTTGTGAATAGATTCTATGTTTTGAAACCGCAGATGTACGCAGCGAAAAGTTGCGTGGGCGGCTCTGCCGACTTGAGCAAACTTTTCAAGACAGATGCACGCGGATAAAATTATCAATTATCTGCGTCCGTCCGCGTGCATCTGCGGTTAATAATTCAAAATGGTATGGACTCCTTTACACGCCAAAATTCATCGCACTATCAAATCGCGTCATTTATTTAAACATCAGGAACGGCTATTAGTCGCGGTTTCTGGTGGACAAGATTCTCTGTGTTTAATTAAATTACTCTTAGATTTGCAACCTAAATGGTTATGGCATATCGGTATTGCTCATTGCGATCATCGCTGGCGGGATGATTCACAAGCAAATGCCAACCATGTAGAAAATTTGGCGAAAAATTGGGGTGTGGATTTTTATTTAGAAACTGCCAAAGAACCTGTAAATAGTGAAGCGGCGGCGCGTGATTGGCGATATCAAGTTTTAAATGCGATCGCCCAAAAATATAATTATCAATATATCGTCACTGGACACACAGCCAGCGATCGCGCTGAAACCCTGCTGTACAATTTAATGCGTGGTACTGGCGCTGATGGTTTACAAGCTTTAACTTGGCAACGTCCGTTATCGGAAAAAGTTATTTTAATTCGTCCACTATTGGAAATTACTCGTCAACAAACAGGGCAATTTTGCCAAGATTTTCAATTACCTATTTGGGAAGATTCTACTAATCAAGATATTAAGTATTCCCGCAATCGCATCCGCCAAGAATTAATTCCCTATTTACAAACCAACTTGAACCCCAAAGTCGAATCAGCTTTAGCCCAAACAGCAGAACTTTTGCAAGCAGATGTTGAGTATTTAGAACAAGCCGCCCAGCAGTTGCGGGAAGCAGCAACTATGGGGAGTGGTGATGTTTTGAAATTGAATCGTCAGATATTAAAACCAGCGCCAATAGCTTTACAACGGCGGGTGATGCGACAGATATTATTAAAAATCTTACCCGACGCACCTAATTTTGACCATATTGAAAAATTAACAGCTTTAATTATCGCCCCGAACCGTTCCCAAACCGATCCCTTTCCTGGTGGTGCGATCGCTCAAGTCCAAGGCGATTGGATTTTGATAAAGTATGAAGCGTGAAGTATAAAACTGGATTTTAGTAGTCAGGACTTACGCAGAATCATGAAAAAACGAACCACAAAGGGCGCATAGACGCGGTAGCGGCTTCCCGCAGGGTAGGACACGAAGTTAAGAGGATTCGAGAGGGTTTTTGCGTAAGTCCTAGTAGTAATAAATATACTCCCAAGTTTAAGCTAGAGACGAAACCATATTGAACGCTCTGGCACTTTTTTCTTCGGTGTTTGAGAGGCAACGAAATACTATGAAAGTTTTTGTCACAGGTGGTTCTGGGTTTGTCGGTCGCTGTATGATTCAGATGTTGCGCGATCGCCAAGAGGAGGTTATTGCTTTAGCTCGATCCGAACAAGCTGCCAAGCAAGTAACTCAATTGGGTGCTAAGGCAGTTCGCGGCGATTTGCTGGACGAACAAGCCATGACTCTAGGAATGCAAGGTTGTGACATTGTGTTCCATATTGCAGGTTTCTTAAGCATTTGGGGGAAATATCAAGCCTTCTACGAAACCAATGTTATTGGGACTGAGTGTACATTGGCTGCCGCACAAGCAGCAAATGTTTCTTGCTTTGTTCAAATTGGTGCTGCGGCTTCCGTGTTCGATCATCAGTCTTTATCTGAGATTGATGAATCTTATCCACTTCAGCAACCTAAATTTTCTCCATACATTGCCACTAAAAGCCTTGCAGAACAAAGAGTTATTGCAGCAAACCGACCTGGATTCAGAACCGCCGTAGTGCGTCCGTCGTGGATTTGGGGTAATGGGGATCACGTACTGCCTCAACTCGTAACGGCAGTAAAAACTGGACAATTCATTTGGATTGATCAGGGCAACTATTCATATATGACAACTCATGTGATGAATGTCTGTTATGGGGCAATTCTAGCAGCAGAACGGAGTCCCGGTGGACAAGCTTACTTCCTAAGCGATGGCGATGTCGTACAGTTTCGCAGATGGATCACAACATTGCTACAAATTGCTGGAGTCAAACCGGGGAGCTTAAGCATTCCGAGATGGGTTGCATGGAATATCGCTGGATTCATGGAAGCGATTTGGAGAATAACGAGGCGTAAAGGTATTCCGCCGATTACTCGTACAATGGTTCGGCTGATTGGGCAGGAATTGACCTTTACAGATCGTAAAGCACAAGAAGAACTCGGTTACACTCCGATTGTGACTCGTGATTCTGGATTAGCAGAACTTGCAGACCTCTATCATTCACATTAGTTATTATTTCAGCCTTCACACTTCAGACTTCTCAAGACGCGATTAATTCCGGCTGAGATGTCATATTTTGCAAAGTCTGACGCATTTCACTAATGGTTTGCAGTTGATAATCACTTACTTCTTGGACTTGCGCCAATGAATCATTAATTCCTTGCAGTTTTTGGCGCAAACCATCCAAAGAATCTTGAATTGGTCGTAAGGCTTCTTGATATAAATTCACTCGCGCCCAGGATTCAGCCACTGCTGTTCGCAAAGATTGTAAATTAGCTTCGAGATTTTTGATTTCTTGTTGTTTTTGGGACAAGTCATGATTTTGGTTATCAATCATCCCTTGGTCAAGCTCAATTGCAGACCGCATCTGCTCAATTTCTTGTTCCAGTTGTTGTAATACCTGGGATTGTTGTTGTCGCTGGCCATCAATTTGCAACAAAATTGGCGCAAAATCAATTGTGTTTTCTTCTTCGACGTTGGGGACTGGTTGTCCTTGGCGGCGGAGTAATACATTTTGATGTTGCTTCAAAGCCTTATCACGCTGCAATAAACTCCGGCGTTGACCTTCTAAAGTTTTATTGAGCATTTGATAATGGTCTTTTTCATCTGCCAGTTCCATTTCTAAATTGATATGATCCTGGTCAGAAGCTTGAGTGAGTTTATTTTCTAATTCAGTAATATCTGCTTGTTTATATTGCAGTTCTTGTTCTTGTTCTTGGACAAAGCTAGAGTCAATTTCTAATTTTTTCGCTAAATCTTGAACTATTTTTTGTAGTTCATCTAACGGCATTTTTTCTAATGCTTCTATATCAATTTTATTGCCAGAAATATCACCAGAACTAGCAGATAGAGAATTAATTTTTTGATATAAATCGTCTTGAGATTGCAACTGCTCTTTGACTATCCGAGCATATTCTTGCTTACTGGTAATGGTAGCTAAGTTAATTTTTAATTGAGCCGTTTGCTGTTCTAAAGAATTATGTGCTTGTTGCCATTCGTTTTGGCGATCGCTGACAGTTTGTGCCAGACGCTCAACTTCTTCTTGCTGTTGGTTAGCTAATGTTTTTTGCTGTTCTAACTTTTCCCAATGGGGATTTAAAGTTGCTTGCTGCTGTTCAATTAATTCAAACGCTAAATGCAGATGTTCTCTGACAGTTTCTGTCGGAGCAAATCGGCTAGATAAGCGATTCAATAAATCACTCATCACCCGACTTTGTTCTTCATCTAAAACATTACCTTGTTTGAACTCGGCTTGTCGTTCTTCTAAGCGACGCTGTTCACCGCGTAGATGCTCCCAAGCACCTTCTAATTCTTGGCGGTTTCGCTCAATTTCCGCTTGTAACTTTTCAATTTCCTCACGGGATGAGTCAATTTCCTGTTTCTGCTCATCTAGACGTTGACAGTCATCTTCCAGTTGTTGCAACTGTTCTAAGCGTGCTTCCATTTCCATTTCGCGGCGATTCATTTCCTGCGCCTGAAATGTTAGCGACTGCTTCCACTGATCAATCTCATCTTCCTTGAGTTTAAATTTTTCTAGCTGCCGCGAAAAATTTTGCAATATATTGACCAATGGCCGTCCCGCTTCTTGAATCCTTTGCACTTGGCGATTCGGATTCAGTTCGACTAGCACTAATGCACCATCGTTTAATTTGCTGGCTTCTTCTGCGGTAATCACCTCTTCCGACACAGTACTCCAATTCTGGTCGGTTCGCTGACAAGCTAGCAGTTTTAGTTCGGTTTTAGAACCACCACTAAGTAAGCCGCCCTTCTGCTTTTGTACTTCTGCTAAATACAGCACACCGTTCGTCCTTTTGCGTACTTAATGTCCGTGTTTTTATATATACCTAAAATGCTTATGTAAGTTTGTCTTAATTTCACCGTGGTGTAGGAAAAAATATAGACAAGACTATTGATAGACGTGAAAATTCACATCCTCAGATTTCATCAAAGCGATTGAGTCACGCCTTTATATTTTGTACTGGTGATAGTAATCATGACTTCCGTGTGATTACTAAGTTTATCAAGCAGTATTACGAAAATTTACGGTTTATGGCTAAATGTATCTCCTGATAGACATTAGTTGTTGGAGAAATAAGATGGCGAATGTTGGTGAGTAATAATTTACTTTACTTATGAGAAATCTAGCAAAAATTGCTGGGCAAACTTAAGTCAAGAAGATAACAAGGAGTTGCGTGGCGCTAAATGCAGGGAAATTTGAATGAAATTGATATTCGCAGTATTTTGCAATTGATTGAGTTAGGCCAGCGAACTGGGCAACTTTTAGTGGAAGCTGGCTTTCACAAGCAAGATCATCTCAACCTAGATGAGACAATCAGACATCGCCATAGCAAAAATCCCAGAAAACAATCATGGTTTGTCTTTTTTCTCAATGGTCAAATTATCTATTGTCAAGCGGGCGATAGTAATTTATCGCGGATTGACGATTATTTACGCCATTACCGAGTTGAGACAGGACTAGATCAAAAGCACAATACATCACTAGCCACCCAAAATGTCCCAGAGTATGGATATTTATGGACATTATTAGAGCGAAATATAATTAGCCCCAAGATAGCTCACAGTATTATTCAGCGCCTCGTACAAGAAACTCTGTTTGATTTGTTGAGTTTACACCAAGGTAATTTTATTTTTCGTCAAGGGGCAGCCCTCGCACCACAACTCACAAGTTTAGAAATTGCGCCCTTGGTCGCCAGAATTACCAAACAAGTCCAGGAATGGAAGCGCCTATACCCACAAATTCAATCCCCGGAGCAATTACCAGTATTAGTTGATACTGTAGAATTACGCTCCTCCCTACCAGAAGCAACAGTGAATAAACTACAGCATTGGGCGGATGGCAAAACATCGCTGCGACAACTGGCGCGTTACCTGAATCGAGATTTATTGACAATTGCGAAGGCGATATATCCTTATGTGCAGCAAGGTTGGTTACAACTAGTGGATGCGGCGACAAATCATTTCCAGACATCGATACCAGAGTCAGGGGAAGAAAACCATCGTCCGAGGATTGTTTGCATTGATGATACAACGACGATTTGTGAGGCTGTGGAGTCAATTTTAAAGTTACATGGTTATGAAGCGATCGCCCTAACTCAGCCCTTAGAAGCCCTGGGACTAGTATTTCAACTCCGACCAGATTTAATTTTATGTGACATCGCTATGCCAGAACTTGATGGTTACGAGATTTGCAGTATGCTGCGTCATTCGACAGCATTTCGCTTAGTACCAATTATTATGCTCACCGGCAAAGATGGCTTTATCGATCGCGTCAGAGCCAGAATGGTGGGAGCGACAGACTATCTCACAAAACCATTTGATGATTCAGAATTACTTATGCTTATGGAGAAATATGTTAATTACAAGTCTTTTATGGGAACACCAAAGAAATAGAAGACTTGTTGATTCCATAAAAGATGGGGTAAAAAATGTTATCACAGAATCAACTAACCCCATGCCAAATTATTATCTAGTCAATTAGTGAAATAATAGCATAAATTTATACAAGTAATTTTAACGGGGAGTCAGGGAATGTTCCAAAAAGGAACGTCTACATCAGGAGGTAGATAAACATTTATGAGTACAGTTCTGATTGTGGAAGACAGTCTCGCACAGAGGGAGATGATTATTGACCTCCTGAAAGCCACTGGTTTAACAGTTACTTATGCCAGTGACGGAGTAGAAGCGTTGGAGGCCATTCAAACCGCTCCGCCAGACTTGGTGGTATTGGATATTGTCATGCCACGGATGAACGGCTACGAAGTGTGTCGGCGGTTAAAATCTGACCCAAAAACCCAAAATGTCCCTGTAGTTATGTGTTCTTCTAAAGGCGAAGAATTTGACCGCTACTGGGGAATGAAACAGGGGGCGGATGCTTATATCGCCAAACCGTTTCAACCAACAGAGTTGGTAGGAACAGTCAAACAACTCCTGCGAGGATAAGGATGAAAATTATATGGTGAGCAAACCGGACTTTTTAGGTGGCACTGGTCAAGACCACTTCCGCCCAGAATTACAAGTAGAAAGTCCTGAAGGTGAGTTACATTTGCGTTTTTATATTCCCTCGCATCAGGAGTTTGCCCTACCAGCGACTGGTATTCGAGAAGTCTTAGAATTAAGCCCTGATAGAATTACCCCAATTCCTAATGCTTCTCCTTTACTTTTGGGTACTCTAAATTTACGAGGTCGAGTAATTTGGGTGGCAGATTTGGGTCAATTTCTGGGCGAAGGTACTGCGCTAAATACTGATAGAGCAGAAATTCCAGTAATTGCTATTGAGGAGCAGGAAACAATAGTCGGTTTAGCAGTCGATGAAGTCGGCGGTATGGATTGGCTAGATGTACAACATCTGATGCCACCAACAAATCTACCAGATACGATGGCTCCCTTTTTACGTGGCGAGTGGTCATTAGGTGCTAAAAGCAACCAGTTTCTAAGATTACTTGATCAAACGGCAATTGTGCGGAGTGCAAGGTGGGCAGGATGATATTGGGAGGGAGCAAATGGCAGCAACAATAGATGATTATCTAGAAACATATCAGCAGGCTTGTACAGCCTATGCGGAACAAGACTATGAATTCGCTGCTACCTTGGTTGATCAGGTAGTACAAAATGTACCAGATGACCCTAACTGCCACTTATTGAGGGGTCACGTCTACTATGTTTTGCAGCAGTACGATGTTGCTAAAGCCGAGTATCAAAAAGTATTAAAGTTGACTGATGATCCCGAAATCATTAGTTTTGCCAAAAATGGTCTAGAGAATATCAATCAATATTTACAACCACTGGAAGAACAAGCTATTCCGAGTGAGATTGATGAGTCACTGGAGTCAATTAGTCTGACTGGGATGACAGGGATTGGTGATCCCTCAGATTCAGATATGGATACATCAGACTTACAAGACTTAGGCGCATTTGCTAATTTAGACAGCCAAAGTTTGAATTTCGATAGTTTGGCAGAACCTCCATCATCGTCGAACCCATTTGATATTCCCACAGACAGCATTGTCATGCACAAAACGGTGGAAGAGTCACCTGCTGTGATCGATGATCCTTTTGCCGTCAGTCTAGATGACCAGAGTGCCGAACTCAACCACAGCCCAGAAGAAGAGATTGCCTTAGATTTACCCGCTTTTTGGCAAGAAGACATATCTGTCATCAGTTTAGATGATTCCGGCATTGTTAATAACCCCTTTGATAGTGGGACAAATGGCACTTCAGCCAGTTCACCCTTTGATAGCAACAGTGTTGATTCGCCGTTTGTGCCAGATAATTTACTCACAAGTGAGATTTTAGATACTGCTGAGGATGTTGTTTCCCCAGAAAATTCTTCTCAGCCAAGCATGGCAAGTTTAGACACGAAAATGGGTATTCTGGATGCAACTTTACCAAAATCGCCAGAAGATATCCCGGATGTGGACATAAAAACCAATCAAGATAATGTTTTTGCCCCCCAACCAAGTAATTGGTTAGAAAAAATCGAATTTCCGGAAAATTCGACCAATACCAACTCATCTGTTAACGACGATTTTTCTTTGCAAAATCCTCCTTTAAAAGCTGGCACAACTTTAGACACCAACTCGTTTGAGGGTGATGATAATTTTGATTTTGAAGCCTTTGAATCTGCCTTTGGCTCAGATGAATTTAGAACCACTGGGGATACTAACAGTACCCTCAGTAGTGAAAATTCTAAAAGTAATATCGAGTTTTTAGATGATTTTGATGAATTTGACGACTTGGGTAATATTCCAGGATTTGACTTAGCAGACTCGGATATGAGCTTTGGAGATGTGGTACTTTCTGGGCCATTGGAAACCAACAGCAGTCCCCGTAGTAAGGCGAATGAACCGATCCCGAATAATGGTAGTAGCGATCGCGATGAAGAACTATTCACCATTACAGGGTCGCAAGAAGCTGTCCCGATATTTACGCAAACAGATGTGTCAAAATTAGAGCCAGTAGCCAGTGTAGAGCAAGGCTGGTTAGCTCCCCTAGAAAATGCTTCTTTGGATATGAAGCCTTTTTTAGTAGCTGGAACTGTGGGAATTTTCTCAGCAATGGTGGTGGCTGTGGTCAGCTTTGGGGCGACTTCTTTTTCCGAACCTCAACAGCGAGCATCCATTCGTAACACAGGCTGGGCGATGTCCCTGGCGGCTGGGATTTCGGGGTTTGCCACGGCTGCTTTTATGAGCAATCTCACCCTCAAGCAAATTCGCCGTACCACCAAGGATTTACAAACTCAGTTTGATGCCGTCCGCCAAGGCAATCTCAATGTCCAAGCCTCCGTATATTCCGAAGATGAATTAGGTTTATTAGCTACTGGCTTTAATGAAATGGCGCGGGTAATTTTTACTACCACCAATGAAGCCCAACGCAAAGCTGATGAACAAGAAGAAGCCAAAGAAAACCTCCAACGGCAAGTAATTCGGTTGCTGGACGATGTAGAAGGGGCAGCCAGAGGTGACTTGACAGTGCAGGCAGAGGTGACAGCAGACGTACTTGGTGCCGTGGCGGATGCCTTTAACCTAACAATTCAAAACTTGCGCGATATCGTCCAACAGGTAAAAGTTGCGGCGCGGGAAGTAACCAAAGGTGCGACTAATTCCGAAACCTTTGCCCGTGCTTTATCGAGTGATGCTTTGCGCCAAGCCGAAGAGTTAGCTGTCACCTTAAATTCTGTGCAGGTGATGACTGACTCAATTCAACGGGTGGCAGAAGCGGCGCGAGAAGCTGAAGCCGTTGCCCGTGATGCTAGTAGCATTGCGCTCAAAGGTGGAGAAGCGGTAGAAAACACCGTGGCGGGGATTTTAGAAATTCGGGAAACTGTAGCGGAAACCACCCGGAAAGTAAAACGTTTAGCCGAATCTTCCCAAGAAATTTCTAAGATTGTGGCGTTAATTTCCCAAATTGCTTCCCGTACCAACTTACTGGCACTCAACGCCAGTATTGAGGCAGCCAGGGCGGGTGAAGCGGGAAGAGGATTTGCAATTGTGGCTGATGAAGTCCGCCAGTTGGCAGATAAATCGGCAAAATCTTTGAAAGAAATTGAACAGATTGTGATGCAAATCCAAAGTGAAACCGGCTCAGTAATGACCGCGATGGAAGAAGGCACACAACAGGTAATTAAAGGCACAAAACTGGCAGAAGAAGCCAAGCGATCGCTCGAAAATATTATTCAAGTAGCAAACCGCATTGATATTCTTGTGCGCTCAATTACCAGCGACACCGTAGAACAAACAGAAACCTCCCGTGCTGTCGCTCAAGTTATGCAATCAGTAGAACTCACAGCCCAAGAAACCTCCCAAGAAGCACAACGAGTTTCTGGCGCACTCCAAAACCTAGTGGGTGTGTCCCGTGACTTAATCGCTTCTGTTGAGCGTTTCCGCGTGGACACATTGGAATCGAAGTAGTCATTAGTCATTAGTCATTAGTCATTAACAAAGACAAAGGACAAAGGACAAAAGACAAAAACATCAGACTCAGCACTTAGCACTCAGCACTCAGAACTTTAATTATGCTGCCGGAACAACAACAGAGGATTTTAGGTTACTTTATCGAAGAAGCGCGAGACCACCTGAACACCATTGAACAGGGGTTGCTAAATCTGCAAAGTACCTTGAACGACCCGGAAATGATCAATGAAGTTTTTCGGGCAGCCCATTCTATAAAAGGCGGCGCAGCGATGCTGGGTTTAACCAGTATCCAGCATACATCTCACCGTCTAGAAGATTGCTTTAAAGTTCTCAAAGAACATCCGGTGCGGGTTGATGAAAAGTTAGAGTCTTTGTTTTTGGGTGTAGCTGATACTCTGAAAGCTTTATTAGAACATTTGAGTGGCCCTTACGGACTCTCCGAAGAAGCAGCCAATAATTTAATGTCGGAAGCTGAACCTGTATTTAAATGGCTAAATGAACATTTAGATTTGTTGGTACAAAAAGGCGGTGCAGCCGAAGATGGTCATACTATCATCCAAGCTGCCCATATCGAAACTATCAGTACGCTGACCGAGATTTTCCGGCGCGAGGATATTTCCGCAGCGACAGAAGAAACCCAAATTTCCGCACCAGTATTACCCGTACCGGAAAATACTTGGAGCGAATTTCAAAACCAGGTGCTGCAATCTCTCCGACAAATGTTGCAACTGTTTAAGCAACAAGCAACATCAGAATCACGGCAAAATCTTCAGCAGTGCTGTAGCCAGTTAGAAAAACTCGGACAAAGATGGAATCTGCCTAACTGGTCTAGTTTATGTCAAGCGGCGGCTAATGCAATTTGTAATAGTGAAAATACTTATCTGACTTTAGCCAAAATTGTGATTACTGAGATTAAACAAGCTCAGGAATTAGTTCTCCAAGGTAGAGATTCTGAAATTAAGATTACTCAGCAGTTAGAAGCACTGCTGAGTTTTCCTGAACTGGAGTCTTTCTCTTTAGACTTTGATTTATTGGACAATGCAGCGCCAGTCGAGACAGAAACTCCAATTATCAGTACCACGACTGCTGAGGAAGTTTCACTGATTGCCAGTGTCCAACCAGCAGATAGTGTTATCAGCTTGACAGATTTGAATGAACAGCTGAATCCAGACCAAGCAGCGATTAATCCTCCTGATGAGAATGGGGCTAATTTGCTGTTTAGTGAGGGCGAAGATGAATCATTGACTGTGGCGCGAATTGATCATCACGGCCCAGAGGTGGGACTAGCAGAATTAAATACTTTGGCGGATTTATTTGAAGGAGAGACACCAGAATTAGATGAAACTTGGCAACAAGAAGAAATTCTGGAGATTCATCCTATCAGTGATTTAGAAATAGATATTACTGAAAACCCCACAGCAGATCATGATAGTGATTTAGCTGATTTTCTGTCTTTAGATCATGGCTCTGGGGACTCATCAAGCAATAATCTCGACACGAGTGAAGACCTGGGATTGTTATTTGGCGATCATTTCTTAGAAAAAGAACCGTCAGTACCAACCACAGCACCAGAAACTCAGCCAGATTTTAGTAGCGTTAGTAATTCAGATGTCGATGAATTATTAGCATTGACTGGAGATGAGCCGCAACACTCAACTACGAGCGAAGTTACTCAACCAGCAAATCCAACGCATCCAAATAGTGAGTTATCGGCGACCCAGCAAGACATTTTAGATGAATTATTCCTGGAAAATGCCGAAATAAATACTGATCATCCAGAAATTGAGTTATCCAATTCCGAACCAAATGCTTTATCTTTAGATGGTTTATTTACAGAAGGGGCAGAAAATACCCTCATCCCCACATCAGAATTAGGCATTGGGGATTTATTTGAGAGTCCATCTGCCACAACAAATTTATCCCAGACAGAAGATGATTTGCATAACTTCTGGAATTCCCCCACAGAAGTAGACACAACTTCAGAATTTGAAGATGGTTTAGAAGTAGATGTTGCTAAGGCGTTAGAAGAAAGTTTATTTGCGGCGGCGGCTTCTGGGGAAATTTTTGTTGATTTTTCAGATACGAGTTCGGCAAATATTACCGATTACCGAGATGAGTTTGAACTAACTTTTCTCCAGTCAGAATTAGATTTTGATGTTGACCAAGAGGATGATTTATTTGGTAATATCAAGCCGCCTGTTGTGAGCGATCTCTCTGGCTCATCGTCAGAAATTCGCAACTTTGCCCAAGAACCAGAGGCGTTGGATGTCAAACCTGAATTTACCGAAAAATCCCCAGAATCAGATGTGGTTGATGCTCAAAGTTTTGGCGAATTAGAATTAAATCTTTTTGATGATCTAGAAACAACGGCAGAGAATGAAGCAATTACTTTAGATGATTTAGCAGTAAAAATTCATGGCACTTATATTCAGTTAGATAGTTCCGATAGTCCCGATTTTGATTTGTTTGGCGATATGAGTCTTGGGGAACCTGCTGAAGTATCTTCCCAAGAACCAGTGGTTAATCAAGATACAGAATTGAATTTATTAGATGATTTATTAGCTACAGATATTAGTGAATTAGAACCAGATTTAGACAGATTACTAGCAGAAACAGAAATTATTGAATTTTCCCAACTGCCAAGTTTTGACAATTTACTCGATGATTTATTCGTAACCGATAATAATCAACCAGAGACAACAGAACCAACAGTTAACGATAATTTTGATTTATTTTCCAGCAATGAAATGCCATCTGCCAGTAATGGGGAGACAGGATTAAAGCTAGAAGTTTATGAAAATATTAATGAGACAGTCGCTGTTGATGTATTAAGAGAAACAACAGAGTCACCAGAATTATTATTAGAAATTATTGAAACTGTAGCCGATACACCAACTATTGAACCATTAGCAGCAGAAAGTATTGCCACTCCAGAAAATACAAATCAGGAATCAGCCGCAGAAGATGACTTCGCGGATTTAGAAGCATTATTAGGTGAAGAATTACCGAGTCATGATGCAGCGATCGCCTCTGATGATTTTGCCGCTTTAGAAGCGTTATTAGGTGGCAACAAGCAAACCCCTCAACCTCCTGCACCAGAAATTCATCACACTAATATTCAAGAATTTCCTGCCACAACTAATCATAATTCTGCTAACGCAACACCAGCTCCACCAAAATTAGACGATGAATTTAGTGATTTAGAAAAACTCCTGGCGGAAGCAGATAACACCATAGCCCACACATCACAAATTAAACCCAACACAGGTAAAGCGCCCCGTTCGGGAGGAGGACGACGCAGATTTGAAGAAACAATGAAAGTGCCAGTTAAACAACTGGATGACATGAGTAATTTAGTTGGAGAATTGGTGGTGAATCGCAACACCTTAGAACAGGATCATGAACGGTTGCGACAGTCACTAGATAACTTGTTAATTCAAGTGCAGCAGTTGTCGGATGTGGGCGCGAGAATGCAAGAATTATATGAGCGATCGCTCCTAGAAGCTTCTCTCCTAGCCAGCCGCAACAAACGAGAAACTCAAATCCAATCTTCAGAACATGATACTGACCGAGGTTTCAGCGAATTAGAAATGGATCGGTTTACGCCGTTCCACACATTATCTCAGGAAATGATTGAATTGATTGTACGAGTGCGGGAGTCGGCGAGTGACATCGACTTTGTAACCGAAGAAACTGAACGTGTCGCCAGACAATTCCGCCAAGTCACAACGCAATTGCAAGAAGGTTTAACCCGCGCCCGTATGGTGCCATTTTCCCAGGCGGTTGACCGTTTGCGGCGTGGTGTAAGAGATAACGCCATTAAATGCGGCAAACAAATAGAGTTGGTGATTGAAGGTGGTGATACTTTAATTGACAAGATGATTTTAGATCATCTCACCGATCCCCTCACCCACATGTTGAATAATGCGATCGCGCATGGAATCGAAACTCCCGAAGAACGTCAAGCTGCGGGTAAACCACCAGTGGGTGAAATTACCATTCGCGCCTTCCACCAAGGAAACCAAACTGTAATTTCTGTGGGTGATGACGGTGCAGGTATCGACTCAGAAAAAGTCAAAGCTAAGGCTGTCAGAGTCGGGATGATTACCAAAGAACAAGCAAAAAGCATCTCGCGGATGGAAGTGTATGATTTGCTGTTCCAACCGGGCTTTAGTATCAAAGATAAAGCCGATGAAATTTCGGGACGTGGCGTAGGGATGGATGTGGTGCGTTCCGAGATTAGTGAAATTCGCGGGACAGTGAATACAGATTCCGCCATTGGCAAAGGTACAACATTCACGATTCGTCTACCACTCACCTTAAGTATTTGTAAAGCCCTGTGTTGCGTATCTGATAAAGCGCGAATTGCCTTCCCAATGGATGGTGTAGAAGATACTTTAGATATCCCGGCCAAAAATATTCAACATAATGCTGATGGCCAAGCATTTATTTCTTGGCGAGATACAGTCTTACCCTTCCGTCCGTTAAAAGAACTGTTATCTTTTAATCGCCAGTTGAGTCGCGGTAATGTTTACGGCGGTACAAGGGATGATGATACAGTGTCGGTAGTGGTGGTGCGATCGGGTAATACATTAATTGCTTTACAAATTGACTTGGTACTCAGTGAACAAGAAATTGTAATTAAGCAATTTGAAGGGCCAGCACCAAAACCCATCGGTGTAGCAGGTGCTACCGTTCTCGGTGATGGTCGAATTATGCCAATTGCTGACGTGTTGGAAATTATCGACATCTTCCAAGGACGCATATCTAAAAATGCTGGCGGTACTTCTTGGCAGCAAAAAGTTCCACCCAGCGTTACAGAAGCTCCGGCTGAGAAAATTGATCCAACTGTACTCATTGTTGATGACTCAATTACAGTTCGAGAATTGTTATCTTTGACCTTCAATAAAGCAGGCTATCGCGTTGAACAAGCCCGTGATGGTCAAGAAGCTTGGGATAAACTGCGCTCTGGACTACCTTGCGATATTGTATTCTGTGATATTGAAATGCCCCGTTGCGACGGACTGGAGTTACTATCACGCATTCAAAAAGATTCCAGCCTGAATTACTTACCTATCGCTATGCTGACCTCACGCGGTGCTGATAAACACAGACAAATGGCAATTCAACTGGGTGCTAGTGGTTACTTCACTAAGCCTTATCTCGAAGAAGCCCTACTCGAAGCTGCTGTCAGGATGTTGAAGGGAGAGAAATTGGTGAGTAGTAACGGTTGAGGGTGCTAAAGAAGTTTGAGATGAGATTAATACAGCATCATCAGACATTTGACTACAGCAAATCCTACTTGCTCACTCAATGAAAATGATAATCAAATACTAGGGTGGGAAGGAGGCGAACGACTCTCGCCTCCTTCCCCTTACCTCCAATTATCATTCTTATGCAGAGATATTTACTGGAGTTTAGACTAATACCAATTCACGAAATTACTGATACAAATCACTTCCTCGGCAACTCGGCTTCCGGTTGCCGAGCGAAGTCGAGGCGATGCTTTCATATCTGTATCATTTTTAAAGTGAAATGGTATAAATGGCAGGCAGTCAAAGAAAAAAATAGAGGGTGTGCTTGAACACAGGCCCCCTATTAGCAGAATCTGAGAAAAGAACCACCAATTCTCATCTGCCAATATGAAACGTGCCAAATTAGAGGAATTTCGTCAAGCAGCGTACAGTTATTTAGGAAGAGCGCATGATGCAACGTTTGAACTGATGGATGCAATATTGCTGACGCGAAACGCTTACAGTTTGGCTGATTTATCGCTATCACCAGCATTTAGACGTAAGTGGTCAAGCATCTACGAAGCATTACAAGATAGCAGACCTTAGTAGACGACTCTAGCGTTAAACCAATACGTCGCGGCGTTACCCTAGCACCTTCCAATGGCAAGTGGATGATTGCAACTGGACTGCGACAAAAAGCCGAGACCCCTATTAAAGTGTAGTTATGAAAATGGCGATCGTTTAGCTTATAGATTCATAAACAAAAAAGCACCCTTTCTTAAGAAAGGGTGCTTTTTTGAAGAAAAAGAGACCTGGCGCCGAGCAATTGTGGCAGGAGGCGACCCTCCAACTATCGTAGCCGCAGCAGCGTTTCACCTCTGAGTTCGGGATGTATCAGTGTGGTTCCACCGCGCCATAGGCACCAGGAAAGACAGTGAACAGTGAGCAGTTATCAGTTATCAAACAACTGTCACTAATT
>NZ_JACJQW010000036.1:0-70356 GCF_014696905.1 Nostoc sp. FACHB-190
AATAGTAATATTCCTGACCAACCTACAAACACGAAGCGATCGCGCTTTAACCAGTCGTCTAGTACGTCAAACCACCCTCTTCTACTTGGGGCGCGTCCAACTGCGATGGTCATGAGAGTGAAACTCCAAATATTTTCTTATAAGTACAGTTCTGCTTGTAGGCTCTTTTGTAGCAGCCTCTTCAATGCAGATTTTTAACTGGTTTGTCAATCCAGTTTACAATTTTTTACTGACTCTAATAATTCTAGGTGAAAATCGTTAATTTTTCCAGGGGATTCTGAGTCAAATTTAATCTTTTGGGGAAGAGTCAGTGGTGATTAGGAAGTTGTGATTAGGGTTTGGGGAGATTTTTGACTTTCTAAACAACTCTCATTTAATACCGACGATAGGCAGTGCGCCGCCGAGTATGAATGAAAAAAACATTTTTCCCCACTCCCCACTCCCTATTCCCCACTCCCTCATTCTTGGACGCTAAAATGAGTCCACAGATATGTTTGATTAATCCTAAATGTTTACCATTGACATAAGTGTAAGAAACACCGCCTTCCCCATATCAGTTCAACGGAAGTCAACAGAAGACGCTGAGGCTGTCTACCAACTCATTTTGGCAGCGATGCGTTCTGGCAATCCTGATATTGTGGAACTCAAGTGTGAAGGTAAGACAGAGAAAAAAATCGCTGTTCGTGCTAGTGAAATTTCTGGGGTACAGATTATTCAGAAAGATGGTGTTAGCACTAGCAGTGGCAGACCACCTGGCTTTTTTGCCTTAGCAGGCGAGTAAGGTGTAGCAATGACGGAAGTGGGCATTCAAGTCAAAGACTTAAATTTCAATTGGCCTAGTGGTGAGGCGGCTATCAAGTCTTGTTCTCTAGCGGTTCCCAAAGGTGAATTTTGGATGCTTTTGGGTACTAATGGCAGTGGCAAATCAACTCTACTCCGACTCTTGGCGGGGCTGTTACAGCCCCAGTCTGGTGAAATTGGTGTTTTACCTCCTGTCGGTTTTGTGTTCCAAAATCCTGATCATCAATTAGTTATGCCAACGGTGGGTGCAGATGTGGCTTTTGGACTGGTGGAAGAAAAATTGCCGCCTGCTATGGTGAGAGCAAGAGTTGAAGAAGCTTTAGGGGCGGTAAATTTGCTGCAACTGCAATTACGCCCGATATATGCTTTGAGTGGGGGACAAAAACAACGTGTGGCGATTGCTGGTGCGATCGCTCGTCACTGTGAAATCTTATTATTAGATGAACCCACAGCTTTACTTGACCCTGATAGCCAATTAGATTTAGTGGCTGGTGTCCACCGCCTAGTCAAAAGTCGCGGTATTACAGCCTTGTGGGTAACTCACCGCCTGGATGAGTTGAATTACTGTGATGGGGCTTTTTTACTCGATAAAGGTTCTTTAGTTGATTGGGGTGAACCCCAACGCCTCAAACAACGATTGATGAAAGTGAATGATGAATCACCTTAAATGCTCAACTTAATTCATCAATAATTTTTAACATCTCTAACGCGCCTCATTAAAGGCGCGTTTACATTTGTAGGCAATTAGTATAGCAACCAATCAGCAGACAAAATGCTTGCAAATACAGGGTTTTTTACCTCTAAATTGATTTAAGTAATTCTCTTTTTTGGTAACTGACTTCTGAAATTGAGAACTTTTTTGAGATAAATTTTGCAATCTCTTCGCATTATTTAGTGCTTTGTAACATAGTGTTACAGCGAATGCTTCAATTACTATAAAAGTTATGAATGGATTGTGTTAACTCTAGAAAATTGTGATTAAAAACCATGCCCCGTTCCTCAGTCCCAGCCGTTCTGTTGGTGGACGGTTACAACATAATTGGCGCTTGGCCTTGTCTGAAAAAAACCCGTGATAGTGCTGGTTTAGAAGCAGCACGTTGGGAACTGGTCGAAGCCATGATCGGTTACAGTGCTTTTCAAGGTTACGAAACTCAAATAGTTTTCGATGCTCAATATCATAACGCTTCTAGCAATAAAGAAGTGATTACAGAGTTAGTTTCTGTTTACTACACTGATTTTGGGCAAACGGCAGATACTTACATCGAAAAAATTTGTGCTTCCTTGCGATCGCAGATAACTGCATCTCGAATTTCGCGGATGATTGTGGCTACCTCAGACAGAGCGCAACAATTAGTAGTACAAGGATACGGGGCGGAATGGTTATCAGCACAACAGCTTTGTAGTGCTGTAGAAACCACAGTTTGCCGAGTTCGTCAAAAATATCAAACTCGCAAAAAATCTAACAGTAGGTTTTTGGCTAGTGCCATTGATGATAAAGCGCGACAGAAGTTGGCTGCATTGCGTATGGGATTACAGTAACGCAACATCCATAAGTCTCTAATCTTCCTTCAGGCAGGGTTTTTAGTGACAATATTGGACAAAATGAGACTTGAGAAAAAAATTAGCAAAAGTACTTGCCATTTCTTAGTGATTACGCTACTATTAGAAATTGTGAGCGACAGCGTTCCTCAGTAGCTCAGCGGTAGAGCGATCGACTGTTAATCGATTGGTCACTGGTTCGAATCCAGTCTGGGGAGTTTTAAAAGTATGAAGGGTAAAGTATGAAGTGTGAAGAGTTAGGTTTCAAACTTCAATCTTCATCTTACCAAGGACTTTGGACACTAGACCCTAGTGTAGTTTTTCTTAATCATGGTTCTTATGGTGCTTGTCCAAAAGCGGTGTTAGCAGCGCAACAGAGTTTGCGATCGCAGTTGGAACAAGACCCAGTAAATTTTTTTGGCAGAAAGTGGGAACCTTTATTAGACAATGCTCGCAGCAAGTTGGCAGCTTTTATTCATGCTGATATCCAAGATTTAGTATTTGTCCCAAATGCGACAACTGGCGTAAATTCAGTGTTGCGTTCTTTACATTTTGCCCCCGATGACGAAATTCTGACGACTAACCATGAATACAACGCTTGTCGCAATGCTTTAAACTTTATTACGAGTCGCACGGGAGCGCGGGTAGTTGTAGCGCAGATTCCTTTCCCTGTGGAGTCGCCACAACAAATAATTGCCGCCGTATTAGAGCAAGTTTCACCTAAAACTCGTTTAGCATTACTAGACCATATAACTAGCCAGACAGGGTTAATTTTCCCCATAGCGCAGCTAGTCAAGGAATTACAGTTGCGGGGTGTTGAGACATTAATTGATGGCGCTCATGCACCAGGAATGATTGCCTTAAATATGGCAGAAATTGGGGCAACTTACTATACGGGGAACTGTCATAAATGGCTTTCTGCACCCAAGGGAGCCGCATTTTTGTATGTGCGGCGGGATAAACAAGCAGAAATTCATCCCCTGACAATTAGCCACGGTGCTAACTCACCACGCACTGATAAAAGCCGCTTTCAGTTGGAATTTGACTGGACAGGTACAGATGATCCCACAGCTTATATGTGCGTACCAGAAGCGATCGCTTTGATGGGTTCACTGTTACCCGGTGGTTGGGTAGAATTAATGCAGCGCAATCATCAGCTAGTTATCCAAGCTAGACAGTTACTTTGTACAACCCTACAAGTACAACCACTTTGTCCAGCAGAAATGATTGGTTCAATGGCTGTTGTACCAATGCCTGTGAGTTTGGCAAATCAAAATCATATTTGGCTACATGATCAATTGTTGGATCAATTTGGTATTCAAGTACAAGTGGTTCCTTGGACTGAATCACCAGGAATGCTGATCAGGATTTCCGCACAGGTTTACAATACTTTAGAGCAGTATGAGTATTTGGCAACAGCTCTAAAGTATTGTCTGAAACAAAATTAGTTTTGGATATTGACAAGCAAAACTAAATTAGTAAATTAAATTTGCAAATTAACTTGATTATCTACCGAGGTACTGACTAGCCAAGCGAATCGCGTCAGTAATATCAACATCGCCATCTCTATCTGCGTCTAAAAAAGCATTTAACACAGAATTACTACCACTCGATTGGAGAAAATTCAGCACTACTGGCACTATTGAAGGTAGTAATTGTTGAATAGTCCCAGCATCTAAACCAGTGCGTTGAGCAACCGCCTCAGCCACTTGTTGCTGCATTTCTCCAGAAAACAGCGAATCGACAGCTTGGGGATTAGGAGAAGTACCGGCATATTGGTTTACCAAAGCTTGGACTTCACCTTCGCCATTGGTAGCTTGCTTTTCTTGTAAAGAAGAGCGGACATAATTACCCACCATTCCCAAAACTGATTGGATTGTCGAGGCATCGGCACCAGTGCGATCGCTCAGTTGTTGTACAGTATTGATAATCCCCCCCAGTTGATTGGTATTACCTACCGCACTGAGGATTTGGTCAAACAGTCCCATAAGTTTTTTCTCTCTGATTAATGACACCATCACATTAACAGAAAGTCGCTAAAGTCAAGTGTTGGAATCTCTGTGAAAAACCGTACTTTAACCGAAGTTTCTTTTCTCTAATCATCCCCTAGACTAGAATAAAAATATAAGCATCACTATAAGCTGCTGAGTGTCAGTACTCAGTTAAAGATAAGCAACATGGGATTCTTTGATTCTGAGATAGTGCAGCAAGAAGCAAAAGAGCTTTTTGAAGATTACCAAGCCCTCATTAAACTTGGTAATAGTTATGGCAAGTTTGACCGCGAAGGTAAAAAACTGTTTATTGAACAAATGGAAGCCATGATGGATCGCTATCGCATCTTTATGAAGCGATTTGAGCTATCAGAGGATTTCATGGCACAAATGACAGTAGAACAATTAAAAACTCAGCTTGGTCAGTTTGGCATCACTCCGCAACAGATGTTTGATCAAATGAACTTCACTTTAGAACGGATGAAAGCCGAACTGGAAAAACAACCCTAAAGATTTTGGATTTGAGATTTTAGATTTTGGATTGATTAAGTCATCCAAAATCCAAACTCTCAAGCTATTACAACAGGGCGGAAATCAAGATACCATTTCAAGTAAAAAGCTTTTAATATAAGCTTTTTGACTTTTGATTTTTGACTTCCGCGTAGCGATTTAGTTTCCTTTTGGACGAGGGAACTGGGAAGGCGGTTTGAAATTTTCTACTGGTACGCCTTTGAGAGCTTTAGTCATAAAATCTTTCCAGATGGGAGCTACCATGACACCCCCAGTAGCACCATGAGCTAATTGTCTGTTATCGTCTCTCCCTACCCAAACAGCAGTAGTTAGCTGGGGTACAGTACCAACAAACCAAATATCTTTTTCGGAAGATGTTGTCCCTGTTTTACCAGCCGCAGGGCGATCAATGGCGGCGTTTTTCCCCGTACCTTCGGTAATTACTGAACGCATAGTATCGATAATTGCTGCTGAAGCCCAAGGGTCAAGCACTAGCTGAGGCTTAGGCGTATTATCTAGCAATACATTGCCACTACTATCAGTAATCCGCGCAATAATTGTTGGCGGAGATTGCCAACCGTAGTTAGCAAAAGTCGCATAAGCACTAGTCATTTCCAAAGGTGTCACACCAATTGCACCTAAAGGTAAGGAAGTTACAGGTTCCATTGGACTCATAATTCCCAAAGTCCGGCAAACTTCTATAACTTTTGACATCCCCACAGTCTTACCCAGCTTAATCACCGGGATATTCCGAGATACTGATAAAGCCTTGCGAATCGACATCGCCCCGCCAAAGGTTCCATCATAGTTCCTGGGATAATACCAACCATTACCATCACGGTAACTCACTGGCGCATCAATGACAGTTGAGTCTGGCCCAAACTTACCAGTGGCAAAAGCAGCATAGTAAACAAACGGTTTAAAAGAAGAACCTGGTTGACGTAGTGCTTGAGTGGCGCGGTTAAACTCACTCACCTTGGGATCTACACCACCCACCAACGCTTTAATAAAATGGGTACGCGGATCAATGGCTACTAAAGCAATTTGGTTTTTATACAACCCTTGGCTTAAAAGAGTTTGATGCCATTTTTTCACAGTGTCTTCTGCCATCATTTGGAATTTAGCATCAACTGTAGTTTGGACGCGCATCCCGCCTTTGAGTAATGCGTCACGCCCAAACTTTTTCGCTAATTCCTGGGATACAGTATTAGAAACATAAGGTAAGGCGCTACCTTGGAAAGACCTGATTCTACCAAGTTTAATTTCTTGCTTTAACGCATCATCATATTCTTGCTGGGTGATCCATTTCAAATCCAGCATCCGCCCTAGCACTTCTTTTTGCTTTTGTTTTGCCAGCTTCATACTAGCAAAGGGGCTAAATTCTTCTGGGGCTTGAATTAAACCCGCCATCATAGCCGACTCTGCCAAGGTTAAGGTTTCGGCGGACTTATCAAAGTAACTGCGGGCGGCTGTTTGGACACCGTAATTATTGTGACCCCAATACACTTGATTGAGGTACATTTCTAAAATTTGGTCTTTGGTAAGAATTTGTTCTAAACGAATTGCTAAGACAGCCTCGGCTAATTTTCGAGTAATGGCGCGTTTTTGCGACAAAAACAAGTTTTTCACCAACTGCATGGTGATGGTAGAACCACCTTC
Source organism: Nostoc sp. FACHB-190 (assembly GCF_014696905.1). Classification (NCBI taxonomy): domain Bacteria; kingdom Bacillati; phylum Cyanobacteriota; class Cyanophyceae; order Nostocales; family Nostocaceae; genus Nostoc; species Nostoc sp. FACHB-190. The sequence goes on from NZ_JACJQW010000036.1 coordinate 6,501, forward strand.
TTTAACACCACCTGCAACGGCGTTAACTACAATGGCACGCCCAATACCTGTAGGATTAATCCCGTGGTGATAGTAAAAATGTCCATCTTCACTGGCGAGTACGGCTCGTTTTAAATTAGGTGAAATTCTATCTAATGGTACAACTTCGCGGTTAGCCTCCCCGTGGACGCTGGCCAGGAGTTTACCTTTAATGTCATAAATATAAGTTGTTTCTGAAGGCAAAAAGTTACGCAGTTGTCTGACATCGGGCAAATTGCGGAAACTAATCGCTAAACCTACCAGCCCTCCAGCTACAATAGAGCTTGTCAGCATGGTGATAGATAACAAAGTACCGCCAGTTATCTGACCAACGCCTTTCAAGAACTCAAAACCCGGTGAAGGCCGACGTTGTGGCTGCTTATTTTCAAGAGTCCTAGACGACACGGTGATATCACTTCCTCACTTGTAAATTTAACTGTAATTCATCGAAATGCAGCAAGGTGGTTAATTTTTTGCAATTATATTAGTTTGGCAGATGAAAAAACGGACAAGTTGCCAGTGAATGTAACCAACCTAACTTCTCAGATAAAAAGTTTAGTTAATAGCGAATCTCCTATTATGGCGCAAGATTTTTCTTGGCTGCATCGTGGAATAGTAGAAGTATTCCCCCAACCGACTGATATTAATAGCGAAATTGAAAGTTTAGAACAGCGTCTAGCAAATAGTAACAGACCTTTGAGGGTGAAATTGGGAATCGACCCTACGGGTGCTGATATTCACTTTGGTCATAGCATACCAGTGAGAAAACTGCGAGCGTTTCAAGATGCTGGTCATACGGCAGTCCTGATTATTGGTGATTTTACGGCTCGCATTGGTGATCCGACTGGGAAATCTGAGGTGCGTCGCCAGCTAACAGAGGCTGATGTGGCGCAAAATGCCCAGACTTACTTAGACCAAGTGCGTCCTATTTTGGATTTTGACACACCAGGACGGTTAGAGGTGCGTTATAACTCCGAATGGCTTTCCCAGCTTAATTTAGGAAAGATTTTGGAGTTACTGTCTACGATGACCGTGGGACAGATGTTAGCCAAGGAAGGGTTTGCTGAACGTTATAAAAAAGAGAATCCGATTTTCTTGCATGAGTTCCTTTATCCGTTGATGCAAGGCTATGATTCTGTTGCTGTTGAGGCTGATGTAGAACTTGGGGGAACTGACCAAAAGTTTAACATTGCTGTAGGACGAGATTTACAACGTTATTTTGGACAGAAGCCACAATTTGGGGTGCTGTTACCAATTTTAATTGGTACAGATGGCGTACAGAAAATGTCGAAGTCTCTGGGCAATTATGTTGGGTTGTCGGAACACCCAGGACAAAAATATCAGAAGTTACAAGGGGTTCCTGATAATTTGCTGGCACAGTATTTTGAACTGCTGACAGATTTACCTTTAGATAAATTGCCAGAAAACCCGCGCGATCGCCAGATGCTTTTAGCTTGGGAAGTAGTTAAACAATATCACGGCGAACAAGCTGCAAATGAAGCGAAAGAAGCAGCAAAAAGTGGCGGTAAGGAAGGTGCTGTTCCAGAATTTTCCCTTGCTGGTGTACCTCAGTTTCCGGCAAAGTTGGCTTTTATACTTGGTGCTTGTGGCTTGTGTAAAAGTACAGGCGAAGGACGGCGGAAAATTCAAGAAGGTGGTGTACGCTTGGATGGCGATCGCATTACCGATGTTGATACCACTTTTACAGAACCTAGTGAATTACACGGACGAGTGCTGCAAGTGGGTAAGAACAAGTTTGTGCGTTTAGTTCCGTAAATTGAGGGAGTAGGGAATGGGGAGTTGGGAGTAGGGGGAAGTGTGGGAAGTGTGGGAAGTGTGGGGAGTGGGGGGAAATAACAAAGGACAAATGACCAATGACTAATGACAAAATCATAGTGGCTTTGGATGTGCCAGATTTGGAGGGTGCGATCGCTCTAATTGACAAGCTAGAATCAGTTAGTTTCTGGAAGGTTGGTTTAGAGTTATTTACCAGCACTGGGCCGAGCATTTTAGAAATTTTAAAATCTCGGCAAAAGCGCATCTTTCTAGATTTAAAGTTTCATGATATTCCTAATACGGTGGCTGGAGCTTGTCGCAGTGCGGCGCGGTATGGGGTAGATTTGTTGACAATTCATGCAACCGCAGGTAAGGATGCACTCAAAGCCGCTACCGAAGCAGCCCAAACAGGCGCAACCCAAGCAGGTGTGCAACCGCCCAAATTAATTGCTATTACGTTGTTGACGAGTATTTCGGCGCGACAATTAGCGTTTGATTTAAAAATTCCCCTAGAGTTGCCCGAATTTGCCCTAGAAATGGCATTAATGGCGCAAGAGTCAGGGTTAGATGGGGCGGTATGTTCACCCCAGGAAGTGGCGCAATTGCGCCAAACCTGTGGGGATGAGTTTTTATTCGTTTGTCCGGGTGTGCGTCCAAGTTGGGCTGATAAAGGAGATCAAAAGCGATCGCTCACCCCTTCCCAAGCCCTGCAAGCTGGTGCAAACTATTTAGTAATTGGTCGTCCCATCACTGCTGCGCCTGATCCTGAGTTAGCCTGGAAGCGAATTTCTGAGGAATTGAATTAGAGGCTGGAGGCTAGGGACTAGTAAGTAGGGTGTGTTACGGCTATGCAAGAATTTTGGAACTTAAGACAGTGAGAATTAGCCGTAACGCACTATCTTTTTAGGTGTGTTTGGCGTTGATATAACGCGCATCTTGAAATTTAATACCAAATTGAAGAATGATTGCGACAAATGAATTGCCCAAAAGCTTACCAGTAAAGCCTGTCTCAATCCAAAATCTGTCTTGAAAAGTTTGCTCAAGTCGGGGAACCCGCCCACGCAACTTTTCGCAAAATCTAAAATCCAAAATGGTATAAGGTTTACTCACACAAAAGTATGAAAAAGTTTTTTCCCTACACCCCTACACCCCTACACCCCTATTTCCTACTCTCCCTCATCGCTTCTACGTTATGTATAATAATTGCCCATATTTTTGATAACTCTGCATTTTCTCAAGCCGCAGAGATAAATGTAAACTCTGTTTGCAAAGAAAAAAATCTCGAAATATTAACTACTCAACTGTTGCGCGATTTACCTAGTTATAGTAATCGTGCCAGTCAACGCGCTCGTCGGCGAACAAGAAGTAATGATTTGTTCAGCTATATGCTATTAGCGGGTAGACCAGAATTTCAACCTTTACCACTAAATCCTGCTAGTGATGATCTCAATGAGCAGAAAAGTGCTAACTCAAAAGTTGAGCAGGTATTTTTTACCACCTTAGAACGACAGTATATAGAAAATAAAGCTATTGAATTACAAGAATTTCATTGGTTGTTTTTGACTAAAAATCAAAATGGCTGGTATTTGGTAACGATGTTGACACAAACTGGTGCTTCTAGGAATCAACAACCACCAACACCACCGCGTGATAGTAGTAATGGTACAGTCGCCCAAGGGATAAAAGCTTGGTTACGAGATTGCCGGGCGGGAAGTCTGCGAGAGACAGGAAGAAACTAAGGGCTGATGAGAGGGATGTTTTTTGTTTCGCGCCTTTGCGCCTTTGCGCGAAACATCGATAGTTAATATCAATTTGAAAAAAGAACGCGACAGTCTACTACTTCCCTCAATATACAAGGTTGGGTGTAGCGATCGCGTAACCCAACAAAGTATGCGTGAATGTTGGGTTCCGTTTCTCCACCCAATCTCTGTGCGTAAGTCTTGTTACTTTTTCTATCTTAGGGTAGATGCAAAAAATTTTTGTTTAAAATTGTATTTTTATGTACAGACTTGAGTATAACAATTACTTAAAGACTGTTAACTCATTTTGAGCAGAAGCTTTGAATTTACAAGGTTAGTTGCCAAAATAATTATTAGGCACGCACTTAATATCAAGCTAGTTTTGCTACTTGAAGGTAAGTTGCGTGTTCTACCGATAATGAAAATCAGGGTACAGATACAAGTAGAGTGTGAGCAGTGAAGATAAATTATCTACCTCCCCTATCAATTGCTCAGGTAACGGATATACATCTGTTTGCCTCAGAAAATCATCAACTGCTGGGAATGCCTACCATTGAGTCTTTTAAGGTAGTTTTGGGGCGATTGCAGGAGTTAAAATCAGAAATTGATTTACTACTGTTGACGGGAGATTTATCTGGGGATGGAACTTCCGAGTCTTATGAACATCTGCAAAGTTTAGTCAATCAACTACAAATACCTACTTACTGGCTACCAGGAAACCATGACTGTGCGATCGCAATGAATGAAATTCTTAACCTGAAAATGATTTCGCGGCGCAAGTCTTTTCAGCGTGGTCATTGGAATTTTATCTTACTAAACTCGGCTGTACCGGGCTATGTACATGGTCATCTTTCTGCGGATACTCTGAGTTGGTTAGAGTCGGAATTAATCAAACTAGGCGATAAACCCACATTAATAGCGTTACATCATCCGCCTTTTTTGATGAATTCTTTATGGTTAGATAGCAGTAGCCTGCAAAATCCTGAAGAATTTTTTGCAGTGATTGACCGTTACCCACAAGTTAAATTAGTTTTATTCGGTCATATTCATCAACAATTCCAACACCAACGCCGCAACGTCGGGTATTTAGGAACTCCCTCAACTTGTATTCAATTTCGTTCTCATAGTCCCACTTTTGCCATTGACGAAAAATCACCAGGATTTCGGCTGCTAAAACTATACCCCAGTGGTGTCTGGGAAACATCAATAGAAAGAGTTCCCTATTTTCACCCACTGGAGTTAGCCGCAACGGGATACTAGATAAGTTAAAAGTCAAAAGTTAAAAGTCAATATCTTGTCCCCCCTATCTACCTTGTCCCTCTAACTTCCCACTCAGCACTCAGCACTTAACTTCATCAGCAAAACTCGCCCACCGCACGAAGTAAAATGGCCCAGCGACGGAACCCCAGATATGTTCATCAGTTTCTAAGTCGCGTCCTCTGTCTAGGCTGATGAATTTTTCGTCGTCAATTTCAAATTCACTGTCTAGGTAAGTTTTTTGACCTTTGCGGAATACAATACAGCCTTTTCCTGGTTCTACATAACCTTTAAAGCTGTTACCTGTCCATTCGACTATCATGTTACAGCCTGATAATTTCTCTAAGTCATTGGCTGTGATGGTTTTGAGGCGTTCTAAGTTACGGGATGCACCGTAGAATTTTTCTTCTTGTTTAACAGTGTAGTTTTCTATTTGAATGCGATCGCCTACGTTCAACAACTTTAACACCCGCAAGCGATAAGGGTCATTCAACAGATAGTCATAAGCTTGTTCTACAAAAAAACTGACCCCTGATAACAAGTCCAATGGTAAGGGACGCATACACACGCGGATATGTGCATAAAATGGCGGATTTTCAAAAGCCTGGGCTTGGTTGCTAAAATCAGCCGCCATCCATTTCGCTAAGGTTGCAATATCTGTAGAGCTTGTCATTTATAGATTATCTTTGGTTGCTTAAAAATCTCTTTGAGTATTTTAATGAAGTATGAAGTGTGAAGTCTGAAGTCTGAAATTTTGTAAAGAGAAATTCCTATTTTATAGGGACTCCTCTTTTTGCCTCAACTTCGCCGCCGTTCGCAAAATTTGCCCCGCTAATACTGCTGCGCCAAAACCATTATCAATATTCACTACACCAACACCAGCAGCACAAGAGTTTAGCATCGTCAGCAAAGGTGCTAAACCGCCAAAACTGGCACCATAGCCAATACTAGTAGGTACAGCAATCACAGGACAATTGGCTAAACCTGCTACCACACTAGGTAAAGCCCCTTCCATCCCCGCAACAACAATTAATACTGATGCCGACTCAATCAAATGACGGTTACTCAGCAAGCGGTGAATACCTGCAACTCCCACATCCCAAAGACGCTGGACGCGAAACCCAGACAGTTCTGCTGTGATGGCTGCTTCTTCCGCTACAGGTAAGTCCGCAGTTCCAGCCGAGAGAATACCAATTTCCCCCGGAAACTGAGGTTCAATAATTTCGGGAGTAATGGCGCAAATTCTGGCTAACTCGAAATATTGCAAACCCCGGACTTTTGATTGCAGCATTGCATAAACCGATGGTTCAATGCGAGTCGCCATCACCACTGGGTTACGTTGGCGCATCACTTCAATAATGCGAATAATTTGTTCAGGAGTTTTACCAGGCCCCCAAATCACTTCCGGGAAACCCGTTCTGAGGGCGCGATGGTTATCGATTTTAGCAAACTCACCTACAGGTTCATAGGCTAAGTTTTTCAGAGAATTGAAGGCTATATCTGGGGTAACTTTACCATTTGCGACTTCTTCTAGGAGCGATCGCAAATTCTGATCATTTGTCATTTGTCATTGGTCATTTGTCCATAGTCCATAGTACATAGTCACGACGCTCATTTTCTGCTTTAACTACTTTGTAATTTTGATTTCGTAAATGTTCCAGAATGCACCACTCAAGGCAGAATAATTAATCCCTTCAAAGCGATTGCGTACTGCTGTCATCGCTAAGGGGTTGACTAAATAAATAAAAGGCAAATTTTCCTGAGTAATTTGTTGAGTTTTGGCATAAATTTGTTTAACTTTTGCCTCATCAAATTCTTGGGCTGCTTGGATATAAAGTTTGCCAATTTCGATTTCCCAAGGGGAAGCCTCCCAACCTTCAATGGGTTTTTGTCCTGGCTGGGGTTTTTGGTTAAACATGTGCAACCCACCTTCAGGAGACCAAACATTAGACCCATCATTTGGCTCTAAACCACCTGTTAAACCGAGTAAAGAAGCTTCCCAGTCGAGGGTATTAGAGAGTTTATCTGTATAAGTATTCCAGGCGATCGGGGTAAAATCAACCTGCATCCCGATTTTAGCCAAATCTCGTTTAATCTGCGCCCCAATGGCTTCCCGGATTTTATTCCCAGAATTTGTCAGCAAAGTGAAGCGAACCCGATTACCCTCAGCATCTAATAATTGACCTTGTTCATTATATTTAAATCCAGCTTTGATCAATAATTGCTTTGATTGTTCGGGATTATAATTGTAAGTTTTTAAACCTTCTTCCGGCGAAAGATAATAAGGACTCTGGACTGTCACTGGTGAGTTTTGTGGTTTTCCCAATCCACGAAAAGTATTATTAATCATTGTTTGGCGGTCAATCGCATAAGCAACCGCCTGCCGAAATTCCACTGTATTAAACCAACGTGATTTGATTGGGTCTACCAGTGGCTTGCCATTTCTTTTACCTTTATTTAAATTAAACAGAACAAAGTTAGTACCAGTTCCAGGTTCATTACCATAAACCGTGAAATTTCCTTGTTTTTCTTGCACTTTTAACAAAGAAAAGTAATCAGGTGAAATACCTATGGTATCTAAGCCGCCAGAGCGAAACTGCAACAAAGCTGTGTCTGTATTTTCGACAATTTGCCAAACTAAACGTTCAATATAAGGCTGGGATTTTCCTTGAGCATCTTTACGCCAATAATAAGGATTGCGCCGAAATACAACACGCTGGCTAGTATCATATCGCTCTAACTTGAAAGGGCCATTAACAATAATTTCTTCTGGTGGAGTATCTACACCCCACTTAGACAAAAATATCGGTTTTCCTTCACTATCTTTTTCCTGGACATACTTTTGCAAAGCGTGGGCAGGTAATATGGGAGTGCCTGTATTTAATAAAAACGGTCTAAATGGTTCTGGTAAAGCAAATTCTATCCGCCGTTCATCTATTTTACTGACAGTAGGCAACTTGCGACTAACGCCAATCCTAAAAGAATCTCTCACATCTGTGGGAATTGCCTCATTAAAATAAATATTGTTATATGTGAATACAACATCATCCACTGTAAGTGGTTGACCATCAGACCATTTTAAATCTTGACGCAGAGTAAAAATAAACTTCAATTTATCTTCAGAAATTTGCCAAGATTCTGCTAACTTCGGCTCAACTTTTCCCGTAATAGGATTTTGATCAACCAAGCCTTCATAAGTCAAGCCAAAAATATTGGGAAATTCTTGACTCAAAGGAAAATTAAATGTTTTGGGATCACTCAGAATACTACTTACTACTTGTGGTATTTGTGCCGCCGAACTTTTAAAGTTACTAGGGTTACAAGCTGCAAGTGTTATTGCTGTAAATGCCGATAAAATTATCAGTATCCAAGAACGTTTAATGCTAGACAAGTTATGATTAAAAAATTGCATAGTTTTGAGATGCAAGAAGATTTACTGTTGCACTGAATAATATCTGGTTTACTTCTAGAATCGCCATAGTCAGATAGTAAATTAAGTTAATCAGTAGCGATGAGTAAGACTACAGCATAAGCACAAATACCTTCTTCTCGTCCTACTGGGCCGAGTTTTTCATTGGTGGTAGCTTTGATGCCAATTTGATTGGGTTGCAGTTCTAAAACAGTGGCAAGTTTACTCCGCATTGTCTCGATATGCGGTTTTAATTTTGGGCGTTCAGCAACCACTACTGAGTCAATGTTACCTATCTGCCAACCTTGGTCTTTAATGAGCTGATGTACTTGAGTTAAAAGTATCAAACTATCTGCCCCTGCCCATTGGGGATCAGTGGGGGGAAAGTAATGGCCAATATCACCCAAGGATAAAGCCCCTAACATAGCATCCATAATGGCGTGTGTTAACACATCCGCGTCACTATGTCCGAGTAAACCGAGTTCGTGGGGAATTTGAATGCCACCTAAAATTAAAGCGCGATCGCTCACCAATCTGTGAATATCGTAGCCGTTACCAATTCTGATATTAGTCATTAGTCATTTGTCCTTGGTCAATCGTCAACAATTATTCTCCCCTGCTCCCTGCTCCCGGTCGCCGAGCGGAGCCGAGGTGCTGCTCCCCTGCTGCTTCTCCTCTTGCCATTTTTCCAGTAAATCGGGACGACGATCGCCAGTGCGTTTAATTTGTTGTTCATAACGCCAACGAGCGATCGCAGCATGATTCCCAGAAAGTAAGACATCTGGCACTTTCCAGCCGCGAAAATTCGCCGGACGAGTATACTGGGGATAATCTAGCAATCCTTCTTCAAAACTTTCAGATTTCAGCGACTCTACCTTACCCACAGTTCCCGGTAATAAGCGCACCACCCCATTAATTAGCGCCATTGCCGGAATTTCGCCCCCTGTGAGAATAAAATCTCCTAAAGACACTTCCCGCGTCACTAAATTCTGTACTCGCTCATCTACCCCTTCATAATGACCACAGATGACAATCAACTGGTCATAATTCGTCGCCAACTCCCGCAACAGAGGTTGGTCGATGGTTTGACCTTGGGGACTCATCAAAATTATTTCTCGGCGAGGTAAACAGGGTAGGGACTCCACCGCACCAAAAATTGGTTCTGGTTTCATCAGCATTCCCACCCCACCCCCGTAGGGTTCATCATCTACCTTGCGGTGTTTGTCATTGGTAAAGTCTCTGGGATTGACTAAATTAACTTGGGCAATTTGTTTGGCTAAAGCTTTACCCAACAGCCCAGAACTGAGAACTGAGGTAAAACAATCAGGAAAAAGTGTAACTATATCAAAGCGCACAGTAATTCGTATTCAAGAACACTAATCTTAAAGTTGAATGTCTAGTAAACACAACAAGCAAATGTAGGTTACAACTACAGATAAGCTTAATCAATAGTATCTAAAAGTACTAGAACTATTGATTTTTAGTGGCAACCAAAGTTTTTCTAATTACTTAATTTATGTTTAAATATTGTCACAACTACATTTAAATTAATAATCTGACCAAAGTTAACAACTTCCAGGATTTATCGAGCCAGACCGCAAAACAGCGTGTTCAGACCTGCTCACACCCAATCCCAGAAAGGAAACTGAGTTCCCCAATTCTCCCCGGAACCCTAGCTCCTAAACAATATTCTGCCAGTCTGGAACTGTGGACAGGGAAACAACAAGGCGCTGGCTTTGAAGAAAGGCAAGAGACACATAAAAAATTACAACTTTATGTGCCTCAAGCAAGAAGCCAAGTTGGCAGAAATTGCCCCTTGCAACTTCCAAAAAGTGTCCTCTTAAGAAAGCAAAATGGATACTGAACCTTGTTAAATTCACACGCCATTCGCTACAAGCCGGGAAACCCGTCCCAATTAATGGTTCACGCCATTTGCTATCAGCCGGGAACCCCGTCCAACGCAATGGTTCCTGAAGTTGTTGACAGGAGAGACAAAATGCAGCAATTAAAAGCTAAATCGCTGGAAATGAGGACACCCCAAGCAACTAAAACCGCTGTTATGGTCATCGGAGGCGCTGAAGATAAAGTTCATGGGCGCGAAATCCTAAGAACTTTTTTCGGCCGTGCCGGTGCTAATAAGGCTTATATTACAATTGTTCCATCAGCCTCCCGCGAACCCGCTATTATCGGTGGTCGGTATATTCGCATTTTTGAGGAGATGGGTGCTGAAAAAGTTGAAATTTTAGATATTCGTGAGCGGGAACAATGTGAATCCTCCCAGGTAAAGGCATCTCTAGAGGCGTGTAGCGGGGTATTTCTGACAGGAGGAGACCAATTGCGCCTTTGTGGCGTGTTGGCAGATACACCAGCGATGGAAATTATCCGTCAGAGGGTGAGAGGGGGACAGTTAACCTTAGCAGGTACTAGTGCTGGTGCAGCCGTTATGGGGCATCACATGATTGCTGGTGGTGGTAGTGGTGAAACACCCAATCGCTCTTTAGTCGATATGGCGACGGGTTTGGGATTTATCCCCGAAGTGATTGTTGACCAACACTTCCACAACCGTAATCGTATAGGTCGTCTGCTAAGTGCGATCGCCTCTCATCCAGACCGACTGGGAATTGGTATCGATGAAGATACCTGTGCTGTATTTGAACGCGATGGTTGGTTACAAGTTATGGGCAAAGGCAGTGTGACCATTGTTGACCCCACTGAACTTACCCACACCAATGAACCTCACGTTGGTGCAAATGAACCATTGACGTTGCATAACTTACGTCTGCATATCCTCAGCTATGGCGATCGCTTTCACCTGTACCAAAGGACTGTATTGCCGGCGGTACACCGGATCTCCAGCTGACGGGATAGAGTATCCGAGGTTACAGTGAGTTGATCATCTGTTTATTTATGGCAGTAGAAAAAATCCACAGAATACCATGTAAACAGAAAAAACTGTTTACTATGAACAGTTTAGCGATCAAATCCAGTAAGAAACTAGAATTTTGGTTCCGAATCTCCATCTACCTATTCCCATGAGAATCCTCAAGATCCAGACCTTACGCGGCCCAAACTACTGGAGCATTCGACGCCACAAACTGATCGTCATGCGCCTCGATTTAGAGAACCTTGCCGAGACGCCCTCAAATGAAATCCCTGGATTTTATGAAGGATTAGTTGAGGCGCTGCCAAGTCTGGAGGGTCATTATTGTTCGCCTGGCTGTCATGGTGGTTTTCTAATGCGGGTACGAGAAGGTACTATGATGGGCCACATTGTGGAACACGTAGCTTTAGAACTCCAAGAACTAGCCGGAATGCACGTCGGCTTTGGTCGCACCCGTGAAACTTCTACTCCTGGCGTTTATCAGGTAGTCATCGAATACCTGAACGAAGAAGCGGGACGCTATGCAGGCAGAGCCGCAGTCAGGCTGTGTCAAAGCATTGTTGATCGCGGCCGCTATCCCAAGGCGGAATTAGAACAAGATATCCAAGACCTGAAAGACTTTTGGCGTGACGCTTCTTTAGGCCCCTCTACAGAAGCAATTGTTAAAGAAGCAGAAAAAAGAGGCATTCCCTGGATGCAGCTAAGCGCACGCTTTTTGATTCAGCTAGGTTATGGCGTGAACCAAAAGCGAATGCAAGCCACAATGACAGATAAAACCGGCATCCTGGGAGTAGAACTAGCTTGTGATAAGGAAGCGACAAAGCGCATCTTAGCAGCAGCTGGTGTCCCAGTACCCAGAGGTACTGTGATTAACTTTTTGGATGATTTGGAAGAAGCGATTGAATATGTTGGTGGCTATCCCATCGTGATTAAGCCACTAGACGGCAATCATGGACGCGGCATCACCATTGATATTAGAAACTGGGAAGAAGCAGAAGCAGCCTACGAAGCAGCTAGACAAGTTTCCCGATCAATCATTGTTGAGCGGTATTACGTTGGGCGCGACCATCGGGTACTTGTGGTAGATGGCAAAGTAGTGGCCGTAGCAGAACGTGTACCTGCTCATGTCGTTGGTGATGGTAGATATACGATCGCTGAATTAATTGAAGAAACCAACAAAGACCCCAATCGTGGCGATGGACATGACAAAGTTCTCACCAAGATTGAACTTGACCGCACTAGCTACCAACTGCTAGAACGCCAAGGTTATACCCTCAACAGCATATTACCCAAAGGTACAATTTGTTACCTGCGGGCAACTGCTAACCTCAGTACAGGTGGGATTGCTGTAGACCGGACTGACGAAATCCACCCAGAAAACATTTGGATTGCTCAAAGGGTTGTGAAGACCATCGGTTTAGATATCGCTGGCTTAGATATCGTCACCACAGATATTAGCCGCCCTTTGCGCGAAGTTGATGGAGTCATTGTGGAAGTCAACGCGGCTCCCGGTTTTCGGATGCACGTTGCCCCCAGTTCGGGGATTCCCCGCAATGTTGCTGGCGCAGTGATGGATATGCTGTTCCCCAACGAACAATCCAGCCGGATTCCCCTCCTCAGTATCACAGGTACAAATGGTAAAACTACCACTACCCGACTGCTGGCACATATTTATAAACAAACGGGTAAGGTAGTAGGTTACACAACTACAGATGGAACTTATATCGGGGATTATTTAGTTGAAGCCGGAGACAACACAGGCCCCCAAAGCGCCCACTTGATTCTGCAAGACCCAACTGTAGAAGTAGCTGTATTAGAAAGCGCCCGTGGTGGCATCTTACGTTCCGGGTTAGGGTTTGAAGCCGCAAATGTTGGTATCGTGCTGAATGTTGCTGCCGATCACTTAGGTATAGGTGATATTGATACCATCGATCAATTAGCCAACCTCAAGAGTGTAGTCGCCGAAGCCATATACCCTGATGGCTATGCCGTACTGAATGCTGACGATCGCCGTGTGGCGGCAATGTCCGAAAAAACCAAGGCGAACATTGCCTACTTCACCATGAACCCCGACTCAGAATTAGTCCGCAAGCACATTCAACAGGGAGGAGTCGCCGCAGTTTACGAAAACGGCTATCTCTCAATTGTCAAGGGCGATTGGACACACCGCATCGAAAGGGCCGAACAAATTCCGTTGACAATGGGTGGACGCGCACCATTTATGATTGCCAACGCCTTAGCCGCGAGTTTGGCAGCCTTTGTACAGAACGTCACCATTGAACAAATTCGCGCTGGCTTAAGGACATTCCGCGCTTCTGTGAGTCAAACCCCTGGCAGAATGAACCTATTTAATTTAGGAACATTCCACGCCTTAGTAGATTATGCTCACAACCCAGCCAGTTACGAAGCGGTTGGTGCATTTGTGCGTAATTGGAACACAGGACAGCGAATTGGCGTAGTTGGTGGCCCTGGCGATCGCCGCGACGAAGACTTTGTGACTTTAGGTAAACTAGCCGCCGATATTTTCGACTACATCATCGTTAAAGAAGATGATGACACACGCGGTAGACCACGGGGATCAGCTTCGCAACTGATTATGAAGGGAATTACACAAGTTAAACCCGATGCCCGTTGCGAAGTTGTTATGGACGAAACCCAAGCTATTAACAAAGGTTTGGATATGGCTCCAGAAAACGGCCTGGTGGTAATTTTGCCAGAGAGCGTCAGCCGCGCCATCAAGTTAATTAAAGTGCGTGGTCTAGTTAAAGAAGAAGTGCCTCTACAAAACACTCCCACAAACGCTACAGAAAGTCAAAATGGGGTGTCACCTTCCTCGGTGATCAACACACTTTTATAGCAGGGAACAGGTATCAGGTTAAAAGTTCTTTAATATACGCTTTTTTCTGAAAATTTGTCCCTCACTCACCTGTACCCTGCTGTAAATACAATTTAGGATTTTTCATTAGTAAAGGCGCGAAATTTTCGCGCCTTTATATTTTCACCTCAACAGCGTCAGGGCTGTTTAGCAATCAAAACCAGCCTGTAATACCAATTCACGAAATTACTGATACAAATCACTTCCTCTGCAACTCTGATTCCGGTCGCCGAGCGAAGTCGAGGCGCTGCTTTCATGTCTGTATCATTTTTAAAGTGAAATGGTATAGGACTCATATTTGATTTATGAAAAAAATCAGTACACCTAGATCAGCCGTCTTTCCTACTCCCTACTCCCCATTCCCTACTCCCTACCTACATAACTAGATTCAGAAATCAAATCGGATTCCTATATAACCTGTAACCTATACCTTATTCCTCTTCTTTTTCCGAATTCTTTTCATCATTGGGATTATTCAATTCTTCTTTAAAACCCCGTAGAGTCTTGCCCAGTGCATTTCCCAGTTCGGGAATTTTTTTCGGGCCAAAAATCAGCAGCGCGACTATGGCAATGATACCCACCTCTGGCCATCCCAGTCCAAACATACAAGTTTCCTCTCTCAAGCTTCTGTAGTCAACTATAAACCGATGTTGTACGAGCTACTTCTAAAACAATCTTGCCTAGTCTTGGGTGGGTGAACGAAATTTTGTGTGGGATTTCTAGCTAAGTATCCAAAAAATTACCCTCCACACTCCCCACACCTTTTTTCTCTCACCCGTCTTGGGTAATGGGGATACCTGACCAATAGCTTAATTCATAAACTAACCATTCTATTTCTGCTGCTGATAAAGTTATATCTGTGTAACCACCAAGGCAGTATTTTTCTCTACCGACCCAAATATCCAGTTGTGCTGGAACTAGTTTGCGAATACCTTCTTGATTTTTCGTAAAATGCTCAGGAATGTAAACTAAATGGTTGATTTTATCTCTGGGCGAGGCGTGTGGGCGATTAAATGTAAAGCCAAATAAATGCCGCTTTAAGCTAAATTGGTTGTTATTTATTCGTAATCTTAGACTGCCAAATAAATCAAATAGTATGCGCCAAATCATTGCCACGCCACCACTCCAAAAAGGTAGGGAGAAGAGCGCAAAGAGAATACCAACCGGAAAAGCTGAAACAATAACGGTAATAGTCCAAAATAAAAGAAAAGAATGCCACGCGATCGCAAATCCAGCTCCATATAAGGTCGATATATCAAAACCCTTTGACGGAATTGTAATTTCTAGCGCATCCCCATTTTTTGTGAGTTGAATTTTGCTGCCAGCAGGTTTGGAAATGCCAACGTCTAGATTATTAGAAACCCAATTATTTCCATCCCAATACCAATGACCTCTAATCCAGTCTGACAAGTTAGTTTCTGCTGGTTGGAGTTTTTGTAAAAGTTGTGGATGTTCCAAAGCTGCTAAGGCTGCATTTGCATTACTCAACCGCCTGTCTAAACTCGGTTCAGTCATCCACTGTAGCCACTGCTTCAAACCCGAACTCAGATGAACAGCATGATCAAATTGAATTTGTAAATCTTTTTGGGGTAAATCAGCCGGGTGAGTACCTGTAACTAAATAAATTAAAGTTGCGCCTAAACTGTATAAATCAGATGCAAGTACTGTGCGTCCACCAAATTGTTCTGGTGGCATATAACCATAAGTACCAACTACAGTCCGCGTTCCCCCTTCAGTAGCCAAGACTGTTTGCACCGAACCAAAATCAACTAAATAGACTTGACCGACACTATTACCAGAGCGATCGCCCAATAAAATATTGCTAGGCTTAAGATCACGGTGGATCACAGGTGGATTTAAACCATGTAGATAAATCAAAATTTCTAAAACTGCCGTGGCTATCTGTTTAACTTCAACTTCTGTAAAACTCCGCCCCGATTGTAAACACTGCTCTAAAGTTTGGGACGGGATATAAGTTTGTACGAGAGCAAAGCCTTTGATAGTTGGTGAATTTACCTCAAAATAGTCTAAATACCGAGGGATAGCAGGATGTGATAAAGATTTTAATGTTTCGGCTTCACGCTCAAATAACTTGAGATCATCCCATTCAAAGTCACTATTAAATGAGAGTAACTTAATGATGACTAATTCTTGAGTTGTTAAATCACGAGCAACAAAAGTCCTTCGCCCTGCCTTTTTGCCTAATTGTTGTTGAATTTCGTAGCGACCGCCTAATATTTGCTCAGTTATCATAATTGCTGATGATGCTACGTTGTCAAACTTTCGATGGTCTGTAACTTGTCTAAATTTAACAAGCGAGTATCTTTAGTATAAATATATCTTTAATATGCCTACCCAACATTGGCCTTACGTTACACCCGGCATTCCCGACGAATTATTTGAGCATTTGCCGGGAATTCCCTTTACTCAACGAGAAGTGCGACTGTTGTTGATTGCTCAACTACGCCTCAAACCTGATTCTGTATTTTGGGATATCGGTGCAGGTACAGGGACGATCCCCGTAGAAATTGGGCTACTGTGTCCCCAGGGCAAGATTATTGCTGTAGAACGAGATGAAGAAGTGGCGAATTTAATTAAGCGTAACTGCGATCGCTTTGAGGTCAAAAATGTGGAGGTCATAGAAGGTAGCGCCCCAGAATGTTTACATGAAATTCAGACAGCACCTCACAGGGTTTGCATCGAAGGCGGAAGACACATTCAGGATATTTTAAAAACTGTCTGGGATTATTTGCCATCATCAGGCCGCGTCGTGGCGACAGCTGGTAATCTAGAAAGTCTGTATGCTATCTCTCAAAGCTTTTCTCAGTTACGCGCAGTGAATATTGAAGTTGTTCAGTCTGCCGTCAATCGTTTAGAGACAAAAGGCTTTTCTCAAATTTTTACCGCCGTTGATCCCATTTTTATCCTCAGTGGTGAGAAACTAGACTAAATCTCAAGGATGAAGTGTGAAGGCTGAAGTCTGAAATTAACACTAGCCTGCGGCAAGCCGCGCAAAGCGCGTCTACACACTTCATACTACCCTACGGGAAGCCGCGCAAAGCGCGTCTACACACTTCATACTTTTCTTTTATGCCTTGGTCTCGAATTATTAGCGGAATTATTGCGATCGCCCTTGCTTTGGTAGCTACCCTATTAGGAGGTTGGTACTTCACTGTTGCGATTGCTGTCAGCATCTTTTTAGGGCAACTGGAATATTTTAATTTAGTGCAGGCTAGAGGCATTGTCCCGGCAGCAAAAACCACTATCTTTGTCAGCCAAGTCTTGCTAATTATCTGTACAGTCGATGGCAGTTTAGCAGATGCAGTATTACCTCTGGGTGGGACTGTGATTTGTTTTTACTTGCTATTTCAGCCCAAAATGGCGACGATCGCTGATGTTTCCGCTTCGATTATGGGACTATTTTATGTAGCTTATCTGTCAAGCTATTGGGTAAGACTACGGGGAATTGGCAGTGCAGCCGTGAGTAATATTCCTCTCAACGGTTACTGGCCTAATTCTTGGGCTGAGATTTTAGACCCAAACAATTTAGCTGCTATACCACCAGGGTTTACATTTACTATATTGGCGTTTTTATGTATTTGGGCGGCAGATATTGGCGCTTATGTGTTTGGTAAATTCTTTGGTAAAACTCGTTTGTCAGATATTAGCCCGAAAAAAACTGTAGAAGGCGCAGTATTTGGCATTGCTGGTAGTGTGGCTGTGGCGATCGCAGGCTGCTATTATCTTCAGTTACCCCAATTTTTGTTTACAGGTATAGCTTTGGGTTTACTAATTGGCATTGCTAGTCTGTTAGGCGATTTAACAGAATCTATGCTGAAGCGCGATGCTGGGGTAAAAGACTCTGGACAACTGATCCCCGGTCATGGCGGCATATTAGACCGCACCGACAGCTATATTTTCACAGCCCCGTTAGTTTACTACTTCGTCACATTGTTATTGCCGTTGATTAGGTAACAGGTGACAGGTAACAGGTAACAGGGAACAGTAGCTGATATGAACTGTATTTTGATACAAGTCAGAAGTCAGGAGTCAATAATCTTTTGTGCTTTTCTCCCTTGTCCCCTTGTCCCCCTTGTCTTCACACTTCCAACTTCTCACGGATTCACACTAATTTTCCCGCGACACACTAATTGTCCGGGGATCAGTTTTAGTTCTTGAATTTCGACATCAGAACCTAAATCTAAATTGTAATTTTCGTTACTTAAAGTTAGAGGCGAACCATTTTCTATCACTTTAATCTGTGATAACCGTAATTCTTGATCACCAAATAAATCTAAATTTAAAGATATTTCCAGAGGTATATTGTCGCTGGGACGTGTTAGGATAGCACCCAGAATTATTCGATGATTCTCCAAAATAATTTTTTCCCAAGCCATTTGCTTGGATTTTAGGCAGTGTTCTGGTACAAGTTGAACCAGTACTTCATTTAAAGCAGTAGATAATAGTTCTGATGAGACAGAACTGTTGAGGTCTTTCTCATCTACGATCAGTTCGCCAACCACTGGTACTGTTGCCAACAGTCGCAAGGGCTGGCCCTTCAGTACTGCGCCTATGTTGATTTGAATGTTCTCCGCAACGAGTTGAATTCGTGTAATATGGAGGCCTTGATAGACTGCATCGCTTGCAGCAATAGAAACCCAAGGAATACGACCTGAGAGAAGTTGGCGATCGCTCGCTTGAATATCCACCTCTAACTGAGACACATGACTCACTTGCGACCTTAACCAGAGTTTGATCGCTGTAGTGAGGACATTGGTGATAATTCGTATTTTATTTGCACCCTTTGCTTGGGAATTATTTTCAGGCATGGAACTATTGTGTTGATGAATTTTAGCTCATCAACTAACTAAACTGAAACAAGCCTTAAATTTAACATCTATGGCGATTCAGGACAAAATGCAAATATGATTATTATTTAAAGGTTGAATAAAGTATAAGTAATTTCAACATGGAGGTCAGATTACAAAAAGCACTATCACAGTTAGGTATTGCCTCACGGCGAGAAGCGGAAGAAATGATTCGGCAGTCGCGTGTGCAGGTAAATGGAGTAGTCGCAAATTTAGGTCAAAAAGTTAACACCCAAGAAGATGCGATCGCCATTGATGGCAAGTTAATTTCTGCCGCAGAACGTCCCCCCTTAATTTATCTGCTGCTCAACAAACCACCAGGAGTAGTTTCAACTTGCGCCGATCCCCAAGGCAGAAAGACTGTTTTGGATTTACTACCTAAAAAGTTACGTGCAGGTTTAGGGATTCATCCTGTTGGGCGTTTAGATGCAGAATCTACAGGCGCATTAATTCTCACCAATGATGGAGAATTAACCTTTGGACTCACTCATCCACGCCATAGTATTCCAAAAACTTATCGAGTTGTAGTCAAAGGTCATCCTTCGCCAGCAATAATCGAAAAGTGGTCTCAAGGTGTGATATTAGATGGAAGAAAAACGCTGCCTGCTCAAGTAAATTTTATAGAAAGTTCTGCGGAAAACAGTTGTTTAGAAATCGTTTTAAAGGAGGGTAGAAATCGCCAAATTCGGCGCGTAGCCGAGATTTTGGGACATCCAGTCATTAAATTACATCGAACTGCTATAGGCACAATTCAATTAAAACAGCCAAAACAAACCTTTTTATGTGAAGGTCAATATCGGTATTTGAGTGATGCAGAAATTCGTTTTCTGCACAACAGCATTAAGGGCAGAACTATTAAAGACTCAGCTGAGGGAAGGAGTAAAGTTAAATCATGAAGTGGTTTAAGGTTAAAAGCAAAAACAATGAGCAACCAACCCTAACTCTAGAACAACAACGTGCCGAAAAGCTGAAAGAAATGGGCGCTCAACTTTGGGCGGCGCGTCAAGAAAAAAGTTTATCTCTAGAAGAAATGGTGGTGATTACCAAAATTTCGCGGCGGTTGTTGCAGGCGATTGAAGAAGGTAATCTCGAAGACTTACCAGAACCAGTTTACATTCAAGGATTTATTCGTCAATATGCTGACGCACTAGGTTTTAACGGGACAGAATTTGCGAAGGCTTTTCCTGTAACTGTGATCCCAGCTACTCCCACGGCGGTTGCGCCTGTGAATCGGTCACTGAAACTATTACGGCCAGTTCATCTTTACTTGCTGTACATATTTGTAATTATTTGCTCTGTCAGCAGTTTGTCTAAAGTATTAAACGGTGCAGAATTGAGTGCTGATAATAACTCACAACCAGAAACTGTTTCCCAGCCCGCGCCTAATTCTAAACCAGAAAATACAGCCGCCGAGTCTGTCAGCAACAATCAAGAAAATCAAACTGTACAGATTGGTGTCACCTTAAAAGCCGCTTCTTGGATTCGGGTAGTGGCTGATGGTAAAACCGAGTTTGAAGGAGTTTTACCAGAGGGAAGCCATCGGGTTTGGAAAGCCCAAGAGCAACTCACCGTCAAAACCGATAATGCTGGAGGTGTGATGATGAGTGTGAATCAGCAAGAAGCTAGACAAATGGGAGAACCAGGGAAAGCAGAAGAAGTGAAAATTGCCGCCGCCAAGCCCCAATCTTAATTACACAGGACTTACGCAATGAGACGAAAAATCAATGTTTGGGTCAGGTGTAGGGCTGTAGGTTTTGAAAACCCTCCCATAACCTTTCACCCCTAAACCCAATCTCCACAGACAATCTTGGTGCGTAAGTCCTGTTTCCCTTGCTTCCTGCCCCCTGTCCAAGTTCCCTTATCTTGGTTGTGGGGCGCGGCCGTATAATTGGGTGAGAGTTTTTAAGCGATCGCTTAATTCTTGAGTCAGTGCTTCTGTATGATAGCGCCAGCCCCAATTACCTTCAGCCACACTGGGGAAATTCATCCGCGCGTCGGTTCCTAAGCCTAAAACATCCTGCAAGGGAATAATTGCTTGATTGGCGACAGAACTAAAAGCCAAGCGAATAATATCCCAATGCACACCTTCAGGACTGATACAACCTAAATAAAGTAGGAAGTTACGCTTTTCGTAATCATTTGCTTTATCGAACCAGCCAACGCTGGTATCGTTGTCATGGGTTCCGGTATAAACTACGAAATTCCGCGAGTAGTTGAATGGTAAAAAGGGATTACCGGGATCAGAACCAAAAGCAAACTGCAATACCTTCATTCCCGGAAATTCATATTTATCGCGTAGTGCTTCTACTTCTGGGGTAATTACGCCCAAATCTTCAGCTAATACAGGTAACTTACCCAAAGCTTCCTTAATAGCAGCAAACAATTCATCTCCCGGTGCTTTCACCCACTCGCCATTAATTGCAGTTTCTTCCCCTTGGGGAACAGCCCAATAAGCTTCAAATCCGCGAAAGTGGTCAATGCGAATCACATCGAGATAATCCAGCATCGCTTCAAAGCGACCTATCCACCACTTAAAGTTTTGGTTTTGTAATTCTTCCCAGTCGTAAACCGGGTTTCCCCACAATTGACCAGTAGCACTAAAGTAATCTGGTGGAACTCCTGCCATTAATTTTGGTTCTCTGGTTTCCTCATCTAAACAAAAAATTTCAGGATGCGACCAGACATCAGCACTATCTTGAGCGACATAAATCGGAATATCGCCAATAATTTGAATGCCACTCATATTGGCATAGGCTTTGAGTTCTGACCATTCACGGAAAAACTCAAATTGGATGAATTTATAATAAAAAATCTCTGCACTTAACTGCTGCTTTGCTTGCTCAAGTGCTGCTGGTTCGCGCTTGACTAGTTCTGGTTCCCAAGTATGCCAACTTGTACCCTCATGGGCATCTTTTAGCGCCATGAATAAAGCATAATCATCTAACCAATAAGCTTTACTGTCACAGAAACCCGCAAATTCAGTTTGTTGTAGAGGCGTTGCTTGGCTTTGAAAATTTTTGCAGGCTATTTTGAGCAGTTGGGTTTTAAAGGCAATTACTTTGTCGTAGTCTACCTGAGAATTGTTAAATTCTGGCAGATTCGCAAAGTCTGCTTCAGCGAGTAAACCTTGTTCTTGGAGTTTTTCGGGACTGATGAGGAAAGGATTACCCGCCATTGCAGAATAAGCCGCATAAGGAGAGTTACCGTAACCAGTCGGCCCCAAAGGTAAAACTTGCCAATATTGCTGGTAACTCTCGCGGAGAAAATCAATAAACTTGTAGGCTGCTAAACCTAAATCACCAATACCAAATCGGCTGGGTAAAGAAGTAGGATGCAGCAAAATGCCACTTGATCTAGGAAAAGGCATATTTATGTAATTTCAAGTATAAGTCTGGAGGATACGCTGGGCGATCGCATTGAATTTACCACAGAAAAGGAAGCTCTGGTCTTGTATCCTTAGTCATTTGTTATGTGTTATGACTTAGTGATCTATTGACCATTGACTATTGAATCTTGACTATGAGTTACCGCAACCCCGCGCCAACGGTTGATATCATCATTGAATTAATTGACCAACCACATCGGCCAATAGTGTTAATTGAAAGGCTTAATTCCCCTTTTGGTTGGGCAATTCCCGGTGGTTTTGTTGACTATGGTGAATCGGTGGAAGTCGCAGCCAAGCGAGAAGCTGAAGAAGAAACTAGTTTAAAGGTTGAGTTGATTGAACAATTTTTGGTGTATTCTGACCCCAGCCGCGACCCCCGTCAGCATACGATTAGCATAGTATTTTTGGCTACAGCTACGGGAGAACCAAAGGCGGGAGATGATGCCAAGGGTATAGGTGTTTTTGAGTCTTGGCTTGTACCGACTAATTTATGTTTTGATCATGACCGTATTCTGCGCGATTATTGGCGTTATCGGCATTATGGTATACGTCCCAGGCTAGGGATTTAACGTAGACGCAAATTCCCGAAGGGTAGGGTACCACAGAGGTGCAGAGGGCGCGGAGAGAGGAGAATTGCTTAGTATTCAATGCTGGGACACTATTAGGAAAATCAGCCGTAGGACAAAGACAAATTCATCATGAAAATCTTCGAGATTTATGCCTCGAAGGAGTGGATTTGAGTGGAATAGAATTAAATAATGCTGATTTATCGCAGTCCTAAATCACTTTTGAACAACAATATCCCCGACTTCTCAAAGAAGTCGGGGATTTGAGCCTTTCAATTTTTACAAATCACGTAGGATTGCTATAACAGGAGCAGATTTAGATGATGTCAATTTAAGTAACGCTATTTAGACTTTAATCTAATTCTTCCAATGACCCAAGTTTAACCATACCAGGCCAAATCTTAGCGACTGCCAGCACTACTAAAATTGTGCCAACACCACCGCCCACCACCGCCGCAATCGGGCCAAATATGGCAGCCGCTAAACCAGATTCAAAACCACCCAACTCGTTAGAAGCACTGATAAACACGCTATTAATTGCCGCTACTCGACCACGTAAATGATCGGGTGTTTTAATTTGAACTAAAGTATGGCGAATTACTACACTAATGCTATCTAACGCACCGCTCAACACCAACATAAGTATAGATAGCCAAAACCAACGGGATAGACCAAAAATAATTGTAACCACGCCAAAGCCAACAACTGACCAAAGTAAGGCCGGCCCGGCTTTGCGTAATGGGGGTAGATAGGCTAAACTCACAGCCATAATTAATGCGCCGATGGAAGGGGCGGCTTGCAGGTAGCCTAATTCTACTGGCCCGACGCGCAAAATATCTTTGGCAAAAATTGGCAGTAGGGCGATCGCACCACCAAATAACACCGCAAACATATCTAAGGTAATGGCGGCTAAAATCAACTGATTCTCCCAGAGAAATTTCACGCCGGCGGAGAGTGCTTGTAAAGAAAGTGGTTCTTTGGTGCGAATATTTTTTTGCTCTTTAATTGTGGCTGTGAGACAGAAACATAAAAAAGCAGCGATCGCCGCTAATATATATACCCCTGTCGCACTTCCTAACAAAGCAATGCCAAAGCCACCCAAGGCGGGGCCAATTACTGCGGCTAACTGAAAGCTACTACTATTCCAAGTGGCAGCATTGGTAAAAGCACTCACAGGTATTAACTGCCACATCAAAGCATCACCCGCCGGCTTGAGAAATGCCCTAGCAACTCCAGATAACACTAAGCAGGCATAAATTAAAAATACTGCTCCCTTGGTATAGGAAAGCACTGCTAAAGTCAGGGAACAGAGAGCGAGTAAGATAACTGAAGATAAAACAGTGATTTTGCGATCGCGGCGATCGGCTAAATCTCCCGCAACTAAGGTGAGGGCAATAATCGGTAAGACTTGAGCGAGTCCCACACCACCTAAAGCCAAGGCTGAATCAGTCCGTTCATACAGTTCCCAGCCGATGGCGACTGTTTGCATTTGAGCGCCGATAAATAACAGTAACCGCCCAATGGTAAATAATCTATAGTCTCGAAATCTTAACGCCGCAAAGGGATCGTGTTTTTCAGCCTGATTGCTGTTAGGAGTTAATTTCCGTTTGATCGAAGACATTTTTTAAGAAGGTTAACCCTTGTTCAATCTGAGAATATTCCTCGGCTGACAAATTATTGAGAATGTCAGCAATTTGAGCGCGAGTATGATTGAGGGATTGCTGAAGATGATACTTACCCTCGTCAGTTAAGTTGAGAACTATCCGCCGTCGCTCTTGGGGATGATGTTCGCGTTGTACTAAGTTGCGCTGTACTAGCCGTTCTATGGTTGCGGAAGCTGTGGCTGAGGTGACACCAAGATGTTCTGCTAAACCAGATAATGAACCACCAGGATTGCGGTTGATAAATGCCAGCGATCGCAACTGGGGAATTGACAAAAACCCGGCGTTATGCGCTCGCATCTCCTTCCTGATAAACCGCATCACTAATGGAATGGTTTCCATGACTTTGGCTGCACATTCTTCAGAAGTGGCCGTATGTGAGGGTTTATCGAGCTTCATTGGCTAGTAGTTCTCCTAGTTACATCGCCACCCGTGGATAAAGTTTGCCACAGATGAGGGTTAATATTATTAATGTTAGTAGGAGAATTGTACAATCCAGACTAAATCCATAAAGACTTGTACCGTTGAGTAGCATTTTGCCACGTAAAGCATCAACCTCATAAGTTAAAGGATTGATGTGAGAAATAAATTTTAGCCAGTCAGGCATTAAGGAAATCGGATAAATCGCATTGCTGGCAAAAAACAACGGCATGGTTAATAACTGTCCAATTCCCGTCATTCTTTCTCTGGTTTTCACCAAACAACCAATAATCAGGGAAAAAATACAAAAACATCCCGCACCCATGAAAACAATCAGTAAGACTTGGATAATTGCCAAGGGATGTAAATTCAGCTTGACTCCTAATAAAAATGCCAACCCATAAATAATAAATACCTGTGACAAGCACCTGACTCCACAAGCTACGGCTTTGCCTAATACCATTGCAACGCGGGGTGTCGGACTGGCGAGGAATTTATGCACAATTCCTAAATCCCGTTCCCAAATTAAAGTCATTCCCCCAGTGAAAATGGCAACAAATAAAACACTCTGCGCCAAAATTCCCGCCGTCATAAAATCTAAATAAGGCAGATTTCCCTGAGTTGGGATGGCTCTAGTTTTGGCGAAGACTTGCCCAAAGATGAGTAACCATAGTGCTGGCTGGACGGCTCTCACAGCTAAATCTGTGGGATCATGGCGGAGTTTGCGAACTTCTAGTTCTGCGATCGCCAATGTTTTAATGATTAACTCACTAATTGCAGAGATAAAATTATGCTTGCGCGTCGCTTTGTTTCTAACCCAACCGTTGAGCAGTACGCCTGGTTCTTGCTGTGTCACGGTAGTTAACTCCTGATACTAATTGGTCGCCTGTGTAGTGGATAAAGACATCATCTAAAGTTGCATTCGGCTTACCGAGTGAGGCTTTGAGGTCTTTGGGTACGCCTTGGGTAATTTCTGCGCCACGCTGCATAATTACCACTCGGTCACAAAGATTGTCAGCTTCTTCTAGAAAGTGGGTAGTTAAAAATATCGTGGTGCCAAAATCAGTACAAAGTTTCTGTACTAATTGCCAAACCTGAGTGCGTGCGAGGGGATCTAGTCCGACTGTGGGTTCATCTAAAAACAAAATTTGCGGCTGATGCAAAATCGATTGAGCTATTTCCAACTTGCGAATCATCCCACCAGAGTAATTTCTGACTAAGCGATGGGTAGCATCTGCTAAACCCATAAATCCCAGAATTTCCTTAATGTATCGTTCTCGATGCTTGCTAGGAATTTCATACAACTTGGCAAATATCAACAGGTTTTCATACCCGGTGAGGCTACCATCAGCAGAAAGAGCTTGTGGTACATAGCCAATCACCCTTCTCACAGCTGTAGATTGATGGGTGATGTCATAGCCAGCTAAGGTTGCTTTCCCTGCGCTGCTAGGTAACAGAGTCGTCAACATTTTAATTACGGTACTCTTACCTGCACCATTCGGCCCCAGTAAGCCAAAAACTTCCCCTTGTTTTACAGAGATGCTAAGGTCGTCAACTGCCGTAACCTTACCAAAGCGGCGTGTGAGTCCTTGGGTTTCTAGAATAATCGGTTTCGGTATGCTGGCAGGTATTTCCGACCGATTTACTTTTCCTGTCAGTCCTGTCACAAGTTTATCTACTCTCTTATAATTAGATAAACTAAATATTAGATTTACAATATATACCTGTCAATAGTTCATGGCATAAAAGTTAATGATTGACGCACTCCCCACTTTCAATACATTTCGGTTAACATCTAAATCTTGATTCAGATCCCCCTAACCCCCTTTAACCTGGGGTAAAGTCATGGCTTACGATTTGGGGAGGAATTTTCAAAGTGAAAACGCACCGTCACTAAAAAAACAATTTTGGCAAATGATCCACATTTAGCCGTGCAGATTCCTTCGATTTGGTATGAAATGGGATTGCATTGTATTAACAAGAATGCTGAATGTCCTTATAACGTGGCGGGTTTTTCCTTTGCGGGAATGTTAGGGGTGATTATCGGTCATAGCGATCGCTGGTATGCTGTAGTAATTAATTCCAAAATCTCATTCTAAGTAGAGCGACGTAAATATTTTTAATTGTAAAAAGGTCGAGGTAGAAGGCAGAAGGAAAGAGGGTTTTAGTTTAATTAACTTTTCTTAATATAGTTATGTTTTTTCCCACCGACTTACTTATGTCAAGGCAATAAAAGCGAAAATAACTATTAATCATTGATCCTTGACCAGTAACAAATGACCAACTCTGATCTGATTGGACTAGCTGCTTCTTACACCTACGCTATAAGTTTATTAGCCCTTGGTGAAGGACTGCGAAAATTTTTTGGTATTCAGCCAGACTTAACTCGCAAAGTTATCCACATCAGCGCCGGAATGTGGATTTTTGGTGTGTTGCTGCTGTTTAAACATTGGCAAATTGGGATTATTCCCTTCGCTACCTTTATCGGTGTTAACTATCTGCTTTACCGTTATCGACTTATCGGTGCAATGGATACTGAAGATAGTTCTCCAGGGACAGTTTATTTTGCAATTTCAGTCACGCTACTTTTTGGGTTATTCTGGCGACCAGATAATTCAGTTGATCATGTCCCCATTGCTGTGGCTGGAATTATGGCTATGACTTGGGGAGACGCTTTAGCTGCATTAATTGGTAAAAGTTTTGGACAACACAAATACCAAATCGGTTCATCTGTACGTTCTTGGGAAGGTTCACTGGCGATGTTTTTAGCCAGCACAACAGCAATATTTTTGGTACTGATGTTTTTACCTGGTTCTTTCCTGAGTCCTTTAGCTGTAACTTTTAGTGTGAGCAAGGCTTTGTTAACAGCGTTAATTAGTGCGAGTTTCGCAACTTTAGTTGAAGCCATCTCACCCCAAGGTACAGATAACCTCAGTGTGCCACTAGTTACCGCAGGTGTAATTTGGGCATTGATGCAGATTTCAGTATAGAACTCTTGTACCAATCCCCCAAGAATTCCATGAGACTGTTGACGAATTAAAAAGGTGTAAAACCAAACATCTGATAAAAATGGCAAAGATGAAGCAGAAGTAAAAATAGCTGTTTTTTCTTTCTTGTTTATACTAAGTTTTGTAACGAGCTTTTAAAAAATCGATATTTATGACACTTAGACCAAATCAACGCCAAAAATTAGATGATACGGATGATCGGTTATTTTATGCCTATCCTCGCTTCGTCACTCATGTTGATGATGGGTTTATTCAGCAGCTAACAGATTTGTACCGCGATCGCCTCAAACCCAACACTCGCATCATTGATATGATGAGCAGTTGGGTATCTCATTTACCAGAAGAAATAGAGTTTGCCCATATTGAAGGACATGGACTCAACGCTGAAGAACTCGCACGCAATCCGCGCCTAAATCATTATTTTGTCCAAAATCTCAACGACAATCCGCAGCTACCCCTACAAGATCAAGATTTTGATGCTGTGCTGATTTGCGTTTCTGTGCAGTATCTACAATATCCCGAAGCCGTCTTTTCCGAAATTCATCGCATTCTCAAACCTGGTGGTATTGCGATTATTAGCTTTTCTAACCGGATGTTTTTTCAAAAAGCCATTCAAGCTTGGCGTGATGCTTCCGAAGCCGCCAGAGTCGAATTAGTTAAGCACTATTTCACCTCAGTACCGGGATTTACCACTCCAGAAGTGATTGTTCGCCAGTCAACTATGCCCTATTTTTTACAGTTGATGGGTATTGGTGCGGGAGATCCTTTTTATGCTGTGATTGCTCATCGCAATTGAATTAGGACTTACACACAAGGATGATCTATGGAAGCTGGGTGTAAGGGTGTAAGGGTTTTGAACACCTACGCCTATGCTTCGTCTTCATTACTTAGTAACTAGACGATTTCATCGCATTTCCGAGTGAATATCTACAGTTATAAGCTTTTTATCAAAAGTGTAAAACATAGTAGCGAAGCAGTGAAGTGGGTACAAAATACCTGAGTTTAATTCTTTTACTCCTCCAATTGCTATTTGAGCCGCATAATAGTTACCAAAACCAATTTGATAATTATTTTGCCTATAACTCTTTGATACTACTTCAAGTAATACATCACGAGGAACTATAATTGTTCCTCGTTCTAATTCAAGTACACACTTTAATTTATCCTCCCATAAAGTATTAATTAAGTCTGATTTTACTTCTGAATCAGGTAGAAAATTATCAATGTTCATCTGGTTTAAATACAGTTTCTAAAAATGACAATTATGAGTTCTGAATTCTGGCTCCTGACTTCTGAATTGTATATATATAAACAGAGAGACGGGATATTTCCCGTCTCTCTTAAATTTAAAAAATAATTGCGTTTTAAGAATTTAGTGATTACAGACTGGATAAAAGCCCAAAAACGCCATGTCCAGTAAATACTTCTAATGCTATCAGTGAGATAAAACCAATCATTGCTAAACGACCATTGAGAAGTTCTGAATATGGTTTAAAGCCAGTGCGATCGCCTTGCTCATCTACATAAATTTTTGGCTCAACCGCAAAGTTATTCATCTTGCCCTGATCATCAACAATAGAACCGTTGGTACGCATCAAATTTTCCCCAATTGCTTTCGCTTGTAAAGAAGTGTAACAGGATTAGTAAACTTTTGTAAAGTATCTGAGTCTACCCAAAGCTATATGATGATGTTCTGAGTTTTGAGTCATGTGTAACAAACAGGCTCTACTCCTCATGTCAACTCTGAGAAAACCCATGCAGCGATTCCGAGTAGAGGTTATTACCAAAACACCAAAT
Source organism: Nostoc sp. FACHB-190 (assembly GCF_014696905.1). NCBI lineage: Bacteria > Bacillati > Cyanobacteriota > Cyanophyceae > Nostocales > Nostocaceae > Nostoc > Nostoc sp. FACHB-190. The sequence continues at coordinate 36,161 of NZ_JACJQW010000036.1, forward strand.
CCGCAGCAAGTGATTTATGCTGCGATGCACCAGGACTATACTGACGCATTTGTGGTTGATGAACGAGACTCATGGCCTTCGGAATCACAATGCGGTGAAGTTATTGTTAAACGACTGTTAGCCGGAGAACGGGGACATTACGGGCCGCTAGAACATCCGCAAATTGTCTTCAACTGTGGTTATTTTCCTCACAGCGTCATGCAACAAGCCCGGACTCATCGCGTCGGAGTGAGCTTTGATGTTCAGTGTCTGAGTGGAGATAGTGAGGTTACTTTTGTTAAAACTTCGGGTGGTTTAACAAAAATCAAAATTTCCGAACTTTACGATTTATGGACTAACGGTGAAAAAGCCCTTCGTGAAAGAAAAATTCGAGGACGTAAGGGAGAAGCACCAGGAATATATCGCAGAGATTGTAAAACACAACTGCGAAAAATGAAATTGCGTGTTCTCAATGAAGAAACAGGTATTTTTGAAATTGGTCACATTAAAGAAGTTTTTGACCAAGGACTACAACCTGTTTATCGCTTAACTCTAGAGGATGGCAGAACGTTAGACTGTACAGAAAATCATCGCTTGCTAACTGAACGAGGTTGGCAGACTATGGGAGAAGCTTTAGAGTTAGTAACGAATAATAATAGAGAAGTTATTACATATAACCAAAATTGTTACTTAATGACCAACGGAGTTATTGTTGGTGAGCGGTTGTGTCGAGATAAAGCTTGCTTGCAAGAACAGTTATCGGCTGGTTTAACTGTGAGACAAATTCATAACCAGGGATTAGAACTAAAATTTGCCCAAAATTTTGTTCCTATTGTGGCTCTTGCTCAAAAACCAAAACCCACGGGACGAAAATTAAAAGCGCACCCAATGAAAGTTGTGCAAGTGCGCTATTTAGGCTTGCAAAAAACTTATGATTTAGAAGTAGATGGCAAATGGCATAATTTTGTTGCTAATGGTGTAGTTGTTCACAATTCGTTCAGATATACAGGCAATCAGTTTATTGAAGTCATAGAAGGCAAGAAAGACATAGAAGATGTTTTCTACCTACGTCCTGTAGGTCATTACACAGATAGACAAGGCAAAAAATATTACTACTCACCAGAGCAACGAGCCGCAGATTTAGAATGGTGTATGGAAGCAGCTAAAAGATATGCGGCAAGTTTCCAAGCTGGGATGTCGGAAGAACATGCTAGAGGAATAGTGCCGTTTGACTATCGCCAGCATTTTGTTGTGAGCTTTAATGTCAGGTCATTTTTGCATTTTTGTGACCTGAGAAATAAAAAAGATGCCCAGTTAGAAATTCAGAAGTTGTGCGAATTAATGTGGCCGCATTTTGCCGAGTGGACACCAGCGATCGCACAATGGTATGAAAAGCAGCGTCTAGGTAAAGCTCGACTGGCACCTTGATTCTTGGGGGAAGGGGGACAAAGGGGATAAGGGAGACAAGGGAGACAAGGTAGAAACTATTTTTCTTCACCCTTGTCTACCCCCTCTACCTTGTCTACCCCCTCTCCCGACTACTCAACTACCTCATTGACTGGGAACCGATCAATTAACTGCATCGCCCGGTAAGCGTTACGCTGCAAAACGTCTGGGAGATGGGGAACATGGGGAATTTGAGATAATAAATCGAGAGTCCGGCGTAAAATTCGCACGACATCGCCTTCATCCAAGCTGGTGTGGTTACAGAGTTCTGTCCATTCCATACCCAATGCCCATTGTTCAACGATCGCAATTAACTCAAATTCTAACCAGATCGGTAACGCCACATTATATCGCCGTTGCAGTTGGAACATTTGACGGCGGATACCCCGAAGTTTGGCTAAAGCCTCGGCAACTTCTTCACTTAAGTCAAAGTTGACTCGACTATCGGGGCGGGGAGTTTCTGTCACCAACGCGGCGACAGCTGCGGCTAAGTGCTGCGGGTCTAATTGGTTAAATTCACCACTCGCAAACACTAAACCTAGCCATAATTCATTTTCGCCCCGAATGGCGGCGGCCATTTGTCCTAATTCTGTGGGGACTAAGTTATCCAAACAACCGAAGTGTTGCAAAATCTCAATTAAATTGAGAAATTCTTCCCAATGGCGTTGTGATTGTTGGGCGACTTGTCCTTGCAGTTGTTCGAGTTCGGCTTCAAGTTCTACATAACGCGCTCGGCGTTTAAAAATTGTCGAAGCATTACCAGACTGGCGCAGTGGATGATTTTCGATTTGTTCTTCCACGGCGGTAACGCGACTGAGTTGTTCTGCGACTTCTGGTGGTAAATTGAGAGTTTCATCGGGGTTAGGAATGAGTTTGGCGATCGCAGCTGTTTGTTCATTCCCACGGTAAGATTGTCCTGGCTTAAAGATTAATTCTGATGGTGGCAGAATATCTCCTGGCACATCCAGGCGGGGGAGTTCAGCATGTAAATTCATCACATCTTCCGTTGTCGCCACATACCAACGGTTATCCTGTCCCAAACAAACAAAATATGGTGCTTGTACTCCAGGGCTTTTACCAACTAAAACTGCCATCACAGGTGCAGAAACCGTGATATTTTTGCCTTTGAGACTTAACAGTGTGCCAGAAACAGCAAAGCCCAACATCATGACTAACTCTTCTTGACGGTCATCTTGGGCTTGTTTTTGCAGAGTTTTTAATAATTGGCGTTCGGTTTTTAGACGTTGGCGTAATTTCTCATAAATAGCAATTTCGTTTTCATCTACAGCCGCGATTTGTTCTTGGAGTTGGGCTAATTGGGCTTGCAGTTCAGCTATCTCATCGTATTCTGGTTTGAGGTGCAAGTTAGCTATGTACTGACCAAAACTACGTTCTACTAATTCTCTAGCTTGTTCTATGGTGTGAGTTTGCAGTAAATTCAACACCATACCATAGCTCGGTGTAAATTGGCTGACTAAAGGATCTGGTTTTGATGTCGCCAGATAGGCTGCTTCCTTCGCGCCTTCAAAGGGAGTTTGGACTGTCACCACATGACCTTGTTTATCCATCCCCCGCCGACCAGCCCGACCTGCCATTTGCAGAAATTCGGAAGCATTTAACAAACGGTGTCCGGTGTCGGTACGTTTTGACAAGGTGGAAATCACTGTGGTACGGGCAGGCATATTAATCCCGGCGGCTAAGGTTTCCGTCGCAAATACCACTTTAATCAATCCCTGTTGGAATAATTCTTCCACCAGTACTTTCCACGCAGGTAAAATCCCGGCATGGTGGGCAGCAATGCCGCGATAAAGGGGGGCAATTTGTCCCGAACGTCCGGCTTCCGGGTTACGGTTTAAAAAGTCGTCGATTTGCTCCCGTAATATTTGTGACTCTTGACCATTGACTAACCATAAATCACCCACCTCAGCCACAGCTTTATCGCATCCCCGACGGCTAAAGATAAAGTAAATGGCGGGGAGCATATCTCGCTGTTGGAGTTGGCTTAAGGTATAGATGATGCCTGGGGCTTCTGGTCTGCCGTTTTTACCTTTGTCAGCTTGTCCTTTGCGATGTTTCTTAATGAGGCGGGGATTAATTTTGTTTTGCGTATCATTCAGCAAGGGAAACAGACCTTTGGGATTACAGAAATGAAATTCCAAAGGCACTGGGCGAAAATCAGAATAAATCAGGTCTGTGGGGCCGTGGACTTGGTTTAACCAATCTGTTAGTTGTTCGCTATTGGCAACTGTGGCGGAGAGGGCTGCTAGTTGCACTTCACGGGGACAGTAAATAATCGATTCTTCCCAAACTGTACCGCGTTGGCGATCGTTCATGTAGTGGCACTCATCCAATACCACTGCTTCCACATCCACCAAGGAAATGCCAACTTGCCCGATGGGTGTGCCATAGAGCATATTGCGGAAGATTTCTGTGGTCATGACCAAAATTGGTGCATCTCGGTTAATAGACGCATCACCAGTTAACAGTCCTACTAAATCGGCACCAAACTTCTCACGAAAATCGCGGAGTTTTTGGTTCGACAAGGCTTTGAGGGGTGTGGTGTAGAATACGCGCTTTTTTCGAGCTAGGGCGCGATAAATAGCGTATTCTCCGACTAAGGTTTTGCCAGAACCCGTGGGCGCACATACAACTACGGAGCGTCCAGCATTAAGGGACGCGATCGCATCTTTCTGAAACTGATCCAGATCAAAGGGAAATATCGACCCTAAGTTGATTTCTGGAGACGGTGCGGGATAGTTCACTCAATCACATTTGCAACCAGACTGTTTACTATATTAACGGGTCTTTTGTCAACTTCGTCATAGGAAGTAGGGAATAGGGAGTAGGGAATGGGGAATAGGCATATTTTCTAATTTCCCCACTCCCTACTCACCACTCACCACTCCCCTCATTTTCCCAATTCTTGCGATCGCGCTGTGGCGGCTTTGACTGCTTCAATTAAAGCCGAGCGAAATCCAGCTTTTTCTAATTGGCTAATACCAGCAATAGTTGTCCCTCCAGGACTAGTTACTCTGTCTTTCAATTCTGCTGGGTGCATTTTGCTGGTGTGCAGTAATTGTGCGGTTCCCAATACTGTTTGCAAGGCGAGTTGATTGGCAATTCCTCTGGGTAAGCCTGCGGCGACTCCACCATCTGCTAAAGCTTCTACCAATATAGAGACGTAAGCCGGGCCGCTACCAGATAAGCCTGTGACAGCATCCATCAAGCTTTCGGAGACTTCCACCACTTCTCCCACGGCGGAAAATATCTCTGATGCTTTTTGCTGGTGTTTAGCATTTGTATACGCACCTAAACAGATAGCTGTCATCCCCGCCCCGACTGTGGCTGGGGTGTTGGGCATTGCTCTAATGACTGGTAATCCTGGGAATGATGCTTCTAGGTGATGTAAAGGCACTCCTGCCAAAATCGATATCACCAAGGGGGAATGTTCTGCTAAAACAATATCTGCTAATTCTTGAGCGATCGCACTAAATACTTGCGGTTTTACAGCTAAAAATATGACTTCCTGCGCTTGTTGAAATACCAAGCTATTATCTGCTGTCACAGCCACATTGTATTGCTGCTGCAAAAAAGCCTGACGCGCTGGCTGGGGTTCGCTAATGATTACTTCTGAGGGTTGGTAGATGCCCCGCTCAAGCAGGCGGGATAACAGCGCCTCTCCCATTACCCCACCACCAATTAAGCCAAATTTTCTAGTCATTTATGATTGGTCATTAGTCACTTGTCATTAGTCATTTGTATCTTAGAACGAGGGACAAAGGACGAAGGACAAAGGACTAATGACTAATTTCAATTTATTGTGCCATGCGGTTAGGTTCATTTCCCCAGTTTGGTGTGGCAGTTGGGGCGGTACGTACAGGACGCGCTGGCGGTTGTGGTACTTCATGAATAACTCCACCTTGGGTGCTGACTTGTACGCAGCTTGGCGTAAACAAAAAGATGCTTTCTCCAATCCGCTCTTGATGTCCATCTAATGCGTAAGTTCCACCAGCAACAAAATCAACTGCTCTTTGAGCTTGATCCGGGTCCATGATTGTCAAGTTGAGTACAACTGATTTGCGCTCACGTAACGCTTGAATTGCCTGGGGCATTTCTTCAAATGTACGAGGTTCAAGCACTAATACTTCAGAAATCCCGTTTACTGCTCCTGGCATACCAATTACGTTCCCCATCGTAGACTTTGATCCTGTTGCTACATCATTACCCATTGTAGACATGGGTTCCCGCCAACGTCGATTCTGTGTAGTAGCTTCTGCTGGTGCAGGTTGAGGATTTTCCTCTTGATACAGATTTTGGTAGTGATCTGTATCTGGTTCTTCCTCATAATATTCGTATTCTACCTGCTCGTTCAGCCCTACGAAATCTCGCAGTTTGGAAAATATATTGTTCATTTGGTACGCTCCTGATGCAAATTACCTTTATCGATTTGGCTGATAGTTGATGTAGCCACTAAAGATCACTACAAAGGACGGACAATTTAGTAATCTTATCGTTGTTTGTAGCTTCTGTTACAACTATAGATAATGAACGGACGCTTTTGTAAACGCCTGTACCTTAACCTAGATACAATAATGAGTCAAGATTATATCCCAAAGATTTTAGGATATAAAGCTTAATTACAGGTTTTTTTGATGTTTCGTTACTTTTGTTAATGATTTTTTTAGTGTTTTATTGTACCAGCACTCTAGGACAATTATATGTATTTCTTACCTAGAAGCTCTGGTACAAATAGTCAAGAATTGCTGTCAGCGAAACTATTGGCGATCGCCAAATAAAATAGTTCCCAATCTTACCATCGTTGCTCCCGCTTGGACTGCCAGTTGATAATCCCCAGACATCCCCATCGACAGTTCCTGTATTTGAACATTTGGCAAGTTTTGTAACTGAATTTGTTTTGCTAAATCATGAGTGCTATTAAATACATGCAAAATTTCCGCCTCAGTCAACCCCAGAGGCGGAATTGTCATCAATCCTTGAATTTGTAAAAACTGGCACTGGTTGAGTTCCCCTAAGTCTGCCAGTAATTCTGGAACAGTCCAACCTGATTTTTGCGGGTCTGGAAGGATTTTGACTTGCAGACAGACTTTTGGGGTAACTCCTAGCTGCTGTGCTAATTGATTTAATCGCTGCGCCAGCTTCAAATTATCTACAGAGTGAATCCACTCAAATAGTTCTAGGGCTTTTTTGGCTTTATTACTTTGCAAATGTCCAATCAAATGCCAAGTAATATCAGATAAGTCCTGTAACTGAGCTTGTTTAGTGGCAGCTTCTTGGATACGGCTTTCGCCAAAATCACGAATTCCGGCGTTGTAAGCTAAACGAATCATCTCCGCCGAAACTTGCTTGCTGACAGCAATTAACCTGACCGAAGATGGCAGTGAGGCGCGAATATTGGCAATATGTTCGTCAATCGAACTACTCATTGGAACGTGCGTTGGAAAACACTCTGAAGCTGATCGTACTCCTGAGATGAACCATTACGGCGTAGAGTCCGCAAACGATTTTCTAACATCATTCTGGCTTCAGTACGTCCAATGGGTTGAAATTTAATACCTTTAACGTCGTTTGTTACCAGAAAAAATAAGCGTTGGGCATAAAGTGTAGTGAACATATCTTGGTTGTCGTCAACCACACAAATCCGATAAAGTAAGCCCCAAGTTGGATGATTGATGTAGATTTCAGGATTTTCTGGAGTCATTTAAGAGTCAAGGTGGGAGTATGTATATTGATTTGTAGTTTTAGACAAACATCCAGACGATGATCATACCTGTTCGTCAGAATATTTAGTTAAAACTACTCCAATTGAGTGATTTCTGCCATCACTTGGCAGTGATGAAATCTTTGATGATGCCTAGTAGGACTTCGCAGTAAGACGAAAAACCAAGGGTGAAGGGGCAGAATCAAGTCAAAAGTCAAAAGTTAAAAGTTAAAGATTCTCTGGCTTTTGAATTGTGACTTCCCTGTGAGGGTGTAGTGTTCAAAACTCTGACACCGTTCGGCTGACGCAGAAATTGAGCAGTTTTGCAAGCTCACTGTATCACTGGGCGCAACTGACAGCGAAGCCCATAACCTGTCACTTATCCCCTGCTACAAAAATAGCCAAAGCTGACCTAAAATCGATGTTGGCGCTGGCTTCTCTCCATGTTGCCATAATTATTATTTTGTGGCACAAAATTGCCAACATTTGATGAGTCATCATTCAGAAATTAGGAGTTGCACCAATTTAATTCAGCGTGATTCATGGGTGATTTATGAGGTTCAAGGCTGCTAGTTGTGCTTGCGCTTTGTGCAGAGATTCATACCATTCTCTTTCAGGATCACTGTCTGCCACAATCCCCGCACCCACTTGTCCCCAGACGGTTTTGATTTGTCTGGGGAGTGGGAAGTGGGGAGTAGGGAGTGGGGCATTTTGTGGATATTCTGGCTCTGATTTGCTGCTTCCTTGCTTTCTAGCTGGAGATGCGGGTGCTAGAAGTAGAGTACGAATCAGGATATTCAAGTCCAAGTTACCGCGCCAGTCGAGATAGCCGCAAGAACCATAAAACAGGCTACGTCGCACAGGTTCTAGTTCTTCGATAATTTCCATGCACCGCACTTTGGGACACCCTGTGATTGTGCCGCCTGGGAACATGGCACGAATCAAATTAACGGCGCTTTGGTCGGATTTTAAAGTACCTATAACGTTGCTGACAAGGTGCATAACATGGCTATATCGCTCAATTGTGAGCAGTTCGTCAACTTTTACTGTTCCCCATTCACACACTCGCCCTAAATCATTGCGTTCTAAGTCTACTAGCATGATATGTTCTGCACGTTCTTTGGTGTTGCTGAGTAGTTCTTGTGCTAGTTGATGATCTTGTTCTGGGGTTGTACCGCGCGATCGCGTCCCGGCTATTGGTCGAGTTTGAGCTTCCTGATTTTGCAACAGCACCAACCGTTCTGGTGAACAGCTAACTACTTCACCCCAAGGAGTCTGCCAGTAGCTGGCAAAGGGTGAAGGATTGATTTTCTGTAATGCTTGGTAAATTGACCAGCCAGAAGCCGTTGTAGATGCGGCAAACCGCAAAGAAAGATTCGCCTGAAAGATATCTCCAGCCTGAATATATTTTTTGGCGCGGTTGACTGATGTTTCATAATCTGACTGCGATGTGAAGAACTCAGGGGCAGAAGTGATGGGTGTATGCGGTGAGGAGGTAACTTGGTAGAGTGAATTCCCTGAATTTTTATCTTCTAAAAGAATTTTTAACCTATCTACATCATTAATGTCACTACCTGCTAACCAAAGAATTTGCTCAACATGATCTAAAACGGCAAACGATTCTGGTTCATACCAAAAAGCCACGGGGAAGGGTAGAGTATCAGATTTAGCAAAAGGTAACTGTTCAATTTCCCAAGCGACATCATAGCCAAGCCAGCCTAGCCAACCACCGGTGAAGGGGAGATGAGGAGGCAGGGGGGTAGCGGTGCAGGGGGGCAGGGGGGCAGGGGGCGATGGGAGAAACATTTCTTCCCCTACACCCTGCTTACTGAGCGCAGTCGAAGTACACCCTTGTACCCCTACACCCCCACTTTGTAGCAACTCCTCCAAAAATGGGAAAACCTGACCTAATTGCGGTGTCCACATCTGCGGTACACCATCGATGATGCGGGGTGCGCCTGCACAGATGGAATAGCGGCTGAGTTGGGGTTGGCTTGTGGGTGTGGGGTAGGGGCTTTCTAGTAGGGTAGCAATGCCTGATGATGTGGTAGGTAGAAATAGGGCGGCGAAAATTTCCGCGCCAGTACGATTTTCTAGGGGGAGCGATCGCCAATGCCAAGGCTTGGTCATAATGAGTGAACAGCTTAAAATTTATTACCGGAAATTACCCGCACTCCCCAGAATAAAGTTAAAGTGGCGATCGCAAACCAATCCCATCTTTTGAGTCGTAATTCATGCCACTGCACTTTGTGTTCGTTAGGGCTGGTAAAACCGCGCACCATCATCGCATTTGCCATTTGGTCTGCCCTTAAGAGCAAATTTTCTAACAGTCTTTCGGCGACAATCATCCAAACTTTCACCGCACCTTTTAACCCTAATTTTTTCCAATTAATCGCCCTTGTCATGACTGAGCGAATCAAATTCTGCACTTCTTCTAAAACTAAGGGAATAAATCGCAAGGATAAAGTTAAAGTCAAGGTAATTTCGGTTACAGGTAACTTGAGTCTGCGTAAGGGCTGCATGATACTTTCAATGGCTGCCGTGATTTCTTCTGGCGCAGTTGTCAACAGATACAAGTTAGTACTGTAAATTACCGTAAATAAAATGGTACTGAGACGCACTGCCAAATCTAAAGAACGGCGGGTGATTCTGACTGGCCCTTGATGGAAGAGGACGTAAGAGTATTTTTTAGTGCTAAGTGCTGGTTGGGACTTTGGGCTGGATGAGTTAGGCTTGGGAGCTAATATTTGCTCATTGGCTGGGAGACGGGGTTGATAATTCACACCCAAGCCATCGGGGCTAACGGCGGCAATAAATAATACTAAAACTGTAAGGGTTAATAACCAACCTAATTGTTGCTGCCAAACTCGGCGGGGAATTTTGGCAACTAATGTAAAAAGAATTAACAGTATGACTAACAAGATGCGCCATTCGTTAGTCGCAAAGCTGTAACTGGTTAAAAAACTCATCAACCAAGCAATCTTGACGCGGGGATCAAGTTTATGCAGCCAAGTTTGCGGTTGTTCTAAATATAGTCCGAGGGGGAGCGATCGCAGTAAATCCATTTTTCAAGTGCTGAGTGCTGAGTTATGAGTGCTGAGTATTAAAGTTTCTCAAGTACGATAAGTCAAGGTTTCTATTTCTTGTCTATTTTGCTCTGACATTTAACGTTTAGCACACTCTACCTTGTCTACCCCCTCGCCCTTGTCTACTCCTTTTACTTCTCTATACTCAGCACTCAGCACTCTTAAACGCGAGTTGCGCGGTTAACATTACCACTTTCCATATCCCGGACTTTCTTACTCCGCCAGAGGAGACGAATGGGTGTACCTTTAAAGCCTAGTTGTTGGCGGAATTGTCTTTCGATATAGCGGCGGTAGTTGTCGTTGAAGCGTTTTGCATCGTTCACAAACAGAGCAATTGTCGGTGGTCGGCTGCTCACTTGAGTACCATAATAAATTCTGCCCTGACGACCACCGCGAGAAGTTGGGGGTGAGTGCCATCTTACCGCTTCTTCTAAGACTTCGTTAATTACCGATGTAGTCACACGGCGCTTGTGTTCTGCTGCTGCTTGCACAACTAATTCTAAAATCTTTTCTACCCGTTGTCCTGTTAAGGCGCTGACAAAGATAGTCGAAGCCCAGTCGGTAAAGTGTAGTCGCTCTTGCAGACTTTTTTCGTAATCGTAGATAGTATGAGAGTCCTTTTCAACAGCATCCCATTTATTGACAACAACGATGCAAGCTCGACCTTCTTCAATGATCCGCCCTGCTAATTTTTGGTCTTGTTCCGTAACTCCGTCTAAGGCATCTAGTACTAATAAAACAACATCGGCGCGGCGAATGGCTTTAAAAGCACGGTTAATGCTAAAAAATTCTGTCCCGTAGTCTATGTTTTTCTTTTTGCGAATCCCGGCGGTATCAATCAGCCGATATTGTTGTCCATCACGTTCAATGAAGGTGTCTATCGCATCTCGCGTTGTACCAGAAATGGGGCTGACAATGGCTCTTTGTTCCCCCACAAACGCATTTAATAAACTTGATTTACCCACATTTGGCCGACCAATGATCGCCACTTTAATTTCGTTGGTTTCTGGTACTTCTGTTACCGATGGAATGTGTTTAATTAACTCGTCGAGTAAGTCGCCTGTACCGTTGCCATGAATTGCAGAGATGGGGTATGGTTCTCCTAAACCCAATTCCCAAAACTCGGCTGCTTGAGTTAAGCCTTGTTCTGGAGATTCGCATTTGTTCACAGCCAGGAGTACTGGTACTGGTTGTTGACGTAACCACTGAGCGATTTCTTCATCAGCTGATGTGGGTCCTGTCTGACCATTCACTACAAAAATGGCTGCACTGGCTTCGTTGAGGGCTGCTAGTGCTTGCTGGCGAATCAATGGCAGAAATTCAGTGTCATCGTTAAAGACTAAACCACCTGTATCTACCACTAAATACTCGCGATCATTCCAAAAAGCAGGCAGATAAGTGCGATCGCGGGTCACACCTGGTTCGTCGTGGACAATCGCCGTTTGTTCCCCAGCGAGACGATTAACCAGGGTGGATTTGCCGACATTCGGTCGGCCGATAATTGCAACAATTGGCAGTCCCATAAAACCAGGAGTAGAGAAACAGTAATTATATCACATCTGTTTATTTTAATTCTTAAGAAACGTGGGGAGTTGGGAATAGGGAGTAGGGGAAGAATGTGTTTTTAAACATCTTGACCTTGGACTAAGTGACTTAAGTCGTGGTTCATCTTGCACAAGAACAAAACCCGCACTTCCGCAAGATCAGTCACCGCCGCGCGGGTTCCTAAACCCTTGATTTTGCTTTAGTCCGAGAAGGCGGACTTTGTTTGTATAGCCGCGATTTTAATCGTCGGGGCTAGTTACTCCCGACTCTCCACTCCCTTATGACTTGAGTCTTTATTTATTTTTCTCTGATAAAAGAAAACTGCACTCGAAATTTTAAATAACAAGCTTGGCAAAAAAACTGGCAATCACAGCGAAGGAGATTGTGTGTTGATAACTCGTAAGTGGTTGATAAAAGCCAGCAGATCAGCTTTTCGATGTATAAGATGGTGCTTATTGCTTGGCTGCTGCACTTTACTATATGCCCATTTAATTGAACCGAATTGGATTGAAATTAATTCTTTACAACTGACATTACCCAATCTCGCCCCAGAATTTAACGGTTATCGCATTGTCCAAATTAGTGATATTCACCGCGATCGCTGGATGACTCCGCGACGACTCAAGCGGATAGTCCGACTAGTTAACCAACAAAAACCCGATTTAATTGCAATTACAGGTGATTTAGTCACTCGCAATTTACCACAATTCATCCCTTCATTAACAGTTTGTTTAAATCACTTCACACCCAAAGATAAAACTGTAGCCATATTAGGAAATCACGACCACGAGAATGATACTCCAGCAATTATCCAAGCCATAAAACAAAGCAATATTGTCTATTTGGAGAATGATATTTATACACTCCAACGCGGAAGTGCAATGTTACATATTGCGGGTATAGATGATGTGCAGATGGGTAAAAGCCGCCTAGATTTAGTGATGCAGAAATTACCCAAAACAGGCGCAGCAATATTGTTAGCCCATGAACCAGATTTTGCTATTACCAGTACGGCAACAGGACGGTTTGATTTGCAACTGTCAGGACATTCTCACGGCGGACAAATTCGCCTACCGTTCATCACACCGCCTATACTTCCGCCTTTTGCAAGACAGTATTATTTAGGAAAATATCAGCTAGGTAAGATGTTTTTGTATACTAACCGAGGCTTAGGAATGACAGGTTTACATCTGCGTTTTTTTGCTCGTCCTGAAATTACTGTATTTACCTTGCAAATGAAATTAAAGATTTAATAGAAATTTACTTTATTAATCTTGAATCCCATACTATGTAAGGATTTAAGCTAGTATCAAGTATTAATTTGTTATAGCTAGTCTAGGAGAGACATTATTTTTAATAAACCACATATTTAATACTAAGTAAATATTTTTCAGCGTTGTATATATGCGGGATGAATTAAGCCTTTTTAACAAGAGTTAAATATCGGTTTTTTGCGCTTCTGCGCGGTAGTCGCTACTCTGCGAGAAGCCGCGCAGAGCGCGTCTACAAGTCGGATAAACCGCCCAACGCGCTACCTTGCCTTTGCGCGACACAAAAAATATCCCGCTAATCAGCAACGCCCATTATTCTAAATTCAAAATTGGTAAATCGCCACTATTATCTTCTAGAGCCTTTTCTGCCATTTGCGATGTTACCCAATGACGATAATCTATGAGTAGCTGATGCAACAATCTTTGCTTAACAGTAACTAAGACACTCTTGAGTAAACCATTGCCAGTAGCTTCTAAAATTGGCTTTGGAGTGAGAGAAAATGGTGGCGGTAGTTCTACTTGTACTTCTAAATCAGCTTTTCCTTCCAGACGAGTACCATTGCTAGATTGATGTGGTGATAAATAACCTTTTAAATTGAGGCTAAAACGTTGGTTAATATACTCAAACCCTCGGATTTCACAACCTACTGAACGCAAATAAATTACACTATTTGATTCTGCCCAAACCCTCATATCTACAGTTGGTTGAATACTCAATGTCATAAAAGATAGAGGACGCATTTTTAGCCGAAATACTTCCTCAGAAAGCTGTTGGACACGACTGTTATCAACTAAAGCATTCACCAATCGTTGAGGCTGCCGCAAGTAATGTTGAATAGGAATAGGCTGTTGCGGTACAGCAATTTTTACCGATTGAGAAGCAGTAAATCTTGTAGGCATGATTTTGCAGACAGCAGTGATTTGATACTTTTATATGGTAATAAATTTATGGCAATGATTATTTTAATCTACTCAAATAATAAACATAGATATTACTTATGTATGACCTCAGACTTTAATAATAGATTTATTAAATCACAAGATTTTTAAAATAAATTAGTAATATTTTTATAATTATAAATCAAATTGCAGTCATTTTCCAAAAATGTTTTTTTCAGTATAAGAAACAAAAATATAAAAAATAATACCAGTGTTCAATGAGAGAACAAATTTCATCTCTGTGATGTGTGTCTACTCACTGCTATAGGACTGATATTTGATTTCTGAAAAAAATCAGTACATTCAGATTAGGCTTCTTTCCTACTCCCGACTCCCCATTCCCTATTCCCGACCTACACAAATAAATTCAGAAATCAAACCGGATTCCTATATCTCAATATGAAATTTAGCTGTTAGGAATTACTTCTGAAAAGAAAAAATCAAAGTTTTATACCAATGTATTGGGGTGGATGTAATGTTGTCCCGATACGCAATATGGTAAGTCTGCTAGTGAATGCAATTACAAACTGTATCGTTGTTTAAGATAGAAAAGCAGTGTGGAGTTCAACAAAGCTAAATCAATGTTTTATTGCTTCAAGTATGGATTTGCTGCGGTATAGTCTATTAATCTCACAATAGTTCCTGTTCCAACATTATGTCTTTATCTATTGCTCATTTAGGCCCACCAGGTACTTATGCAGAACAAGCGGCAGTTTTATATGTCAACTGGCTAACCAAAACAACGGGAACTGAAGCTACTTTATGTCCATATCCCAGCATAGCGCAGTCACTCCAAGCTGTGGCAGCAGGCAAAACACAGTTAGCAGTTGTACCAGTCGAAAATTCCATTGAAGGTAGTGTGACTATGACAATGGATGCACTATGGCAATTGGATAGTTTGCAAATTCAGTTGGCTTTAGTGATGCCTATAGTTCATAGCTTGATTTCTGTCGCTTCTGGTTTAGATAAAATTGAAAAGGTTTATTCCCATCCCCAAGCTTTAGCCCAATGTCAAAATTGGTTGGGACAATCTCTGCCAAATGTACAAATGATACCGAGTAATTCCACAACAGAAGCTCTACAATTATTAAAGCAAGATTTAACAGCAGCTGCGATCGCTTCTTCTAGAGCAGCCCAACTTTATAACTTGCCAATTCTCGCCCAAGGCATTAATGACTATCCCGAAAACTGTACTCGCTTTTGGGTAGTGAGTCAAAATAACGCCAAGTTTGAATATCATATCAATAATTTAAATCCCACTCATAGCTCTTTAGCTTTTAGCTTACCTGCAAATATACCTGGTGCGTTAATTAAACCTCTGCAAGTATTTGCTGAACTAGGAATTAATCTTAGTCGAATTGAATCTCGTCCTACCAAGCGTTCTTTAGGAGAATATGTATTTTTTCTTGACCTAGAAACAGATATTCAACAACCAAAAATGCAATCTGCTCTAGCTGATTTAATAGGATATCTAGAAATATTAAAAATTTTTGGTAGCTATGGTGTATTGTCAGTTAACACTTCTGAATCTTAATTAAATCAATTGCTGACTTACTTACATACTGGATAGTATTTATAGCGTTTTTCGGTTTATTTAGTGCAGTACAAGTTGATAGGAGATAGAGGCTGGAGGCTAGGATGCTCAAGACTAGAGAAATGTACCTCATTGAGATGAAAAACGCTGTATTTTCAAAAGTTATTTTCTATTGGCAGAATTTAGGAGTCAGATACTGTGTATAGATGGTATTAGCGACTACTCTTGCATGAACATAAAATCAGGAAACTGCAAGGTAGAACGCTAATAAGACTCATCTTCTAGTTAATTTAGTTTATGACTTCTGATTGAAAGTATCTTTCAATACTGAGCGAGCTGCTAAATGATTCCGGGTAGAAGTTAAAATTTCTGCTTCTCGTTCTAAACGAGCAGCCGTATCCTGCATTTCTAACAATGATTGTTGTTCGGCTGCAACACCATAAAGGTTACTAGCCACCCAGTAAGATAGCTCTATTGGCAAGTCTGGTAATTCTTCTGGTAGTTCAATATTTTGTTCTGTTAACTTAGCCGAGAGGCGCACTACATCTTTGAGCAGTTGTTCAACTTCGGCTCCCAAAGGACGCAAATCTTTGCTAGGTGGCTCATCTTCTATCCACTGCACCAAACCGACACGATAAGGCTTTTCTCGCACATACTCTAAGACACGAAACCGTTGCTGTCCTAAAGTCAGCATCTTCATCCGGTCGTCTGGTAGGCGCTGGTAATGGATAATTTCTGCACAACAGCCCACATTGGCAATTGTACCTTTGACTGGATCGACCATGACCACACCGAATCTGCGATCGCTCTCCAAAATCGTGTTCATCATGATTCGGTAGCGAAATTCAAAGATATGTAATGGTAATGGTCTTGTAGGAAAAAGAACTACTTCGGGTAACGGGAACAGAGGTAGTTCACGAACAGCAATTCTAGATGAAGATGTCATTGTTACCTTAGAATAAATTTAATTTTAAAAATTTATTGTTCTCTGCTTTCCCGTACTTTATTTACATTCTATCACTAAATAAAAAGCCCTGAGATCAATTTTCTCAGGGCTAGTTCCGTATTCACACTATAGTCTTTGGTAAAGAATTCAGGAACTAAGAGCTATAACTCAGTATCTAGACGCATACTACTAAGGTTGAATTGTTGGGCAAAGCCTGACGCAAAGGCTAGTAGCCTACCACAGAGTATTCTGTATGGGTGGTGAATAAATTAACTGTGTTTAATAATGCGTTAATTAGTTTTGATTCCTGAATTCTTCTAAACTACAGTTTGACTTCAATATCAACACCAGATGGCAAATCCAGCTTCATTAAAGCATCAATAGTTTTAGAGGAAGGCTGGTAGATGTCAATAATTCTGCGGTGAGTACGGGTTTCAAAATGTTCCCGTGAATCTTTATCTACGTGAGGAGAACGCAGTACGCAATAGATTTTCCGTTTTGTAGGTAGGGGAATTGGGCCTATGGCTGTCGCGTTAGTCCGGTTAGCTGTATCTACAATCTTCTCGCAAGATGTATCCAACAATCGACGGTCAAAAGCTTTTAAACGAATTCTAATTTTCTGCTGTTGTAGAGTTGCCATCTTTAATTTTCCAGGTTCTGATTTATTAGGGGAGTGGGGAGTGGGGAGTGGGGAGTGGGGAGTGGGGAGTAGTTTGTTTATCCTACTCCCCATTCCCGCAATTAAGTTCAGATAAAAGAGCAGAGAGGCATCTTAGCATCTCTGCTCTTCATTATTTAGGGTAAAAAGGTACTACTTGAGGATTTTGGAGACGACACCAGCACCGATGGTGCGGCCACCTTCACGAATCGCAAAGCGCATACCTTGTTCAATAGCGATCGGGCTGATCAATTCTATTGTCGCTTTGATGCGATCGCCTGGCATTACCATTTCTACTGCTGAACCTTCATCAGATGTAAACTCTTTGATGGTGCCGGTTACATCAGTTGTCCGCACATAGAACTGAGGACGGTAGCCAGCGAAGAATGGGGTTTTGCGACCACCTTCTTTTTCGGTCAGCACGTATACTTCCCCTTCAAATTGGGTGTGAGGAGTAATGGAACCAGGTTTTGCTAGTACCATACCGCGCTCAACGTCTTCTTTCTTCAGACCACGCAGTAGTACACCAGCGTTGTCCCCAGCCAAGCCTTCCTCAAGGCTCTTCTTGAACATTTCAATCCCGGTGACGGTGGTGTTACGAGTTTCTCTCAGACCCACTAGCTCTACGTTATCGTTCACCTTAACTTTGCCGCGTTCGATACGTCCAGTAGCCACGGTACCACGACCTGTGATGGTGAATACGTCTTCTACAGCCATCAAGAAGGGCTTGTCAATATCGCGCTCTGGGTCAGGAATGTAGGAATCGACAGCTTCCATGAGTTCGTAGATTTTATCTACCCACGGATCTTCACCTTTTTGGGTTTTATTGCTGGCGGTCATTTTCTCCAGAGCTTTCAGACCGGAACCTCGGATGATGGGGATATTATCACCATCAAACTCATAGTCGCTCAACAATTCTCTCAGTTCGAGTTCTACCAACTCTAACAGTTCTTCGTCGTCGATCATATCTACTTTGTTCAAGAAGACGACGAGGTTGGGAACACCTACTTGTTTTGCCAGCAGGATGTGTTCGCGGGTTTGAGGCATAGCACCATCGGTAGCTGCAACTACGAGGATAGCGCCATCCATTTGGGCTGCACCAGTGATCATGTTCTTCACATAGTCAGCGTGTCCTGGACAGTCTACGTGAGCATAGTGCCGATTTTCGGTTTCATACTCCACGTGAGCTGTGTTAATTGTGATACCCCGTGCCTTTTCTTCTGGTGCGTTATCGATTTGGTCGTAGGCTCTAGCTACAGCTTTACCGAGAGCAGCCAAGGTCATGGTGATAGCTGCTGTTAAAGTTGTTTTACCGTGGTCAACGTGTCCAATAGTACCGATGTTAACGTGGGGTTTAGTTCTTTCAAACTTTGCGCGTGCCATGAATGCTCGTTTCCTTTTTTAATTAAGCGTTCCCTTTGCTTTTTGCAATGATAGTTTCAGCCACGCTGCGAGGCACCTCTTCGTAGTGGCTGAACTCCATCGTAAAAATACCTCGACCTTGGGTTTTCGACCGGATATCGGTAGCGTAGCCAAACATGGTCGCCAGTGGAACTTTGGATGCCACTTTAGCGAGTCCCTGTTCAGTGCTTTGGCTTTCAATCTGCCCTCGGCGGGAGATGAGGTCTCCAATAACGTTCCCGATAAAGTCTTCAGGAACTTCCACTTCAACTTTCATCATAGGCTCTAATAGTACTGGTGAAGCTTTCAGCACAGCTTCTTTCATCGCCATTGAACCAGCAATTTTGAAAGCCATTTCCGAAGAGTCTACATCGTGGTAAGAACCATGAACTAGCGTCGCTTTTACGTCAATCAGGGGATATCCAGCTAAAATACCAGATTCACAGCTTTCTTTCATACCTTGCTCGGCGGGGCCAATGTACTCTTTAGGTACTACGCCACCGACAATTTTAGAGACGAATTCAAAGCCGCTACCGGGTTCTCCTGGCTCCAAATTGATCACAACGTGACCATATTGACCCTTACCACCACTTTGGCGGATGAACTTACCTTCCACGTTGGTAACTGCTTTCCGAATCGTTTCGCGGTAAGCTACTTGTGGCGCACCAACATTCGCTTCCACCTTGAATTCGCGTAACATCCGATCCACCAGAATTTCTAGGTGGAGTTCTCCCATCCCTGCAATTACAGTTTGGTTTGTTTCTGGATCAACATTGACGCGGAAGGTTGGGTCTTCTTCGGAGAGAGATTGCAGAGCCTTGGATAGCTTATCCATGTCGTTCTTGGTTTTGGGTTCAACCGCTACCGAGATCACAGGCTCTGGAATAAATAGGGATTCCAGTATTACTGGTGCGCCTTCATCAGTGATAGTATCACCTGTTAAGGTATCTTTTAATCCTAACGCAGCACCCAAATCCCCAGCCCGTAGTTCCTCTACGTCTTGGCGATCATCTGCCTTCATTAGAACTAAGCGGGAAATGCGTTCTTTTTTATTTTTGGTAGCGTTTAATACATAACTACCTTTTTTCAGAACACCAGAATAAACACGAACAAAGGTTAGGCGACCGTAAGGGTCAGCCATAATCTTAAATGCCAAAGCAGCTAGAGGTTCGTTGTCATCCGCCCGGCGCTCGACTGTATCACCATTTGCAAGTGTGCCTTGAATGGGAGGTACTTCTGTTGGCGCGGGTAGGTAATCTACAACTGCATCCAACATTAACTGCACGCCTTTGTTTTTAAAGGCTGAACCACAAAGCACAGGCACGATTGTGCCGGCAATTGTCCCTTTGCGAAGGGCTGCCCGGATTTCTTCTTCTGTCAGTGCTTCGCCATCGAAGTACTTAGTCATCAAAGCGTCATCGGTTTCAGCTACTGCTTCTACCAGCTTGGTGTAGTACTCTTCAGCTTGCTCTTGCACCTCTGAAGGGATATCCGTTTCTTGGATATCTGTACCTTGGTCGTTGTTGTAAATGTATGCACGCTTCCGCACCAAGTCTACAATGCCTTTGAAGTCGTTTTCGCTACCAATGGGCAGTTGAATTGCAATGGCATTTGCTCTTAGGCGATCGCGCATTTGTTCGTGAACTCTATAGAAGTTCGCGCCTGTGCGATCCATTTTATTAATAAAGGCGATCCGAGGTACTGCGTAACGGTCTGCTTGCCGCCACACTGTCTCCGATTGTGGTTGTACTCCACCTACAGAACAAAATACAGCAATTACACCATCTAATACGCGCATGGAGCGTTCTACTTCAATTGTGAAGTCTACGTGACCAGGAGTATCGATAATGTTAATTTGATAATCTTTCCAACTGGTACTGATTGCCGCAGCAGTGATGGTGATTCCCCGCTCCCGCTCCTGTTCCATCCAGTCGGTTACAGCTGTTCCTTCGTGAACTTCACCAATTTTATGAATTATCCCAGAGTAAAATAATATTCTCTCTGTTGTTGTTGTTTTGCCCGCATCTATGTGCGCCGCAATACCGATATTGCGTACTTTCTCTAGCGGGTTTATACGTGCCACAGTAGCCTCCTATAGTTTTTGCCTCATGATATCTTGTATATTACTCTTTGTTAAGATTCTATACTTTTACGGATTCCCGTCTGGATTTTTATTCAGTCGGCGATATACCGCTTGAGGCAAGATATATCGCTGTGCTGCTTAATAACGATAGTGTGCAAAGGCTTTGTTGGCTTCAGCCATCCGGTGCGTTTCTTCACGCTTACGGATTGCGTTACCTGTTTCGTTGGCTGCATCCATTAACTCATTAGCTAATTTGCCAGCCATTGTCCGCCCTGGTCTGGAGCGAGAAAATTGTACTAACCAACGCAGTGCTAAGGTAGTACCACGTTCTGAACGTACTTCCATTGGTACTTGGTAGGTTGCACCACCCACCCGACGCGCTTTAACTTCTACCAATGGTGTGGCATTACGCACTGCTCTTTCAAAGGTTTCTAGTGCTGCATTACCTGTGCGCTCTTCAATTGTTTTGAGTGCATCATAGACAATGCGTGCAGCTAGTGATTTTTTGCCGTGACGCATGATCCGGCGAATTATCATGCTCACCAGCCGACTATTGTAAACGGAGTCAGGCGGAACTGGCCGCCTCTGAACTACACCACGACGAGACATACTTTACCCTTACATTCGGAATTTGGCAACGAAATTATATGCTATCAGACCGCGCAGTACTGGAGTGGTGGAAGCTGCCACTTAATACTGCTGCAATTTTTTTACACATTTGCAGCGACCCTGAATTGCTGATTTGCTATCTTGGACGGGATAGACAAAGCGACAACATCACAGGTATGAGTTGACAAATGAAAATGCTGCTGTCGCTTACAGCAATCTCAACTAAACCTACACTTGCTCGCTGAGTGCAGGCTGGCAGTGGTAGCTTAACTAATTTAAATTTTGAAAATAGACGCTTATATCTATTTTCACAACTGTTTAAGGGCGATCGCTAACTTTTTATATTTTTATCGCTTCCAGAGAAAGCGACTAATCGCCTTTAGGCACGACTAATCGCCTCTGCCTTATTTTTTAGCGGCTTCTTTCGGGCGTTTGGTTCCATACTTGGAACGACCTTGTTTGCGATCTTTTACGCCCGCCGTATCTAATGTGCCACGAATGATATGGTATCTTACGCCCGGTAAGTCTTTAACCCGGCCGCCACGAATCATGACTACGGAGTGTTCTTGTAAATTGTGACCAATGCCTGGAATGTAGGCTGTTACCTCAAATCCAGATGTCAGTCTTACCCTTGCTACCTTACGGAGAGCTGAGTTAGGCTTTTTAGGTGTGGTTGTGTAGACTCTTGTACAAACACCGCGCCGTTGCGGGCATTGCTTGAGAGCTGGAGACTTGGTTTTCTGACGCGCTTTTTCGCGTTCGCTACGTATTAGTTGCTGTATGGTTGGCATGGGTCACAGCGCGTGAAGCTGCTTAGGGGTCTAAGTTTTAACAAATCCTGATTATATCTTTTTTAGTACTTTTTTGTCAAACTAATTTGACTGGACAAGAGTGATAAACTATTTGACTACTGACCATTGACTATGGAATCTTGATGAATTGCAAACGAATTGCCACAACTACAGGTAGTAATAGCTTGAGGGTTATGGAAACGGAATCCTCCCCCCATCAAGTCTTCGGAATAATCTAATACTAACTCATTGATGTATTGTAAACTTTGATGGTCAACTAGAATTTGCAGACCACCAATTTCAAAGGTGCGATCGCCTGGTTGGACAACCTCAGCAAATGACATATCGTAAAATAAGTCTGAGCATCCCCCTGGTTTAACGGCTAATCTCACCAAGGTATTGGATTTTTGCTTAGACTTTAATCGTTCAATTTCAATTTTAGCAGCTTGACTCAGTTGAATCATTGAATTTTTTGGGCAGTTACATAGCCTGTTAAAAAAATATGGCGGAGTTGAAAAACTCAAAAAACTGATTTTGGCTATTTCATTGTAAATGAAGAGGTTTACTTGCAAAAGCCACTGTGAGCTTGCTTCATTGCCGAAAAATAATTGATTAACTGAATACTGAGTGATGAAAATAATACCGATTTGTAGCGTTAAAAGTAGCAGCTAAACTATCAACTAGTTCTTTTGGTAATTTCACCTCCGTAAATTTCTGGATAACTAAGGTGAGAAATTTACGGAGTTTTATTGTTAGGACGAATAAATTAACCGATGAGGATTAGTTTTCTGTACGAGAATAATCGTCCTGGTAGCGAATAATGTCATCTTCACCCAAATATTCGCCATTTTGTACCTCAATTAAAATTAAAGGAATTACCCCAGGATTTTCTAAACGGTGGGAGGTGCATTGAGGTACGTAGGTTGATTGATTATTACCCAATAGTACTTCTTGGTCGCCACAAGTTACTCTGGCGGTGCCAGAAACAACAATCCAGTGTTCGCTGCGATGGTGGTGCATTTGCAAGCTGAGGCGATGTCCGGGTTTAACTTCGATGCGCTTGATTTTATATCCACGTCCTTCTTCCAAAATAGTAAAAGAACCCCAAGGGCGCAATTCGGTTGCAGCAACACTTCGATTAGCGATCGCCGCAGGCAGTGGTAGAGTCTTAGCAGGTGCGGTTTCTTGATATTGAGCCATAGTTACCTCATTTGGAGACATAGCAAGCTGTCCTTTCTCTTAACCATTGATGGAAAAATCTGGCGCAATCTTGCAACCGTGAAAACCAGTAATTCAATTACACCTTGCTAAACATAACAAAATCAAACTTTGGGATGTAAAGAGTCACGACTAAAACTCTCGTGAATACACAAACTCTTTACCTAGCGCCAACACAGCTTATTCTAATCTTTAACAAATTAGTTTGAGAGGCTAGAGGCTAGTACAACAAGGCAAAAGTCAAAAGTCAAAAGAAAGAATATTCATACCACAAGCCTTTTAAGTAACCACGCAAAATTAATTACAGTCATTGCGAGCGAAGCGAAGCAATCCCAGCCCTTGCGATTGCTTCATTTCGCTTCGCTCCATTCGCAATGACTTTGTGTAATTAATTATGTTTAACTACTTAGCAATTTCTTATGGTCTGTTTATTTCCACCAACCTGTACTAGTCCCTAGCCTCTAATTATCTTTGTTGCCAAAAAATACCAATACCATTATGCACACGAGCCGCAGTATTGGGAGAACGGTCGAGTAATTGTCCGCTTAAGTAAAGACTAGTTGAACTGCCACCATCTAAATTTAAAGCATTCACACAACCCAAATTTTTCATTAATTGAGCGTGTTCTGCGAGTGTCGGCCCGGCTCCACCAGCGCGGTTATGCACAGCAGCAATCATCAGTGTACCTGTAGCTGTGGTACAAATTCCACTCCGAATGGCTTTTTCGGCAATGAAAGCATTGCTGAATTTTTCAGCTTTTGCATCTAGAACAATTTGACCGTTTTGAATTAATAACGGCCCGGCTCCAATAATGTTGGGGTAACGGCTAAAGTCAACAGGGGTGGTGTTACTAGCCAAAGTTACCTTTGTACCGATGGGTAATTGAGTGGCGGTAGTTGCAGCTGTTCCTCGCAAAGTTAACAAGTAACCATTTTGGGGAATAGGAATAGGAGTTTGACCCGCTTTTCCGCCTGATAGCTGACTGCTAATTTCATTGTTTTGAACTATGAGGATGCTTTCATTGTCTGTAAGGGGAGTATAAGTTTTTCCCCAGCTAGGAGTATAACGAGCAGCACCGCTTTGAACGTAACCACTATTGAGAAATAAAATTGGTAAGCGGAAATTATTTGGAGCAGTTAAAGTTTCTTGTAATGTCAGGCGACCTACGTAAAATTGCCCAGAATTATTCCAGGCGATCGCACCTCTATTTAAAATTGGCCCGGATAACCACTGATTATCTCGACGAATCGCGCCCAGAGGCAATTTATTATTGCGGTTAAAATAGCCACCATTAATTGCGGCTAAAGCTAAGTATTTTTGCGCTGTTTGAATTAAGGGCGCAGTGCCGACTACAGTTTCTGGAGTTGTCCAAATTGGTTTTATAGTCAGGTTGCGGGGGTTAGCTTCCAACCACACTACCGGAAAACGATCTTTCCCTAAATTAATAAATTGCTGTCGCCAGCGTAACCCATCTGCCCAAGCAATATTGCGTTCAACCATTGCATCAGGGCGAATTTCGATAATTAGGCGATTTGGGTTATTTACTGTAGTGATACGCGGCGCTGAACCAAAAGGAACACTCAGACTAATAATTGTTTGGTTATGCACCACCTCTATTTTTTGAATCAATCTATCAGGGTTTGGTTGTGGTTGTGGTAATTGTTTACTCAGGTTTGGTAGAGATGGCAGTGGTGCTATGGGGGTGTAACGTTGAATTAAAGCTGGATCAGTTAAAGCATCCAGGGTAATGCGCCATTCTCGATTCGGTATGGTTGTGGGTTGAGGAGCGATCGCATCTGGATCATCTGGTGTTTGAGTTGGTTTGATGGGTAATCCTTGTCTGACTATCCAAGGTGTGGGACTGTCTAAATCAACCACAACGCGATTTTCACGGATAGTAGAAGTACCAGGAGGATTGAGAGCCTCATGACCAATCATCAGATTTTTGATTCGCGCTTGGGGAGTAACAATTACCAAAGTGTTACCATTGACTTGTACTTGCCAATTTGCTTTTTGGGTAAACTCAGTGATATCAAGATAGCGGTATCCGGCTTGGAGAAGAGTTACTAAGGTCTCTGGGGTGGAAGTAAACCACTGAATTGGTTGTTGGCTAGGATTATTGCTATTTAAAAAATCAACTCCCATCGCCTGACGAAATAAACCATCACTGAGATAAATAACTTGCTGATCAACTACTCCTAATTTGACCATCCAAGCACCGGGGATGATGCGACCATTGAGGGAAATTTGATTACCAGCAGATTGGGCTTGTCGTCGCAACTGTCCTGGTTGTGGATTGATCGGAGGCTGTTGAGCGATCGCCATCCAATTAGGAGATACACTAAGGATTGTGGCAATTATGGATGATGCAATTAAGCGCAAGGCTTGATGTTTGGCAAGCTTAGTCACAGCAGTATGAGATTTTTGGCGATACCAATTTGGCATTTTTAACATATTTGATCCAGTGCTTTTGCAAGTTATCACTTCCAAGACAGGAAAGTTAATTGTGACTAACTCTGGAAATTGGGTGATTTAACTTCTCCAGAAACGTGATAACCTATATGTTGGCTAGTTATCTCTGATGAGAAATACCAGCCCTGTTTAAGCTAAAACCACTGTAACTGACTGTTTTAACTGGCACTAGTTCCTGCCAAACTATAAGATATATAGTTTTGGTCATCAAATGTATATATACAATAGTCTTTCCTCACTAATAGTTGCTATGCTGTTACTTAGAGGTGAGACACAGTTATTAGTAACAAAAGTTGCAACGGGTGAGCAGCCAAGATAGACAACAATAAAAATATTTAGGAATTGTCAAATGGGTATATAGTGTAATACGCTGATTTTGTTGCTGAATCAGGAATCTTGCAGCTTTTACAACAGTGAGTTTTTCATGAAAAATTTGGTGTTAGGTCAGTTGATACTGTCTACCTGACAAACATCTATCATCTGAAAAAAACCTGGAAAATACTTAGTTTTGAAACCAAATACATAAAATTAACACAATATGTAGTTTGTCTAAACCAGCATAAACACAGAAGAATCAACGCAATAATTTTAACACGGTTAAGTCCATAAATAACCGCAGTTAAAATTTTTTTTCCCTAAATTCTCGTGATTTATGTATGACTGTGACGCGAAATTGCGAAACTTTCCCTCCCAAGCAGTGGCAAAATTTGTGACTTAACTTTCAGGAATAGGCTATGAACGATCAAAGGGTGAATCAATTGCAAACAATGTCATTTTCGGATAATAACTCTCAAGAAACCTACCAAGGACAAAGGTGGTTAGTAGAGGAAAGAGATGCCTGTGGTGTAGGTTTTATTGCACATCGCCAAAATATTGCCAGCCATGAAATCGTTACTAAAGCCTTAGCCGCATTAACCTGCTTGGAACATCGGGGTGGTTGTAGTGCTGACCATGATTCTGGGGATGGTGCAGGGATATTGACAGCCATTCCTTGGGAGTTGTTACAAAAAGAATATTTCGCAGGCAGGATAGAAATATCATCTACCAGCAATGTGGCTGTAGGGATGATATTTTTACCCCAAGACCGGGAATTAGCTCAAAAAACCAAAGCCCAAGTTGAAAAAGTGGCGGCGGAAGAAAAATTTACAGTATTGGGCTGGCGAGAAGTACCAGTACATCCCCATTTATTGGGCAGACAAGCCAAAGAAAACCAACCCCAAATAGAACAAATTTTTCTGGCGGCGGATGAAACTGGCGATGAATTAGAAAGACAGTTATACATTGCCCGTAAACGGATTTTTAAAGCAGCCAAAGCTGTCTCGGAAGATTTTTATATTTGCTCTTTATCCAGCCGCACCATTGTTTATAAAGGTATGGTGCGTTCGGCTGTGTTGGGAGATTTTTACGCGGATTTACAAAATCCCGCATACAAGAGTGCCTTTGCAGTTTATCATCGCCGCTTTAGTACCAACACAATGCCAAAATGGCCGTTAGCACAGCCTATGCGGTTGTTGGGACATAACGGCGAAATTAATACCTTGTTGGGTAACATTAACTGGATGATGGCCAGAGAAGCGAGTATTAGCCATCCAGTATGGGGCGATCGCAATGATGAACTCAAGCCTTTAGTAATTTTAGATAGCAGTGACTCCGCCACCCTCGATAATGTCCTAGAACTATTAGTGCGTTCGGGACGCAGCCCCTTGGAAGCCTTGATGATTATGGTGCCAGAGGCTTACCAAAATCAGCCTTCCTTACAAAACTACCCCGAAATCACTGACTTTTATGAATACTACAGTGGTTTGCAAGAAGCTTGGGATGGCCCAGCATTGCTAGTTTTCAGTGATGGGAAGAAAGTCGGCGCAACCCTTGACCGCAACGGCTTAAGACCTGCACGCTATGTCATTACTAAAGATGATTACATCGTCGTAGCATCAGAAGCAGGTGTAGTTGACTTCCCCGAAGCCGATATTGTGGAGAAAGGCAGACTAGGCCCAGGGCAAATGATTGCCGTGGATTTAGAAAGTCATGAAATTCTAAAAAATTGGGAAATTAAACAACGCATTGCCCAACAACTTCCCTATGGGGAATGGTTGCAAACCCATCGTCAAGACCTGAAGTCATTAGTCAACAATCATGGGACAAATGGCAATGGTAATGGTAATGGTAATGGCAACGGTAACGGCAAAGGTCAATTCACCGTTGACAAACAAATCTTACTTCAGCGACAAACTGCCTTTGGCTACACCAGCGAAGATGTCGAAATGGTGATTGAACAAATGGCAGGTAATGGTGCAGAACCAACGTTCTGTATGGGGGATGATATTCCATTGGCGGTATTGTCCAGCAAACCCCACCTGTTATATGACTATTTCAAACAGCGTTTTGCTCAAGTAACTAACCCACCAATTGACCCCCTGCGTGAAAAGCTGGTGATGTCCTTGAAGGTGGAATTGGGCGAACGGGGCAATTTATTAGAACCAAAGCCAGAATATGCCAAGAGACTGAAGCTAGATTCCCCAGTCTTGACAGAAGTTGAGTTAGATGCAATCAAGGCTTCTGGTTTTGCCACGGCAGAATTATCAACCTTATTTGCGATCGCCAACGGCCCAGAAGGATTAAAATCTGCCGTCGCAGCTTTACAAGCCCAAGCCGCAGAGTCAGTCCGGGCGGGTGCAAAAATATTGATTTTGAGCGATCGCGCTGGTGGCGGTATTAGTTCAGAATCCAGCTACATTCCACCTTTATTAGCTGTAGGTGCAGTCCACCACCACCTGATCCGCGAAGGCTTGCGGACAAAGACATCCCTCATTGTCGATACCGCCCAGTGTTGGAGTACCCATCACTTTGCTTGCTTGATTGGCTATGGTGCAGGTGCAGTTTGCCCCTACATGGCTTTAGATACAGTCCGGGATTGGTGGTTTGAACCTAGAACTCAGCAGTTCATGGAACGAGGTAAACTGCCCAACCTCAGCTTAGAACAAGCGATTGGGAATTACCGCAAAGCCGTAGAGTCAGGATTGCTGAAAATCCTCTCCAAGATGGGCATATCTTTGCTATCTAGCTATCAAGCCGCCCAAATCTTTGAAGCGATCGGGATTGGTGGCGATTTATTAGAACTGGGATTTAAGGGGACAACTTCTCGGATTGGTGGTTTGAGTGTCAGTGAACTGGCGCAAGAAGTTTTGTCAATTCACAGCAAAGCCTTCCCAGAACTCACAGCCAAGAAATTGGATAACTTGGGCTTTGTTAACTACCGTCCTGGCGGTGAGTACCACATGAACAGCCCGGAAATGTCCAAAGCATTGCATGAGGCTGTGAAAACCAAGCAATACGACCATTACGAAGTTTACAAACAATATCTCCAAGGGCGACCAATTACAGCTTTAAGAGATTTGCTGGACTTCCAAAGCGATCGCCAATCAATTCCTTTAGAAGAAGTAGAAGCCGCAGAAGATATCCTCAAACGCTTCTGTACTGGTGGGATGTCCTTGGGTGCATTGTCGCGGGAAGCCCATGAAGTTTTAGCGATCGCTATGAACCGGATTGGTGGTAGATCCAACTCTGGGGAAGGTGGCGAAGATCCGGTACGTTACAACGTTTTAGATGATGTCGATGAGTCTGGTTACTCCCCCACCCTACCGCACCTGAAGGGACTGCGGAATGGTGATACAGCTTCTAGTGCCATCAAGCAAGTTGCATCAGGACGCTTTGGTGTCACACCAGAATATTTAGCCAGCGCCAAACAAATCGAAATTAAAATTGCCCAAGGTGCAAAACCAGGGGAAGGCGGACAACTACCAGGGGCAAAAGTCAGTCCTTACATTGCGATGTTGCGGCGGTCTAAGCCCGGTGTAACCTTGATTTCACCTCCACCGCACCACGATATCTACTCCATTGAAGACTTAGCACAGTTGATTTTTGACCTGCACCAAATCAACCCGAAAGCCCAAGTATCAGTCAAGCTAGTGGCTGAAATTGGCATCGGCACAATTGCGGCGGGTGTAGCCAAAGCCAACGCCGACATCATTCAAATTTCTGGTCATGATGGCGGTACAGGTGCATCACCTTTGAGTTCGATTAAACACGCTGGTTCACCGTGGGAACTCGGATTAAGTGAAGTGCATCGCGTCCTAATGCAGAATAGTTTGCGCGATCGCGTCATTTTGCGGGTAGACGGTGGACTCAAGACAGGCTGGGATGTCTTAATGGCTGCGTTGATGGGTGGCGAAGAATTTGGCTTTGGTTCCATTGCCATGATTGCCGAAGGTTGCCAAATGGCGCGAGTCTGCCATAAAAACACCTGTCCTGTGGGTGTAGCAACTCAAGATGAAAAACTGCGCCTGCGGTTTAAAGGTATCCCGGAACACGTCGTTAACTTCTTCTATTTTGTTGCGGAAGAAGTGCGGAGTTTGTTAGCTAAATTGGGCTATCGTTCCTTATCAGAAATTATCGGTCGTGCAGACTTATTAACAGTCCGTCCCGAAGCCAAACTAGCTAAAACCCAAGCCTTGAATCTCAACTGCTTACTGCAACTACCAGATACAAAAGAAAACCGTAGCTGGTTAGTGCATGAAGAAGTTCATAGCAATGGCCCGGTAATTGATGACCAATTGTTGGCGGATAGCGAAATTCAAGCCGCAATTCGCAACCAATCGACGGTGACGAAGAATTTAAAAATAGTCAACACCGATAGAACGGTTGGTGCAAGATTAGCTGGTGCGATCGCATCTCAATATGGCGACGGTGGCTTTGAAGGACAAATTAATCTCAACTTCCAAGGTAGTGTAGGTCAAAGCTTTGGGGCGTTTAACCTCTCTGGGATTACTTTAACTCTGGAAGGAGAAGCCAACGACTACGTAGGTAAAGGGATGCACGGTGGTGAAATCATCATCAAACCCCCAGCAAAAGCCACTTATGACCCATCCAAGAACGTGATTGTGGGTAATACCTGCCTTTACGGTGCAACTGGCGGCTTCTTATTTGCCAACGGTTTAGCCGGTGAACGTTTTGCCGTCCGCAACTCCAAAGGTACAGCCGTTGTCGAAGGAGCAGGTGATCACTGCTGCGAATACATGACTGGTGGTGTTATAGTTGTCCTCGGCAAAGTCGGACGTAACGTTGCAGCCGGGATGACTGGTGGTTTGGCATACTTCCTCGATGAAGATGGTTCCTTCCCTGAATTAGTTAACCGGGAAAACGTCAAAATTCAGCGAGTTCTGACAGAAGCAGGCCAAAAACAACTGCAAGAGTTAATTAGAACTCACGCAGAACGCACTGGTTCACCCAAAGCCAAAGCAATTCTGCAAAATTGGTCAGAATTTGTCTCTAAGTTCTGGCAATTAGTACCACCTTCCGAAGCCGATAGTCCAGAGGCTAACCCGCAAGCAGTGGTAGAAAAACATCTGAGTTCGGTGTAGTTAATCGCTGATGAGTTATGAAAAAAGGGGACAGTAACAGCGTCCCCTTTTTTGATCACAATTAAACTTATTGCGAAAATTTTTAAATACACTATTTCTGCAATTTCACCAAATCAGATTTTAACGCGCGAAGTTGACCAATGAATTACGACACAGCCCGCAAACTGCTTGTATCTCAAACAATCACAACCGAAGAAAACCCTGATGCTTTATTGATGCGGATGAAGCAGGGAAAACCACCGGTTCCAGGTCAGATTACCTCGATTTTGTTGGCGTTAAAGGTTGTGTTTGAAGCCCTCAAAGATGTACCCAGTCTAGACCGCGAGTTAACTTTTGCCCTTTATCAGTTAAGTGTCAAGACACAACAGTTATACGTAGCTGGACGCAAAGCTGGGGTAGAATGGCCACCCCTACTTAAAGAAGATTTAGTGAGAATTTCTCTGGCTGTAGAAAGTATCTTTTCTGGTGTGTGGCAAACCCCACCAACTGGGGGATTTGGCGGGGTTTAAGATTCAGCGAGTTTGTAATTCTTGCAGCAATTTTTCGACATCAGTTTTGAGTAAAACTGTCATTTGTCCAGTGAAAGCTTTACCGTTGCGCGGTTTAGCTATTTCGATCCAATAAGCATAGCGATCGCCTATACGCAGTTGTCCTTGTAAAGCTTCTTTAATTGGAGTTTTGGCAAACCGCGCCGAGTTGACTTCACCTTGGCTGGGGTAGTCATACACCACCTGACCTTGATTAAAATCTTGATAGATATCATAGCCATAAATTACCCGCAGAGATTCTTGCAGGCGTTGAAAACTCATCCCATTAATTGCATCGTACATTGCCAAGCGTTCGTAACGAATCCGGTTTCGCTCTTTGGCAAACCCCACTTTACCCGGAGGTAATACTGAAGCCTGAAACGTGAATCGTTGGGCGGCGGTGTCACTCTTCTGCACATATAGTTTTTCACCACTTCCAGGGCGCAGTGTCGGATGAGCATTCATCCAAGTTGTAACTTCTTCTGTAGTTTGCCCTGGTAAAGCATTAGCCTTGGAATTTACCAGCATTCCCACGCATAGCCAGGGAACTAGAGAAAAAGACAAAATTAAACCATTCACCAAAGATTTTTTTAGCATTTTCCTATTCGGGACTTACATGGAAATTTCCCCAAAGGGGGTTAACCATAGTTTTCCCGTTTTCGGAGGAATAATGTCATTGCACCACATAAAATCACGAGTCCATATCAAGTGATTTTACTTAGTCAGGAGTTACGCAAAAGTATGAAAAAACGAACCGCAAAGGACGCAAAGGACACGAAGTTATAAGAGTTTTAGAGAGTTATTGCGTAAGTCCTATTAGTCATAATATAGGACTAATATTTGATTTCTGAAAAAAATCAGTACACCCAGAGCAGACTTCTTTCCTACTCCCTACTCCCCATTCCCTACTCCCTGCCTACACAATTAGAATCAGGAATCAAACCGTATTCCTATATGTAGATTAAATATTTTACAAGTTATTATGTCGAAACCAAGAAATTACAAGCTCACACCGGAAAAATCAGCTTTGATTCCAGCTTATTGGGACAAGTGGCAGAAAATAGCCTTTTCTACTAAGCGGATTGATCAAAATAAAAATCGAGAATTAGTCAAAATTTTATACTCGCTTGTAGATTATGATCTGCCAGAGATTATTTTTTGTCCTAGCCCTTATGCAGCGATTAACGAAATGCTAATAATGAACACATCAAATTACTCATTATTAGATATTTTTGTTGAAGATTTGATCAATATGATCAGGCAGGAACTGAAATATTTTTGGAAACAAATTTCGTTAGAGCCGATTTTGTCTGATTCGGATAAAAAATTTATCAACTATTTAGAAAATCCAGATGTTCCTTCAGAATTAAATTGTCCACGCGAAGATGATTTTAATATCTTAGATACAATTTTGAAGCATAATCAAGCAGAATTAGTTTGGCAACTTTGGTTGAAAAAAGTCTATTGGAAAGCTATTTCATCATTTGACTGGATGTATACTGCTGCTACGTTTGATTTCTTTATTTCAGAACTAGATTGTTATCACAATCCTGAAGTATCCAGCGTTGTTGAACAGTTAGTACTTGAAAGTGGAACTGTATTTCCTTTTGAGCAATATTGTTTTATCTGCGATCGCCCAACTAAACTATTCTTAGATACAGAACATCGTCTGCACGCTGAAAATAAACCTGCGATACAATTCACCGATGGTTTTAGCATATATTCTAGCCACGGTGTTAATAATGGTTTTCAAATGATTCAGTCAGCAGATTAATATAGTACAATTAAACTATCCTGATAGCAAAAATTTTCTAGAGTTAACAGTTATTACCAGCATCAGTCTCTAAGTGGAAGTCTCTGGAGGAATATTGAAGGAGGTTATGACTAGTGTTGTCATGTTTTAACATAGCCGATTACTTTATCTGGTTGGCAAATGAAACAGGCTCTTTTATTAGTAATCTCAAGCTGCAAAAACTTGTATACTATGCTCAAGCTTGGCATCTGGCACTGTATAAAACTCCTTTATTCTTGGAAGATTTTCAAGCATGGGTACATGGCCCTGTAATACCTGATTTATATCAAAAGTATAAGCATTTTAGTTGGCAGCCAATTTTGGAAGATGCTAATCCAGAATTACCTCAAGAGGTTCAGGAGTTTTTAGATGAGGTTGCACAAGAGTACTTTGCTTGTGATGGTTATGAACTTGAGCAGATGACTCACATAGAAGAACCCTGGAATTTGGCTAGAATCAATCTACCGCCTGATGCACCTTCTAGCGCAGTTATTGAGAAAGAGTGGATGAAGGAGTATTACGGATCTCGTGTCGAAGAAGATTAAAAAGACTAAGCTTCCTCAAGAAAGCACATCAAGTATTAAACCAACTAAGCTGAAACCACTCCAAGGTATCAGCTTTTCATTTAAATATTATCAGGACAGTCACATTGGTGACAAGTTAAGGAAAAGGAGAAATTGTCAAGTGTGGTATTTGCAGTGGTCAAAAATCGTGTAAAACTCAATCTAGACAAGTAATTGAGCGATTGATAACAGCCATG